>NZ_JAHOOZ010000001.1:5867500-6172107 GCF_019075875.1 Novosphingobium sp. G106 | reverse complement strand
ATCATCGCCGCGAAGACCTAACCGTGGCGGCTCTGCGGCGCCAAGCGGCGGAGCAGGGCGTCGATACGTCAGTTCGCTCGAGCGGCGGCGCGGCCCTCTCTCGCCGAAGGGGAAGAGGCGCGTCCGATCACGTCTGGAGACATCGAAGAGCTGTTCATGAAGGACGCCGAATCCGCTCTGATACAGGCTCTTACGATGCTATTGGGAGTATCCGAATGGTCGATAAGGTGATCGTGATCACGGGTGCAAATGGTGGTTTGGGCAGGGCGTTGGCGCAGCGGTTTGCGAGCGACGGGGAGCAGGTCGTGCTGCTGGGCCGTACGCTGGCCAAGGTGCAGGAGGTGGCAAGGGGCATCGGCGAGCGTGCCATGGCGGCCGCCTGCGACGTCATGTCGCCCGCATCGGTCAAGCCCGCATTCGCGGAGATCGCCGGCGTCTATCCCCGATCGACGTTTTGATCAACAACGCCGCGGTCTTCGATCCTTTCGACGAAGAAGCGTCCGACGATCAGATCATGAACGGCATCCTAACTAATCTTGCGGGACCAATGCTCTGCTCGCGGTCGGCCATTCCCATGCTGGAACGGTGAGGGCTGATTATCAACATCAGCTCGTAATCGGTCGACATGCCGTTCCCGCACTTGCTGGTCTACCAGTCCACAAAGGCAGGCTTGGAGCTGCTTCCCAAGGGCCCGCAGCTCGAACTGGAAAACCGGGATATCCGGGTCACAACGGTTCGCGCGGGTCAAAATGACCGGCCCGGGCCAGTCGGCCGTCATGGGAACCCGAAGCAGGGATGCGTTTCTTCCAAGCGTGCCTCCAACGAGGTTTCAATCCGATGGAGCGGGGCTCGACCCAATATGAATCGGCGACCGGCCTGTTTCGGTATCTGATCGATCTACCCGCCGAGCGCATCTCGACATAGCCACCTACCAAGCGCGCAAGTCCGGCTGATCGTTTCCATTTGATCGCCATGGCACGGCAAGGCCGGTCTCAATTGAGCAGGATTACTCCATGACATTTCCTTCCGAAGGCAAACTCTACATCGATGGCCAGCTGCGCGATGCGGCAAACGGCGCCAAATACGAGGATATCAGTCCCTGGACCGGTGAGGTGGTCGCCTATGCGGCCGATGCCTCCGCCGAGGACATGGAAGAAGGATCCCGCCGCGGCGCGGCGCGCGTTCGATCATAGCGGATCGCTCCACCACCTCGGACAAACGCCTGGCGCTGGTGCACAAGCTGGCCGAACTGATGAAGGCCAATCGCCAGAGGCTAGTCGACATTGCCATCCACGAAACGGGGGCGGCCATGGGCGCCGTCAATATGGCCAATGCCGCGGCCCTCGAATCACTTCGACAGCTATTCGAGATCTACGGCACGATCGAGTGGGAGAAGGCCATGCTCGACAAGGAGGTTTGGGGCCCTGTCCATCGCCGCCTCCTGGTCAAGGAGCTGGCTGGCGTGGTGGGGGCTATCATACCCTTGAACGTCCGCTCTATATCACGGTGGGCAGGTGATCCCTGCGCTGCTGTCTCGGCTGTACCGTGATCCTGAAGCCGGCGCCGGACACGCCTTTGATGAGCACGATCATCGGCGAACTCGCAGCCGAGGCCGGCTTCCCCGCGGGCGTGCTGAACGTGGTGAGCGGCAAGGAGCCGGCCCTGCTGGGTGAAATACCGGTTACCGATCCGCGCGTCGACGTGATTTCCTTCTCACCGGCTCGACTGCGGTGCCGCCGCATCATGGAGATAGGCGGCCCGACGCTCAAGCGCCTGTTCCTTGAGCTGGGCGGCAAGTCCGCAGCTATTATCTTCGAGAACGCCCCCAATTTCGCCGAGGCTGTGGGTCAGTCGACGTTTGCTATCACGGGGGCAAGGGCTGCGCGACGATCACGCGACTGTTGGTACCGAAAGCCGCTACGACGAAGCGGTGACGGTGCTGGAACACGCCTATGACGCTTACGCGCAGTTGTGGGGCAAGGCAGAGGACCCCACGAATTTCATGGGACCGTTGATTTCTGCAGCGCCAGCGTGACCGGGTCATGGGCTACATCGAAGCCGGCAAGCGAAGGCGCCAGGTTGATCGCCGGCGGTCAGATAGCCACCGATAAGGGCGGCGGCTTCTTCATCGAGCCGACCTGTTTTGTCGACGTTACCAACGACATGACAATTGCGGCGTGAGGAAATCTTTGGTCCTGTTCTTGTAGTCATACCTTTCAAAGACGATGAAGACGCGATCCGTATCGCCAACGACAGCGAATACGGACTGTCTGGCAGTGTCGTGTCGGGCGACGAGCTCCGCGCGGTCCGCGTTGCCAAGCGCATCCGCACCGGCACGGTCGGTGTCAACGGCGGTATGTCGATGGATGTCGATCTCCCCTTCGGCGGATACAAGCAGAGCGGGCTTGGCAAGGAATGGGGCCTCGAAGGCTTCGAGGAATATCTCGAACCAAGGTCACGTCTTAACTAGGGCATGGTGGCGTCGGAAGTTAGGAGACTGCCGACGGACGACGCCTTTACCCGTCGTCGCGGTGACATAATGGCACAGTGGAAGGACCATCGATGACGCAAGTTATGAAGGGCATTGGGGGCCCTTGAAGTGGCGCAGTTCACTTTCGTACCGGCGGCGGGCGGAGTGCTTTCCTGATTGGGGGGCGGATTTTATCAAAATCGAGCGCCCGGTGCCCGGCGACACCCAGCGCGGCTTCATTAGTCCGTTCGGTCGCAAGGTCGATCCGCTGCGCAACGGCATGATGAAGCACCCGGAACTGCGGCAAGCGTAGCGGCGGAGTCGATATCTCTACAGACGAGGGCCTGTCCATAACGCTTATGAGATGGATCTTCTGATCCAAAAAAATTCGCGAACATGGACAAATACGATCCCAGAAGCAGGTCGCGCTCGTCGTGATGGATGGGGGAACTGGCTCAAGCCTCTGGCAGGAACCCCCGCCATGTACATTCAACAACAGAACTCCATTCGCGACGCCATCACCGCGGCGATCAATCTCGCCGACCGCGTGCGCATGGCGAACATCGCGCGGGTGGTGAACATTCTGCAGTCGATGGTCCTGACTGACGGACCCAGATTGAACCTTACGCCGAGCTACCACGTGTTTCGCATGTACGTTCCTTTTCAGGATGCAACGGCGCTGCCCATTGAAATCGACGCCGGGCGTTATGTCTCGGGCCAGATCAATCTGCCGAGTCTCGATGCGATGGCTGCAAGGCGAGAGACGGCCACATTTGGCTGGCAATGACCACTCTCGATCCCGACAAGTCGGTAGAGTTGGACTTGGCGAATGACGGGGTTCCAGCCAAAGGAGCCCAGGGTGAAACACTGACCGCCGAGAGGCTCGATGAGATCAACAGCTTCGAGAGACCCAATGCAGTCCCGCCCCGTCTCATTCGAGCACCGCTCAAAGACGAGAAACTGCATTTCACTCTGCCCGCGCGCTCGGTCACGGTTGTCCAGGTTCCGAAATAAAACTGGTCCTAAGCGGCTTCGCAGACTTGGCAGCGACCTCAATGGATCACCGCTTTTGAGAGCCCATCACCCGCGGTCGAATGTCCGTGATCAGGGGGTTTTACGATGGCCGCAAACTCGTTGATCGTGATGAAATTCGCTCGGGATCTGTCGACACGCATCGACCTGGGATTGCTCATTGGGGTGATTCGCTTGTCCTCGTTCTGGGAAACAACGACGTGCAGTCTCAATTTATGAGGCGCGGTCGCGGTTTTCTCACACGGCAGTTCGAGACGAAATAAGTGGGCTATCAGTCCGCGACAAGCGACCGATCAGCTAGCGACGCCGCTAAGCTCCTTGGCGGCTATTGTGCCCAAAATTTTTGGGTGAAACTTGGGTGAACTTCGCGCAGAATCACGATATGTTCATGGCACGTTCCGCGGTTATGAATGCGAAAAAATGACGGAAAACCGCCATTTTTGACGCCAACCATTTCGTTGACATCGTAGGGGTCGCAAGTTCAACCTTGCTACGCCCACCAGTCGCCATTCAGTAAAAAGCCCCGCTAACGCAAGACGTTAGCGGGGCTTTTGCTTCTCGCCCTAAGCTCGGCAGTGCCAGTATTTCATTGGATTTTTGCGTGAAATGAAAGCGGCAGCCATCTTGGCTAGGTCCGAAACCACGTCGTCGATCCCCCGCGATGGTGCCCAGATACTCCGGATCGAAGACGGCATAGCGGCTCGTTGTTCTGCCAAAAACTCCTATGCCCTAGCGCCATCTCGAGCTCGATGAGATCGACCCGGCGATCTGCGAGGATCGTCGCCATGCTGTGGCGGATCAATTTGGCACCCTCAGCCGTCTGGGATGCCAAGGTGCTGGCGCGCGCCATCCCAGGCGGAGCGGACGAGGCCGGCTTGACCTGGGTCACCACATCCCTCCCCTCGGAGTCATCGTAGCTGCTGCGTTCCGAACAGACGAACCACTCATCCGTCGACGAAAGCCAGAAATGCAGGAGATCTACAACCGCCGATCGGACGGAACTTCTTGGTCTGGATCCTCCCGGCCGGATTGAGCGCGAACATCCGCTCGTTCTGCATCCACTGTTCGCGGTTGCGATCTACGTTCATGTCGTAGATCGCGTCGGGGCGCGCCAGCGTGCAAATCGCGGCGCTCAGATATCGGCGAAAGGGAAGAAGCCGATCCGCGTGCCCAGCGTAGTTCCTCGCCCCGCGCACACTATAGTCCAGAAGCTCGCCGATCGCATTCACAGACAGTCGGTACGTCCGCCCCGGCGTCACCTGGTTGCGGGTCTTGTGCGTAAGCGGTGGGACGTAGCGGTGCGGCGGGCCTTGAAGGCATAGTTCAAAAAGCGGCCTTGAGCAGACCATGCCTTGAACATAGGGCGTCACGCCCGTCGGCAATCTCTGCCGGATAATTCCAGCGATCGGTCAGTCCATCGTCCACGACTTATGCCAAACGATTGTCGAAGGGTTGTGGATCCTGATCCACCTAGGTTCGGCAAGGAGCAGATGAACCGATGGCAGATATTGGGGAGCCGTTTTGAACCGCTGAAGGTCGGCTATGTTGGCGTCAGAAGCCGAGCGTTCGATTGCGCAGCGCCGCGCAATCGGTATCGACCGCCTCGGGACCCTGTTTGCCGGTCAACGCGCGGCCGACCGCCTTCAGCACGTTGCCGAACGACTTGGACGTCTCGCGGGACCATGATCGAGGGATCGCGGATCGTTCCAAGCGCAGAGACCGATCCGGGCAGGCGAAGAACGGAATTGCGTTTGGGCGCGCCGGTCAGCGTCAAGGCGATCCGCTCTTCGGGGAACGTTATCGTGCCTACGCCTCGCGTCTGGCTTTCGCTGGTGTCGACAAGGACCGGCGCCGCCGTACCGATTCCGCGACGCATGTCGAGGCGCAGCGCCGCGCAGCGCAGCGCGGCCTGCTTGCCCTCACCGGTGAAGAGTCCCTACCGACATCGAAGCCCAGCAGGCTCGCGAGTTTCGCCGGCAACGAGCCACCTTGAGCCATGACGCCGATCGTGCCGTCGGATTGCCCCACGACCTCACGGATGGTGTCGCCCACGCCGGTCAGGCGTGCTCTCCCGTCGACCGGTGCGTCGATCTCGCCCGTGCCGCCGGCGAGCGCATCGATGCTGCTGCCGCGCATGTCGAGCGCGATGGCGACCGTCGGCTGCGCCTGACCCTGGCGCTGGTCGACGCGAACCTCGCCCGCAATGACCCCTCGGCTGAGGCGCATCGTGAACGGCTTGGCGACCAGCAGGCGGTGGTCGAGGGTGAGCACGCCTTCCATGCTGCGCAGCGCCGAAGAGCCGGCACCCACTATGTTGTCTATGCGGATCGCGAGGCGCCCGTCGGTGTTCTTGATCTTGCGGATGTTGATCCGCGTGTTGGGAATGAGCTTGCCCTCGCGCTGTTCCAACGCGCGCGCAGCCGCCTGCCCGGCATCGGTCGATAGGTCCCCGAAGTCGAGGCGAGCGAACCGGATATCGCCGTCGAGTTTGGACCGGCCGCCGACCTTGTCGACGACAAGCCGGCCGGCAAGCCGGCTCGTTCCGATCGTCCCGGACAGATCGCTGATCGTCCATCGCCTAGCCTTGTGAGTGACGTCTGCGGCGAGATGGACGGGCTGCGTCCCGAACAAGCCAGCCTCGATCACGCGATCGATGAGCTTCAGGTCGCTGGCTCGTGCGGTCATGCGCAGCGTCATGTCATCGGTGCGCAACGGGCCCACCATCTCGCCTTTCATGCGCATGTCGATCGCCGGCCCCGAAATGCTCGCTTCGAACGGCCAGCGCTCGTCGGCCTTGCTCGCGGGGCCTTTCAAGGCGAGCGTGACGGGATTGCCGTCTATCTCTCCGGTTCCCGCCGCGACAAGCCCGCGGTGCGGATCGATCGTGACCTGGAGGCGCAGCGAGCGCTTCTGATGCGCGTCGCGGTAGCGAACTTCAGCCTTTACCGATTGGATTGCGGCGAGCGAAATAGGAGTGCCCGATCCGTCTTCGCCCGGCGTGCCATTCCGCCAGTTCACGCGCTTGTCGGCATCGCGCACGAAATCGAGCGTGACCTTCCGGCTGACAGCACTTGCGGATTTGCACGGCCGAAAATCGCGGGCAGAACCGCAACCCGCACCCGCAATGACGCGATCGACGCGAGTTTGCCCGGCCCTGCCCACTTGGCCTGCGGGATGTCGACACCCTTCACGCGGAGGATCGGCGTGAACGAGAACGGGCTTTCGCGCTCCAGCGCCGCGATCGTCACCGGGCGCGCGAGCTCGGCGCTAAGCTTGCGTTCTGCAAGTCCCTTGAGCCAGCTCGCCGGAAAGGCACCCGCGACCAGAGCCAAAAAAGCGGTGAAGACCGCGGCAAGGATGATGGCGACTTTGACTTGCCGCCGAGCGGGGATCATCGCCTGCAAATGCGCGGGGTGAGCGAACGTTCCGAACCAGCGGTCCTGCGTCGCGCCATGGGATGGCGAATGCCCAGCCGAAAAACATCCGGCACGCATCAAATCCGCGCCTCGCGTGTTGGACGGTAACTTAGCCCGCACAAGGATCGATCATGGCCCAGCCCACCAAGAAGACCCCCGGCAGCAATGGCGGCGAGACCCACCAGACAGTCGACGGCCGCGCCTCGGCTGAGATGCTGACGACGAACCAGGGCATCGCGGTTTCGGACAACCAGAATTCGCTACGCAGTGGCGCGCGCGGGCCGACGCTGCTTGAGGACTTCGTCCTGCGCGAGAAGATCTTCCACTTCGACCATGAACGGATCCCCGAGCGGATCGTCCATGCCCGCGGTTCGGGCGCGCACGGCTATTTCGAAGCGACTGCCGACATTTCCGATCTCACCAAGGCCGCGCTGTTCCGTAAGGGCGAGCGGACCGAGACCTTCGTTCGCTTCTCCACCGTCGCCGGAGGCGCAGGTTCGGTCGACACACCGCGCGACGTCCGCGGCTTCGCGGTCAAGTTCTACACCACCGAAGGCAATTGGGACCTCGTCGGCAACAACATCCCGGTTTTCTTCATCCAGGACGCGATTAAATTTCCCGACCTGGTCCATGCCGTGAAGATGGAGGCCGACCGCGGCTATCCGCAGGCGGGGAGCGCGCACGATACCTTCTGGGACTGGGCTTCGCTGATGCCGGAGACGACCCACATGTTGATGTGGGCGATGTCCGACCGCACCCTGCCACGTTCGCTGCGCACGATGGAGGGCTTCGGCATCCACACCTTCGTTCTGGTGAATGAGGCGGGCGAAAGTCACTTCGTGAAGTTCCACTGGAAACCCAAGCTCGGCCTGCAGTCGACGATTTGGGACGAAGCTCTCAAGCTCCAGGCCGCCGATAACGACTATCATCGCCGCGACCTGTTCGAGGCGATCGACAGCGGCAATTTCCCCGAGTGGGAGCTCGGCATTCAGGTTTTCGACAAGGCTTTCGCGGAAGCTCAGCCTTATGACGTGCTCGACCCCACCAAGCTGATCCCCGAAGACGACGTGCCAGTCCGCATCATCGGCCGGCTGGTGCTGGACCGCAACGTCGACAACTTCTTCGCCGAAACCGAGCAGGTTGCCTTCTGTCCGGCCAATATCGTGCCGGGCATCGACTTCTCGAACGACCCACTGCTCCAGGGCCGGCTGTTCTCCTATCTCGACACGCAGAAATCGCGCCTGGGCACGGCCAACTTTCACCAGATCCCGGTCAACGCACCGCGCTGCCCCTTCCAGAACTTCCAGCGCGACGGCCAGATGCAAATGATGGTGCCCAAGGGCCGCGGCAACTACGAACCCAACAGCCTCACCGATCACGGCGAGGAAGGCGGGCCGCGCGAGACCCCGGCCAAGGGCTTCGCCACGACGACCGAGCCGACCGGCGAAAGCGAGGAAGGCGACAAGCTGCGCGTGCGCTCAGAGACCTTTGCCGACCATTATAGCCAGGCCAGGCTGTTTTTTATCTCGCAGACGGAAAGCGAGCAGGCGCATATCGCCTCGTCCTTCGTGTTCGAACTGTCGAAGGTCGGCCTGCTCGACCAGGTTCCTGGTCGTATGGTCGCCAATCTGCGCAACGTCGACGAGGACCTGGCCAAGCGCGTCGCCGAAGGGCTGGGCATTCCTTTGCCGAAGAAGGCGCCGGCCGCCCGCGCGCCGGTGGACATGCCGCAATCCGATGCCCTGTCGATCCACAAGAACATGCACGACACGCTCGAAGGCCGCGCGGTCGGCATTCTGATCGCCGACGGAACCGATGCGACGGAGCTCGACGCCGTGGTCGCAGCGGTGAAGAAAGCCAAGGGCAAGCCTGTCATCGTCGCACCCAAGGTGGGCGGCGCGAAGCTGAGCGACGGCAGGGTCTGCAAGGCCGATGGCCAACTTGCGGGATCGCCCAGTCAGATTTTCGATGCAGTCGCACTCGTACTGTCCGAGGCGGGCACCGCCGCCCTGCTCAAGGAGGGCGCCGCGGTCCAGTTCGTCATGGATGCCTTCGGCCACCTCAAGGCCATTGGCGCGAGTTCGGCTGCCAGACCTCTGCTCGACAAGGCGGGCGTGGAGCCGGACGACGGGGTCACGGGCCTCGACGCGAAATTCTTGAAGGCTGCTTCGCGCCGCTTCTACGCCCGCGAGCCAAAGCTTCGAACCCTGGCATGAGGCTCGCGGCCATCGAATTCGCACGCCTGGCACAGCGCCTGTGACCCTGACCGAATCCCGGATCTACGCGGCGGGCGCCCGTCGTGGAATGAGGATGCCTGGGACATTCCTCGGGCCGATCCGCTGGCGGATGGGCGAAGCGACGTCGCCGTCATCGGCTCGGGCGTCATGGGTTCGATCCTCGCCGAACGCTTCAGCGCCGAGGGACATTCGGTAGTAGTGCTCGACCGTCGCCCTTCCGGAATGGGGAGCACCGCAGCTTCGACGGCCGAATCGATGTGGGCGATGGACGTTCCGATGAGCACGCTTGCGGCGGATATCGGAGAGGCGGAAGCCGCGCGGCGCTGGACGCGCGTCTACCACGCGGTTCGCGGTCTCGCCGATCGGATCGACGCGCTCGGGATCGATTGCGCGCGGCTAGATCGCCCCACCGTCTATCTTGCGGGCGGCCAGCTCGATGCGGACGGCCTGCGACGAGAGGCGGCGTTCCACGAGCGTCATGGTTTGCCCAGCGCCTTTCTGGATGGCGATGCGGTCGCACGGCGCTTCGGCATTCGGCCGCGCGCGGCGATCGTTTCCGATGGCGGCTTCGAAGTCGATCCGGTGCAACTGGCGCACGGGATGCTCGATATCGCGAGACGCGCGGCGCGCGGGTCCACTACCCCTGCGACGTCATCGCGATGGACGAGCACGAACAGGGCGTGACCCTCTCGCTGGCCGAGGGGAATAGGCTAGAGGCGCGTCAGGTGGTCTTAGCCAGCGGCTATGAGCGTGCGACGCTGTTTCTGCCGTCGCAGTTCAAACTCCTTTCGACATTCGTCATGGCCACATCCCCGGGCACTGCGCCGCTGTGGCGCGAGAATGCCATGATCTGGGAGGCATCGGATCCCTATCTCTATATCCGCGTGGATGCCGAGGGCCGGGTCATCGCCGGCGGCGAGGACGAAAGCGTGATCGATGCCCAACGACGCGATGCCTTGATCGGAACCAAGGCCGGCACGATCGCCGCCAAGCTTGCTGCCTTGCTGGGTTCGGACCCGCTGCCCGTCGATAGCGCGTGGTCGGCGACTTTCGGCAGTTCTCCCGACGGCCTCCCTGCCATCGGACGTGCCGCCCATATGCACCGTGTCTGGCTTGCCGCCGGCTTCGGCGGCAACGGCATCGCATTTGCGGCGCTCGCGGCCGATCTGCTGTCCGAGGGCTTCGCCGGACGGATCGATCCTGATGCAGCCTGCTTTGATCCCTACCGGTTCAGCGCGAAAACCGGCTTTTGATATGGGAGGGCCGGCAAGCGAGGCCTTCTGGCGCGAAATGGCGATCAGTGATCTCGATGGTGTCATTCGCGTTGCTCGCGAAGCCTTTCCTGATCACTTCGAGGACAGGCGCTGCTTTGCCGAGCGGCTTAAGCTCTTTCCTCAGGGATGCTTCGTACTCGACGAGGGGAACCGGCAGGATGCTGGGGTACCTCATTGCCTATCCGTGGACGGCGCGAAGCGCGCCGCCGCTCAATAGCCTGGTCCAAGCCCTCCCGAACGACGCCGAGGTGCTCTATCTGCATGATCTGGCTCTTCTCCGCGAGGCGCAGGGCAAGAACCTCACGCGGATCATCATCGACCGGTTAGCCGATCAGGCACGCCGCGACGGTTGGCGCGCGATCGCGCTTGTCGCAGTCAATGACGCCACCGCCTTCTGGGCCAAAGCGGGATTTGCGGAGGCTGACGAACCTGCAATGAGGGAGAAGCTCGCCAGCTACGGCGCGGGCGCAACATATATGACCCGAACCCTTGGTGCCTGAGCACATGGTCTTACCCGAATTCCGCCTGTGAGATCGCCTGGGTGAACTGCCATCGGCCAAACTTGGCCTAGCGTAAATTATCCCCCGGCGACCTCATCTGTATGGACTTCAAAATTGGCAAGACTTGTCGGCCCAAAGGTGGTGGTCAGAGCTGCGTCAGTCGCATCCCGCCCCCGCGCCATCAGGATGCGACCGATCCGCGGTGCGTTATGGCGCGCATCGAAAGTGTACCATTCACCGCCCAAATAGACATCGAACCAGGCAGAGAAGTCCATTGGTGCGTCGACCGCCGGTACGCCGATATCACCGAGATAGCCGGTGCAATAACGCGCGGGGATATTCATGCAGCGGCACAGGGTAATCGCCAGGTGCGCGAAGTCGCGGCAGACGCCGATCTGCTCCTGATAGCCTTCCCAAGCCGTGCGCGACGACCGCGCGTGATGGTAGCCGAACTCGATATGATCATGCACGAAAGCGACTATCGCCTGCACACGGACCCAACCGGGCTGCGTGGCACCGAATAGCGACCAGGCTGTCTCGGCGAGCCGGTCGGTTTCGCAGTAGCGGCTGGCGAGCAAGTAGACGAGGATGTCATCGGGCAGATCCTCGATCGCATGCTGGATCGCGTCCGGTGCGGCAGGATCCGGCTGTCCATCGTCCTCAATGGTGAAATCGCAGGCCAAGGTCAGCCCGCCGCTTGGGATCGTCACGCGCGAGCAGATATTCCCGAACTGGTCGATATAGTCGTAGATCGGCACCTCCGGCGTCGTGACGATCCGATGCGGTGTGCGCAGATCCTTGTTTCGCGAGGGGTGAATGCTGAGCGCCGCCAGCATCGGCGTCGCCACGTCGCTTTCCAAACGGATGTTGTAGCCGGCCCGGATGAGCATTCAGGAAACTCCAGAAGACAGGGTTGGCGGGGTCGAGCCGGACGGCTCTGAGATCTCGACATGGGCATCGACCGAAACGTCCATGCCGAGGTAGCTTCCGGGAAAACCCGACCACGTCCCGGAGACAGGGATAGCCTGATAGATGTCGCGCGCGACCGCGACGCGGATGAGGCCGCTTGTGCCGGTGATCGCGTTGGTCGGGTCGAACTCCACCCAGCCCGATCCCGGTAGGTAGACGCGCACCCAAGCATGGGTGTTGCCGCCGCCGAGCCGCCGGCGACGGCCCGAGGGATTGTAGACGTAGCCCGAGACGAACCGCGCAGCGAGGCCGAGCGCGCGCACGGCCTCGATCATCAGCATTGCGTAGTCACGGCAAGTGCCGGTCTTGCGCTCCAGCGTTTCGAGCGGCGTCTGAGTACCCTTCTGATAGCGCGGCAAGTAGGTAAACTCTCGCTTTATCGCGCTCGTCATGTCGGTGAGCATGGCGAGCGTGCTCGCGTCGGGGGCGCCGACGAAGCGCCTGGCCCAGGTATCGATCGCGCGGGCCGGATCCAGATGCTGGCGCTCGATCGAGCGTAGGAGATCCGGCATTTCTTCAGAAGAGTAGGTGAAGGGATAGGTTCGCGCGTATTCCTCGATGTGAACGTCCTCGAGCTCGCTCGGATGGTGGATTAGGCGGGCAGTACTCTCGATCCGCAGATAGTCGGCGCGGTGATCGAAGGTGGCGATGGCCACCGCATTGCCGAAGACGTCGTGGAGCCAACGAACGGAGCTTGGCTCCGGATCGATTGCAAGCTCGGCGGTCAGGAGGTGCTGGTCATAGCTCTCGCGCGGACGCACCATGAGCCTATGCTCGCCGAAACGCACCGGCTGGCTGTAGGTATAGGTGGTGACGTGTGACAGGTTTACCAAAGGCATCGGAAATCCACGAAGCATGACAAGCAGTTCGAGCCGCGGCTTGCTCACTTTTCGGGATGCTGCGCCGGTCAGGATCACTAACCGCAGCGGAAGTTCATTGTTCCTGCTGCTGGGCGATCACGCCGGTAATTTGGTCCCCGAACGCCTCGACAACCTCGGCCTCGCCGCGCAGGAGCTCAGCCGACACATCGCACTCGACATCGGGGTGTCGCGTCTCGGTCAGCGGCTCTCTGCGATCCTCGACGCGCCGTTCGTCGAGCAGCGCTATTCGCGGCTCGTCATCGACTGCAATCGCCAAGTCGGCCATGGGGGTTCGATTGCGCAGGTCTGCGATGGAACGGCCATTCCTGGCAACATCGGCTTGTCCCTGCGGAGCGCGCAGGAGCGCATCGACGCGATATTTCTTCCCTATCACGCGGCGATCGCGGGCCTGCTCGCCGAGCGTAACGCCGCTGGACGGGCGACAATCCTGGTATCGCTCCACAGCTTCACGCCGCGGCTTGGCGAAATCGACAGGCCTTGGGAAATCGGCGTGCTGCATTCGGAAGGCAACACGCGTTTCGCCCAAGCTGTGCTTGCGTCCCTACAATCCATCGAGGGTTTGACGATCGGAGACAACGAGCCCTACCGGATGGACGAAACCGATTTCACCGTTCCAAGCCATGCCTTCGCGGCGAAAATTCCATACGTCGAACTCGAGATAAGACAGAACGAGATTTTCGACGAGCGGGGATGGGAGCGTATCGCCCGGATTTTGGCGCAAGCGATGGAGGAAGCGAAAGCCTCTCCCGATGTTTGAGCAGACCCGATGCTTAGTCCTCCAATAGACGGCGTTTAGGATTTGATTCCCCTGTGCGCGTGCGCCAGCACCGGTCCGTGAAAGCGCGGCAGCGATATCATTTCCTGTTGCACCGATCTGACAGTTTGCTCGTAGGCCGGCGCGGCCTTTGCGGGCGGAGGAACGGTCACAAAAGGTGCAAGTTTATCGGCAAGGCGATGCTCGGCTTCCATACGATGTCGCGCCATGGCCTGGCAGAGCGGACTATCATCGCCGGCTCGGTGCCAGAACCCTGAGATATCCGCCAATATCTCGCGGAGTGCATTTGCCGCTTCTCGGTCGGCATCTGTCATCGTGTGCATTGCTGAGTCCAGGCTGTGATCGTCATCTGCTCATACAACGACGGGATACAGGTCACAGTTCCAACGCCAGTGGTGGAACCAACTGAAGCATCAACCCGCGCCAATCACGCTCGAACTCACTGCCGCACAATCAACATGCCTAATCCAGGCCCTGCCTTCCAGAAATATCTGGCGATGAGTACTCAGACCGTCCAATGCAAACTGATCGCCTTGGAGCGTGGCGGCCACCTGCAGTTTATTCAGGACGTCGGCGCCGCGTGTCACACGCCCGGCTGCATTGTCCCAGCCATCCAGCGTATCGCGCAGCGAAAGAGAGAACGATGGTGGCGCCTTGTCGTCTGCAAATGCTGCGTTCCCGCTCGAAACGCATAGGGCGCCGACCATTCCAGGGACCAGCGGCGCGAAGTGGCGCACGCTATTCTCGCGCCGGATCAACGACGCTCTGGCGTAGCGCTTCGATTTCCTGTTCGCCTTTGCTTTCGAGCCCAATGAGCGCGTCTCGGGCATGGATGTTCGATTTGATTAGCTCATCCAGCTTTGCCTGGAGAGCCGCGCCGTCGCGATTTTGTGTGGCCTGGAGGATCGGCAGCAATAGCAAAGTGACAACGCTGAGGCCGAGGTTAGCGCCATTCAAGAAGTGATCGTCGCCTGAAACATAGGCTGCGACGCCTATGAGTGCCAGGAGAATGCAAATTCCAAACATCGCTGGCCGGCCGGTGAATCGAGCACACCCAGCCGTCAGGCGGTCAAATAGCTTGCGCACAGGTTTGTCCTAGCTGCTTCGCCAGTCCCGGACGTTCAGGGCCGCAGCAAAACGCCAGCGACGCTACCGAGCTACGAAATCGACAATGTTGATGCAGGAGATCAGGCCGCCGCGGCTTTGCGCGCCTTTACCTTTGCGTGGTGATGTCCGATTGCCGCGCCCGCGGCGGCCCCTGCCACCGCATGGCCGTGCCCAACCATGTGACCGGCGGCAGCGCCCACGACTGCCCCCTTAACCGCACCTTTGGCCTCAGCAGATCCGGAAATGCCGACCGCAGAAATCAACGCCAATGTTCCGATAAGCTTCTTCATAGCTCGCTCCCACTGGCAATGCCCTGCATCACTAAACTGGCGATTCCAGCGCATGTTCCGAGGCCGTCCACCATGCGTCGAGCCGTAGGCAAATATGATCGGATAGATCCGAAGTCTGGCCGCGTCTGGCTTGCTGGCGCACCTCGGCCGAGACGACTGAAGGGGTGGCAGCTTTCGAGAGAATGAAATTGACCTTCGAACAGCAGCAATGTGGGCGCAGATCGACCTCACGTTCAGCTGACCAGCGAATTTGCCTTTCGCGACGAAGTGCAAAACTGCCTCAATCCTGCGGCCGCTCGAGCGTATCCGTGTCGAGAAGCTTGAGATCCGAAATATCGAAGCGCTCTGTTCGCCCTTGCTTTGCCCAAGGCGTACCGCGCTTTCCATCGGGCTGGAGCCAACCAAGAGGCGGCCGCTCGCAAAGACATTCTGCTCGGTCTGTAACCGGATTGTAGCCGGCGGGTATCGAGAGGATGCGCCAAACGTCTCCCGGATCACGCCGGACGAGATCGCCGATTTTCAGTTGCAGCTTGGCCATGGAGTACCCTTCACGTCCCTTTGCGGAAGCATAGTTGGCACGCCGGGCCGATGCACGAAATGATGCCTTCGCCGTCGAGCCGCAGATCAAGCGATCGGTTCTCCGGCACCATTTTAGGCACCATGGAGTACGCTCTGATAGACTGGGTCCTCAAGCGTCCGGCCCGCTCCGATCGCTACACAATTGAGCGGGTTATCCGCGACGCGGACAGGCAGCCCGGTGGCGAGGGCCAGAACTGTATCGATCCCGGTGAGAAGCGAGCCTCCTCCCGTCAGGATGATACCACCTTCGATGATATCCGCTGCGATCTCCGGCGCCGTGCTTTCAAGCGTGCTGCGAACGACCTGAACGATCTGGCCGACGCAATCGGCCAGAGCGTCTGCGATTTCGACCTGGGTGATAGCGATCTCTTTGGGTCTGCCCTGCCCTATATCGCGGCCCTTGATCAGCGCCGTCGTTGGCTTGGCCGCGGCAGCGTCGTCGACCATCGCCGCTCCCAGCGTCTTCTTAACACGCTCCGCGGTCGCCTCCCCGATCAGGAGATTGTGATGCCTGCGAACATGCAGCGTGATGGCCTCATCCATGCTGTCGCCGCCTACCCGGGCCGACATGCTCATGTTCATGCCGCCGATCGAGATCACTCCGACCTCGGTCGTCCCGCCGCCGATATCGACGACCATAGATCCCACGGGATGCGTAACCGGCAAATCTGCCCCGATCGCAGCCGCCATGGGTTCATCGATCAACCACACCTTTCTGGCGCCCGCGTTTGAGGCAGCATCGCGAATGGCCCGGCGCTCCACCTGGGTTGAACCGGAAGGCACGCAGATGACGATTTCAGGCCCAACATGAAAGAAACCCTGTCGCCCCAGCGCCTTGCCGATGAAGTGCTTGATCATCTGCTCTGCGACTTCGAGATCGGAGATAACACCGTTGCGCAGGGGTCGAACCGTTTTGATGTTCTCGGGTGTCTTGCCCATCATCAGCTTGGCATCTTCGCCCACGGCCAGGACACGCTCGATCCCATCGACGGTCTCGATGGCAACGACCGATGGCTCGGCAAGAACTACTCCCGTACCTTTCACATAAACAACGGTGTTTGCGGTACCAAGATCGATGGCCAGGCCGGCCGGCGTTAGGGAGAACAAATCTAATATCGACATTGCGGCGTGAGATCTCTCAAAGATGAAAACTGGCTCGACAGCCACAATCGCGGCCGGTGACAATGTGCCAGGCAGGAAACGCGCCGCTCGCATCGGTTGCGATATCCGGCCGCCGGTACCGCCTACTCGCTCTGGCCGGAGATAGCGCGCTCAATCGGCCTTTCGAGGCAAAATGCCATTACAGGCGTTGAAGATTGGCAGGCTTTCCGAGAAGCCGTCGGGGCCAAAATCGGGGTGGGTCGGCCGATAGTGCCCGTCGCGCTCCCGACGCTGCGCCGCCCATTCTGCCGCACTGCAGCAACCGCGTGCCTTTAGCCTTCGGTAGGTGTACTGAGCGCTATCGCCAGCTCCGATCTGGCATGCCGGCGCCTGAGAGACATCGCTCGTGCTCCCGCCCAAAAAGGGAAGCGGTGCAGTGGCTCACTTCAAGCTGATACCATTGAATAACCAGCTAAGATGCATCGAGTTTGATGCCGTTAGCGCCTCATCCATCCTGGAAATCGCCATGCGCTCAGCGCTTGGTGAGACCGATGTCTACCGTGACGGATCCTACCAATGCACCGTCAGTCACGGCCGGCGCGGCGTCTGGCACATCGCACAGCGCAAGGCAGCGCCCAGGTATTCGGGGATTGTCGCGGGGCGAGGCGCGAGGCCAATCGGAGTCGATCCGAAGGCGCAATTTATGCGCCGACTGGAGATGGCCTGAGACCGAAAACCCCAAGGAATGTTTGGCCCGTGCAATGCATGCTCGCGCTGCAGCCAAGACCGAAGTCCTCGAAAACGTTCGCGAGAAGCATCTCGCAGCTGCCAAGGCGTGGGAATTGTTGGCGACACAAGTCTCACGCATCATCCAAGCTCGCCTTGAAAAGGCAGCTTGTACAGGGAGCCGGTAGGTCGACGGCCTCAAGGGCAGGGCACCCCGTGCTCACGGATTTGAACGCGGCTTCGCTAGTCGGTCGTCGCTCCTGTTCTCAGCCTGAGGAAGGCTCGGCAGGCCGGGGCTGATGGAGAGTTGCCCGCGTGGACGGCCGGTGCTGCGCTGAGTGTGTTCTGCCTGTTTGAGGGCTTAAGAAAGGGGACCGCGGGAAGCGCCATCACGAGGCAGCAAGGCCCGTTCTGGTACTGGACGTCGATGGGTCTTTTTGCCGCCAGCTCTCTGGCAACTTCCTACCCGATCATCGTTGCGGCATTCAGATATTCTGGTGCCTGAAAGGCTGACTGCAGGGAGTTCTGCAATTTCCTCGCAGATTTAATGTCGCACGTGTAGCCAAAACCCGGGCATTCGCCGCCGCGCCTGGCTGAGGACCAACGATCATGAAATGCGCATGGCGAGTAGGGACGATACTCATGGTTCTGCCCGTGGCCGCGCCGGCCTGGAGTACAAGCGACCCCGGGATCGAAAATCTCGCGCTGTGCCGTGACTCCTGGCTGGACTGGAAGAGCATCGCGCCTGCCAAGTTACAAAGTTTCGGCGCCTTTCTGCGTTCGGACTTCACGCACAGCGAAAATGACGCGTTTTTCACGCCAAAGTCGGCCATGTCTGTCGGTGGGCTTAAGGTCACCCAGGTGTTCCCGGAGAGTATCGGCATGGGCCTGGGCTTTTCAGTCATGGTCGATGCGTCATTCGACGTGGCCAAGCAGGCGCTTGAGCGAGATCTCGGCAAGCCGCTCCAAGGCTGCGAAGCCAGCGACGGAATGCGAACGTGTGAACTCTCGATCGCAGAACAGCGGACTGTCATGCTGATGTCCTATGATGAACCGAACGACAAGACGACCTTGGTCGGCTGCTACTACTTCTACGAGAAATGAAGAGCCGCACCCTGATCCCCCTTTCAACACTACGACTGCTCAACGCGCGAGTGCCCGACGCGATGACTGCTATGTTGGCAATGATCACCGCGCTGGAAGCTCCGGACGCCGTGAATATCCGACAGCTTTCAGGGACGCAATTTGCGCCGTCGGATGTCTGCTATGTCGGCGGATCTTGCTTCAGACTTGCGGCATTTCAGCCGGGCAAGATGGGAGGACGCTTCATCGCCAAAAGCTCCCTGAGTTCCTGACTATCTTCCGTTGATGAAATTGGCACGGTCAGAAATTTCCCGTCAGGATATATTTTGGCCTCGTCATAGATTTTCACCAGTTCCGGGCGCCAGCGCGACCGCCGATCGTCGAACTTCTCGCGTTCCACGCCGCCCAGCACCACAATCGCAGAAAGTTGCCTGTATTCAGGGACAAAAGGTGCAGAAGGCCTTGATGTTTTTGTAACGAAGCGACCAGCCCTTGTTCTGCCCGCCATACAACCATTCAGGCATGAAAAGGCCAGGGTAGAATTGCTCGATCCAGGCCCGCAGTTCGAGCCAATATGCGAATGCCTCAGTTCCGATCCAAGAATGGACCATTTCGTCATCGGGTATTGCCGATTTGTCGGTGATCCTCGCACCGATGCGAGGTGCATCTTCCATCTCTATTGCTTCCGTCATTTCGTGTTTACGTCCACCCGCGCCGGCGACACGTTCGCGTTCCGACGTGCGTAAGTGGCAAGTCCCACGACCCCGTAGCCTCCGACGAACGACGGATGCTACGGGGGACAGTTCCGGTCAGAGTGAGCCTGCTGGCCAGACAGCCGGAAAGTCTTTCTCGGGGTCGAAGACATTGTTGAAGAAGTTCGTCAGCGAAAACATCGCGACCAGAGCAACGATCTCCATCACATTGGCATGGGTGTAACCGGCGCCGACGACGGCCTCCAAGTCGGCGTCCGTGACGTGACCACGAGTTTCGATGACCTTGCGCGCGAATTGGACGGCGGCATCCCGCTTCGGCTCGCTGGCATGGCCTTTTCGAGCGAGAATGATCTCGTCTTCCGGCAGTTTCGCCATGTGCTCGGCCGTGTAGCTGTGAACGGTCAGGCAGTAATTGCAGCCATTCACTTCGGACACGGCGAGGCCGATGCTGTCGCGGGTCTTCACGTCGAGCGCCTTGCTGAGCGATCCGAGCAGTGTCGCCCACGCATTGAAGGCGATCGGGCTATGCGCGAAGGCCGTCATCATGTTGGGCGTGAAGCCAATATTTTTGGTGAAGGTGTCGAGCGCGGGCCTGGATTCGGCCGGGATGTGTTCCGGGCGCAGTGCGGTAGTGCGGGGCATGGTGGTCTCCTGAAGATATTGAGTTACTGTCGGAAAATTATGCGAAATGGAGGACGTCGAGCACCGGGAGCCGCGGCTTCTGCGGCCAGTTCCCCTGACGCTCAGGCCCTACGGACAAGAGCAGCGCCGGCACCTCGTTGTCGGCGAGACTGAACTCGCGGGACACCGCATCGAAGTCGAACCCAATCATCGGTGTCGATCCCCAGCCGAGTGAGCGAGCAGCGTAGATTATCGCGGCGGCGCCAAAGGTGGCGGTGCGGATTGCCTCGTCCCGCTGGAGCTGCGCATTGCTGTCGTAGAGACCTCGCGCCGGATTTTCCCATTCGGGGATCAGATGCGCCGGCATGATGCCTGCCTCGACGACAGGAGCCAGGCGATGCGGAACGACGCTGGCATCGGCTAGTTGGCCGATGATGATGATGAAGGTGACCGCTGCTTCGGTGATCGGCGGCTGGCTCCAGGCGATCGGACTGAGGCGCGCTTTCGCCTCCGGCGTTCGGACGGCGATGAAGCGCCAGTTCTGCAGATGGAATGAAGTCGGCGCAGAAGTTCCGATGCGCACGAGTTCACGAATTTGCTCGTCACTGAGCACCGCCGTCGGATCATAATACTTGGCCGCACTTCGACCGAGAATGTTTTCTATAACCTGGTTTGTCATGGCACATTCCTATTCATGGATTTGACGGGCCATTTCTAACCGCGGGCAGCCATTTCCTTCGAGACGCGAACGGCTCAAATAAGTGCTCCGAACGCTCAAAATTGCCGGAGTCATTCGATGCCCACAAAAGGCTACGCGGTTTCGCGTGCCTGACGACGCCATTGGCCGGGCGTCATGCCCATGGTCGCGCTAAAAACGCGCCGAAAAGCTGAAACGGATTGATACCCGACCAGATCGGCGACGGCTTCAGTGCCAACCCCAGGCTTCTTCAGCTCGTTTGCCGCTAGGCTCATGCGAATGTCGATCAACAGGTCGGCGGCTGAGCGCCCGAGCTTGTCCTGGAAGTGGCGAACGAAGGTCGCGCGCGACATGCCGCATAGGCCTGCCAGGTCTGGCTGGCTCCAGGCGCGCGCCGGGTCGGCGAACATCGCCGAAATGGCGGGAGCGAGACGAACGTGACCAGCTAGCGCCAAGAGACCTTCGGAAACCTGGTTCGATGCGCTTGCCGCTCGAAGCACCAGAGCAAAAAGCGCCGAAGAGAGTGAGTTCAGGACGGCTTGGGCTCCGGCCTTGTCACCGGCGGACTCCATCCGCATCAGCCCGACGAGGTCGGCCAGCTGCGTAGACGCCGGGACAGCGCCAGGAGGATCATCGTCGTTTCCGGCCCGAACGATCAGATCTGTTGGCAAGTAGCTGCGGATCAGGCGATCGTGCGGTGGCCCGACGAGGAACCGGCCGCACAACATGTCGAGTGGCTCGCCATGGCTGTCGTTTTCGCTGACCATCAGTCCTGCCACGAAGCGCTCGTGCGTCGGGGCAGGCGCATTTCCGCTGCCATCGTGAAGCACGTGCGACGAACCATGTGGCAACAGGACGATATCTCCGCCTGCCAGCTCTCTGACGGTCCTGCCTTCCGGATCTTCGATAATGGCCTTTCCCTTGAGGACGACGTGATAGGGAATCTCGCGGGCGGGAGCTCGGTCCCAAGCCACGCGCCATGGCGCGCCGTAGGCGCAGCGCACCTCGATCCGGCCGCTGATCGTGATCATCTGAAGGAGTGTGCTCAACCAGTCGACTTGCGACATAAGACCTCGGAAAGGCGAAGCGTTGAGGCGCAGCGCTTAGCCCGCTTCGCCGCATGCGGACCGCGGGGAGGACGACGCCATTCTGCGCGGCAGGAGCCGTCCCCCCTTCCGCGCCCTCAAGGGTGAACGCAAATGACCGTCTTGCCTGGTCGCCTCTTGGTCGGATTGAAGGCAACGACAGCCTCTTCCAGAGGCACAACCATGCCAATGTTTGTCCGCAGCCGCCCGTCCCTGACCCGCTGGACGATCTCGGTCAGTTGGGCCCGATCGGCCTCAACGACGAAATCGATCGCCAAACCTTCTTTCGGTCGTACGTCGGACGGTCCGACAATGGACACCAGCGTCCCACCGGCCCGAACCAAGCGCGCCGATCGTGCGGCAATATCGCCGCCAATGAGATCGAACACGAGATCGACTTCGCCGACATCTTCCAGTCGCTCGTTGTCGAGATCGACGAATTCATTGGCTCCGAAATCGAGCGCAGCCTGGCGATCGGCGCCGCGCCCCGTGCCGATGACATAAGCCCCTAGCTCACGTGCGAGTTGGGTCACCATTGAGCCGACCGCCCCCGCCGCGCCATGCGCTACGACCGCCTGCCCTGCCCGAAGCTGGCCGTGCACGACCAATCCCTGCCACGCCGTCAGGCCCGAGATCGGCAGACTCGCTCCTGTCGCAAAATCGACATCACCCGGCAGCGGCGCGAGATTGCGCGCCTCGATTGCCGCGTACTCCGCCAGAGTGCCGTCGCGCGACCAATCCGAAAGGCCGAACACCCGCTGCCCTACCGATAGCCCTGTCGTGCCGTAGCCGAGAGCGGTGACCACGCCGGCCAGTTCGTGCCCGGGGATCGAAGGCGTCCGGTCGCGGTCCAGGCGGTCCGTCCAGGTAGAAGGCCAATCGAGCTCCGTGTTGACGAAGCCCGCTGCATGAATCTGAACGACGACATCGTTTATCGACGGTTGCGGCGCAGGCCGTTCCACCAGCTTCATCCCTGCCGTTCCAGCAGCTAGGTCCGTCACCACGATCGCCTTCATGGCCATACTCTCCTCGGTCAATTTTTCGAACCCAAGATGGCACTCGCTGGATCAAGGGAAAGGACCAAGAACGCGGAAAATTCCTGCACTACGACTGGGCTACCAGCACAGGTCGCATCAGCCACTCCAGCTTGAAGCCAGGATTACGCTGCACATGTCGATCCGCCGGAACTGCGGATCCTTGAACGCCAGCACATCGTCGTTGAACGTTCCGAACGTGCTGTCCGGGCGATGCTTCATGCCCTGATAGAAGGCGTCGATGATCCCGTGCTTGAAGTCGTCCTCGCGCGGAAAGGCAGCGACGACCGCATCGCGCTGGGCATCCGTGAACGTCTCGTAGCCACGGCCAGCGACGTCCATTCCGGCGCCTGCCTGCACCAGCGCGATCTCGGGGCGTATGAATTCCGGGATGCCCGGCGTCGTATGGAGCGCAACGGCGTTCCATACCGTCTCGACATTGCGCTCGGAGATCCCGCGCTGCCTCAGGAAATCGCGGGCCGCATTGGCCCCGTCCACTTCGAAGCGATGATGGCTATGTCCGTAGTGCTCGGTAAGGCCGATGTCGTGGAACATCGCCGCGGCATAGAGCAGTTCCGGATCGAAGCTGAGACCGGTCCGCGCGCCCATAAGGGCGCCCCAGCAGTAGACGCGCTGGGAATGGCGGAAGAGCAGGTCGCTTTCCGTGTCGCGGATGAACTGCGTCACCTCGCGTGCGAGCTTGCTGTCTGGAATCTTCATCCCCGCTCTTTCGGCGATCGTCATGGCTCCGCCCCCATCAGCTTTCGTGGACCGCCTGCGGCCTGTTGCGGAAGCTGATTGCCATGCGGTTGTAGCCGTTCATCAGGCTGATCGCGATCGTGAGGTCGACGAGTTGCTTCTCGTCGAACACGGAGCGCGCGGCTTCATAGGCGCTGTCCGGCACGCCCGTCTCAGCGACGAGGGTTACGCTCTCGGCCCAGGCCAGGGCGGCGCGTTCCACCTCGGTGAACAGGCTGCCACCTTCGCGCCAGGCTTGAACCAGCGCCAGCTTCTCGATCTTAACACCCTTTTTGACGAGGTCGCGCGTGTGCATGTCGAGGCAATAGGCGCAGCCGTTAATCTGGGAGACCCGCAAGTAGACCAAATCCACCAGCTCGGCGTCGAGGCCGCTCTGCATGACGTAGGCATAGACCCCGCCCAGCGCCTTGGCGCCGCCGGGTGCGACCCGGTTATAGTCCAGTCTCTGCGACATAGGTTCGCTCCTCTTCGGTCCTACTTCAAGGGGGGTGGTGAGCGTTTTGTCATCGGAATCGACGACGAAGACTGCGAGCAGCCTGGCGGGACTGCTGCTGCTGGCATTGCGGCTGACGCTGTGGGTCGCGCCTGGCGGCTCGGACCAGCTCTCGCCGGCGCGATAGACCCGCGTATCGCCGTCGTTCACTTTTGACTCGATCGCGCCCGCGACGACATAGGCGAAGATAAAAGCGGACTTGGCATGGGCGTGCGGCGGAGAGGCCGCACCCGGCGCGTAGTCAACCTCGACCGCGACCAGCGACTTTCCCGGGATGTTCGGGATCGCCTGGTCGAATTTTGGCGTGACAGTTTCGGCGCGGCCGTCATGCGCCGCGGCTGGCCCCGCGATCGCAAGAGCAGCGCAGGCAAAGGCAGTGACGAGGGTGCGGGGCGTCATCGGCATTCTCCTTCCAATGGTCACTTTGCGGCGGCCCAGGGCGACTTCAGCATCAGGCTGCTGAAGTCCCGGCGGCGGAAATCGGGATCCTTGTAGGCCATAACGTCGGCAAGGCCGGTGCCCTGGGTCGTCTCGGGCCGATGCTTGAGGCTGTCGTAGAGCGTCTGCAGGAAATCCTCGGCAAATCGCGGAGGATGGGGATGCACTGCATCGACGGCGCTCCGCTGGGCGGCGGTGAAGTCGTTGTAGCCGGCGCCGACCAGATCCATGTTCGCAGCTTCCGCAAGCAATGCGGCGATCGGATGCAGATGCGGCGAGACCCCGTTCGTCGTGTGCAGCGCGATCGCGAACCACATCTTCTGGCTTTCGGCTTCCGAGACGCCATGTTTCCGCAGGAAGTCTCGGGCCGCGTTCGCACCGTCGACCTCGTAGCGCAGGTGGCTGCCACCATAGCCGGCAGTCAGGCCGAAATCGTGGAACATGGCCGCGATGTAGAGCAGTTCGGGGTCGAACTTCAGGCCCTTGCGCCTGCCGGCCAGAGCCGCCCAGTAATAGACGCGTACCGAGTGCTGATAGAGGAATTCGCCTTCGGCGCTGCGCACGGCCTCAGCCGCGTCGCGCGCCAATGGGCTGGCGGGAATGGCGACTTCCGACAGATCGCCGACCGTGGCGGCCTCCGCCGCATCTGCGGGCGTGGGCCTTGCGATCGCGAGGCTGAGGACTGCACAACCGGCAGCAAGGATGCCGAGGCCTTTCATGGGCTTTCTCCAACTACCCGTTCAAGATGCGCCCCACTTGGGCTACAGAAAAGCACCAAGAACCCCAATAAAGGCTGGACCACGCCGGCATGACCGAACCCTTCGAACTCGCCCTTGATCGCTCGGCGAGGACGCCTCTGGCCGAACAGATACGATGCGGTATCGTCGCAGCGATCGAGGGCGGCGTCCTGGAACCGGGCGCTCGCCTCCCTTCATGGCAGGATCTCGCCGCCCAACTCGGCGTCGCGCGCGGGACTGTACGGACCGCCTATGAGAAACTCTCGGCGGCCCAGCTGATCGAAGCCTCGCGTGCGGCGGGGACACGCGTCGCCCGGCGGCCGCGCGCGATCATTCATTCCGCAACGCCACCGGATGAAGGCGGGTTCATCGGCCTGTATCAGGAGATGACGCAGGGCCCAGCGCTCTTCCAGATGGGCATTCCTGCGACCGACACCTTCCCCGCGACCCTGTTCACTCGGCTCCGCGCGCAATCGGTCCGCGCGGAGGCAAGCTCGGCCCCGCTCTACCCCGATCCCCGCGGCGAATTGGAACTGAGACGCGAAATCGCCGGCTATCTCGCCGTCGCGCGGGGGATCACCTGCCTGCCGTCCCAGGTCTTCATCACGGCCGGCTTCTCAGGCGGGCTTGGCCTCGCGCTCAGCGTCCTCAAGCTCGCGGGCCGGACAGCTTGGTTCGAAGAGCCAGGCTTTCCGTGGTCCCGAAAGGGCCTTGAGCTCGCAGGCCTCAGCGTCGCCCCGATACCTGTGGATGCTGACGGTATCGACATCGATCGCGGCATCCGGGACCATCGCGATGCCAAGCTAGCACTCGTGACCCCGGGCCAGCAGGCACCGCTCGGCTTCACGCTTTCACTCGAGCGCCGGCTCCGCCTGCTCGAATGGGCTGCCGCCAATTCCGCCTGGATCATTGAGGATGACTATCTCAGCGAACTGCAACTGGCTGGCAGGGCAGCGCCGGCACTCGCGTCGCTCGATCGGGACGGCAGGGTCATCCACATCGGATCATTCAGCAAGACGATCAGCCCAAGCCTTCGGCTCGGCTTCCTTATCGCGCCGGTCGAGCTGACCTCCCGGTTCGCCGACATTGCCGCCTGCCTGGCACCAGCCCCGGCGCCCGCGCTGCAACGCGCGACGGCAGAGTTCATCCGCGAGGGCCACTACATGCGGCACCTGCGCCGAACGAAGCGCGCCTACGCTGCCAAGCGGCAGGCGATCCTCGATTGCCTGAGCATGAGCGCTGACGCGAATCAACTCGCTGCGCCCGGCCTTGCCGTTCTGCTCAGATTGCCGCGCGGCGTCCCGGATGTTGCTGTCGCCCGCGAACTCCTTGCCTTCGGCATATCACCTTCACCGCTCTCGGCCTGGTATGCCTCAGCCGACAACGCCGGGACCGGCCTGCTGCTTGGCGTCGCGACGGCGCCGACGCGAAACATCGACCTGACCTGCGGCAGGCTCTTCGACGTCATCGACCGCTTCGAAGCTCGCGGGCGCGCTTGAACCCTCCTTTGCCGTCCGAGCCCCTACGACGGCTTCGCAGGGGAACAGGCGGTGGCCCTCACCCACCTCATGGGCGTGATGCGCGCGCCAGTCGATCAACGCTTCCAGGATGGGCCGCATGCTTTGGCCAAGCGGGGTCAGAAGATACTCGACCCCTTGCTCGTGGACGGCGCAGTCTTGTCGCACCAGCATGCCATGCTCCTCGAACGCCCGAAGCTGCTCGATCAAGACTTTCTGCGAAATGCCGGCGATCCGGTTCTGCAAGTCGCAAGTACGTTGAGGCCCCTCCAGCAGCGTGTGCAGGAGCACCGCTTTCCAGCGCCCCGAAAGGATCTTGAGCGCACGTTCCGCGGGCAGGCCGGGCAATCTGTTGATGAGCTTCATAGGCCACCACTTACCAAACGGTGTGTAGATGGTCGCGGCCGCCGGAAAGTGAACCTCCGATCAAATCTGATCGAAGGAAAATGCAATGACAGACTTGTTCGAGCCCCATCTGCTTGGCGGCATCGTTCCGCTCAAGAACCGCATCGCCATGCCGCCGATGACCCGCACCCGGACATCCGAAGGCGACATTCCCAACGCCATGATGGCCACTTACTACGGCCAACGTGCCGGCGCGGGCCTCCCGCGGCTCTCACCGTCATTACGGGTCTGACGAGTGTCGTCCTTCTCTCGAACGCGCTCCGCACTTTACCGGTTGGGACCGGCTACGCTGTGCGGACGGGTATCGGTGCGGCAGGCACCGCAATCATCGGCATCGCACTCTTGAGTGAGTCCGCGTCGCCCCTCAAGATCTTGTCCATCGCACTGATCCTCGCAGGCGTGATCGGGCTAAAGCTCGTCGGAAATGGACAAGCGCTGGACTTGGCACCTTCACGCCCACCCAAGTAATTTCAGCGCAAGGCAGCAGAGATGCGGCATGAACGAATGACCGCTTTCAGGGAGCGGGTAGCGCCGGCTGAATGTCGGCTTTGTCGGCACTGACCGCCAAGCCAAATAAGCTGGGACTTCCTACGGTATCAGGGCGTGATGTCGGGCGCGGGCACGAGAAGTGGCTTGCCCTTTTCCACGATATAGGTCGCGAGTTCCGCGCCATTGGTACTCCCGCGGTTGCGCGCCATATGCGCCACGCCAGCGGGGACGAAGAGAATCTGTCCTGCCTTCAGCGTGACGGGCTGGTGTCCCTCAAGCTGATATTCGAGCGTCCCCTCGATTATGTAGATCACCTCTTCACCAGGATGTCTGTGCCACGGCGCGACAGCGCCGGGGGCAATATCAATCCGCGCCTGAACTGTCTCATGCCCGGCAATCGAGAGATCGTGACGTTGAAGATCCGTGCGCGTGACACCTCCAGGGGAAACCTGCGCTCCAGACGGGGCGGAGAACGTGACAACCGTAGCGGCGAGCAAAGCCTCAATATAGCCCTTCATCACGATGATCCTGAAAGTCGCGCGCCGGATCCCGAGATTGGACGGAAGGCGCATCTCCGGCTTTGATGCGCCTTCCTTTGATGCGTCAGCCTGCAACGGAACGGTGCGGCAATTTCCAGCCCGGCCGGGGGAAATGGCAGGTGTAACCGTTCGGAATCCGCTCCAGATAGTCCTGGTGCTCGGGCTCTGCCTCCCAGAAATCGCCAGCTGGGGTCACTTCGGTCACGACCTTGCCCGGCCAGAGCCCCGAAGCCTCGACATCGGCGATAGTATCTTCGGCAACCCGCTTCTGTTCTTCGCTCGTGTAGAAGATGGCCGAGCGATAGCTGGCGCCGATATCGTTGCCCTGCCGGTTGACCGTCGTCGGGTCGTGGATCTGGAAGAAGAACTCCAGCAGAGCGCGGAAACTAGTCTGGTCGGGGTCGAATATGATCTCCAGCGCTTCGGCATGGTTGCCGTGATTCCGGTAGGTCGCGTTGGGCACTTCACCGCCCGAATAGCCGACGCGGGTCGAGATTACGCCGGGCTGCCGGCGGACGAGATCCTGCATGCCCCAGAAGCAGCCCCCGGCGAGGATAGCGCGTTCCTGGTTCATGCCACGTCCTCCACCTGATCGAGATAAGCGCCGTAGCCTTGCGCCTCCATTTCGGCGCGGGGGACGAAGCGGAGCGAGGCCGAGTTGATGCAATAGCGCAGCCCGCCACGATCGGGCGGACCGTCGTCGAAGACATGGCCGAGGTGGCTGTCGCCGCCTGCCGAGCGCACTTCGGTGCGGATCATGCCGTGCGTGTTGTCCTTGAGCTCGCTGACGTTCGCTGGTTCGATCGGCTTGGTAAAGCTCGGCCAGCCGCAGCCCGATCCGTATTTGTCGGATGATGCGAACAACGGTTCTCCGGATACGATATCGACGTAGATACCGGATTCCTTGTTGTTCAGGTATTTACCGGTGCCGGGCCGCTCGGTGCCGCTCTGTTGCGTCACGCGAAACTCTTCGGATGAAAGGGCGGCGACGGCTTCTGTTGTCTTGCGATACTGGGTCATGAATGCCTCCATTGCGCGCGGGTACATATGGTACCTCGCGCATGTCGATGAAGGTGGGCGCGACACCTGCGGGGAATGCAGGTGCCGCGCCCAAGCTCCGCCCGGCAACGGTCAGACCGAGCAAAGCGAACGGAAGCCTTCCCGGAGATCGTGGACCGGCAGTTCGGGCTGTTCCCAGGAGGCGAAGTGACCGCCCTTCGCCGGCTGGTTGTAGTAGACGAGGCCCGGATATGCCTGCTCGGCCCACGCGCGCGGCGTGCCGTAGATTTCGTCAGTGAAATCGCTCACAGCCACCGGAACCTTGACGCCTTTGGGGCTGAAAAAGCCGGTCTTGTTTTCCCAGTAGAGACGGCCCGACGAGACGCCCGTATTGGTCAGCCAGAACGGCGTGACATTGTCGAGGACATCGTAGGGGTCGCAAGTTCAATCCTTTGCTACGCCCACCATTCGCCAGGCTTGAAAAGGCGCCGCACCCGGGGCGCCTTTTTCGTTTTTATCGGGTACGGCAAGGACATCCGTCCTTGCCTTGCGGCACCCGTCAGGCTGGAAAGGCCCTTACTTACCCTGCCAGTTAGGCTTGCGCTTCTGGGCGAAGGCGGTGGCGCCCTCGCGCGCATCCTCGGAGGTGAAGACGTGGGCGATGTAGGGGCCCTGCTTGGCATTGATCTCCGACACGTCCCAGAGCCAGGAGTCGCGCACGATGCCCTTCGATGCGGCGACCGCCAGCGGGCCGTTCTCGGCAATAGTGCGCGCCAGTTCGCGCGCCGCCTCGATCGCCGGGCCGTCGGTGACGCGATTGACCAGCCCCAGATCATAAGCGCGCTGCGCGGTGATCGGATCGCCGGTCAGCGCAAGTTCCATCGCCAGCGGACGCGGCAGCAGGCGCGGTAGCTGGACCACGCCACCGCCCGCGGCGACGAGGCCGCGCTTCACTTCGGGGACGCCGAACTTGGCGTTGACGTTGGCGACGATGAGGTCGCAGGCCAGCGCCAGTTCCATGCCGCCGGCGAGCGCGAAACCGTCGACCGCGGCGATCACCGGCTTCTTCGGCGTCCAGTCGGTCAGCCCGCCGAAACCGCGCCCCGGCACGACCGGCATCTCGCCCGAAAGGAAGCCCTTGAGGTCCATGCCCGAGCAGAAGGTGCCGCCCGCGCCGGTCAGGATCGCGCAACGCAGGTCGTTCTCGGCATCGAGCCGGTCCATCGCCGCGGAAATGCCCTCGGCAGCGGCTTTCGACATGGCGTTGCGCGCTTCGGGCCGGTTGATCGTCACCTCGATGACGCCGTCGGCGACGCTGACCAGAACTTCCTCGCTCATCGAATGCTCCTCTCGTGTTTCGTTACCTCGAAGTGGCCCGCACTTGCGCCCCTGTCCAGTCGATATTAGCGCCGCGGTTGGCCTTGCCAGCCGGTTTAGGACGTGTCAGAGGCTCCCCGTTTTCCAATCCCCGGGAGTGTTGAGCGCTATGGCTAAGATCAAGGTGAAGAACCCCGTCGTCGAGATGGACGGCGACGAGATGACGCGGATCATCTGGCAGTGGATCCGCGAGCGGCTGATCCTCCCCTACCTCGACATCGACCTCAAGTATTACGACCTGTCGATCGAGAAGCGCGACGAGACCAACGACCAGATCACCGTCGATTCGGCCAACGCGACCAAGGAATTCGGCGTCGCCGTGAAGTGCGCGACGATCACGCCCGACGAGCAGCGCGTCGAGGAATTCAAGCTCAAGAAAATGTGGAAGTCGCCCAACGGCACGATCCGCAACATCCTGGGCGGCGTCGTCTTCCGCGAGCCGATCGTGATCTCGAACGTGCCCCGCCTGGTGCCCGGCTGGACCGACCCGATCGTCATCGGCCGTCACGCCTTCGGCGACCAGTATCGCGCCACCGACACGCTGATCCCGGGCCCCGGCAAGCTGCGCATGGTGTTCGACGGCGCCGACGGCAAGACGATCGACCTCGAGGTATTCGACTTCCCGACCTCCGGCGTCGCGATGACGATGTACAACCTCGACGATTCGATCCGCGACTTCGCCCGCGCCTCGATGAACTATTCGCTCAACCTCGGCTGGCCGCTGTACCTGTCGACCAAGAACACGATCATGAAGGCCTATGACGGCCGCTTCAAGGATCTGTTCGAAGAGGTGTTCAACGCCGAGTTCAAGGCCAAGTTCGACGCTGCCGGCATCACCTACGAGCACCGCCTGATCGACGACATGGTCGCCTCGGCGCTCAAGTGGTCGGGCAAGTTCGTCTGGGCCTGCAAGAACTACGACGGCGACGTCCAGTCGGACACCGTCGCCCAGGGCTTCGGCTCGCTGGGCCTGATGACCTCGGTGCTGCTCTCGCCCGACGGCAAGACCGTCGAGGCCGAAGCCGCCCACGGCACGGTCACCCGCCACTACCGCATGCACCAGCAGGGCAAGTCGACCTCGACCAACCCGATCGCCTCGATCTTCGCCTGGACGCGCGGCCTGATGTACCGCGGCAAGTTCGACGACACCCCCGACGTGGTGAAGTTCGCCGAGACGATCGAGCGCGTCTGCATCGAGACCGTCGAAGCCGGCAAGATGACCAAGGATCTCGCGCTGCTGATCGGTCCCGACCAGAACTGGCTGACGACCGAGGGCTTCTTCGAGGAAATCGTCAAGGGCCTCGACGCCGAAATGGCGAAGTGGAACTAAGCCTCACGCCCCTTTCGGGCTGAACAGAAAACCCTCTCCCCCGCCGGGGAGAGGGTTTTTCTTTGTGTGCATCAGGCCTTCGGCGCGGTCAGATGCTCGCGCCGGAAGCCCAGGCCGATTGCACGCGCCGGCAGGCGCTGCAGCACGGCGAAACGGTTCAAGAGCTTGAGGAAGGCCGGCGGCTCGCTGCGCTGCTCGGGCTCGCCCGAGATCAGCGGCCGCAGCAGCGATTCGTGCGCGGCGCGCTGGCCGGCCTGGATCACGCGCGTGGGCAGCAGGCGCCGGTCCTGGACGCGGTGCAGGTCATCGTCAGCATTGGCATGGCCCGCAGAGGTCAGCGGCTCGGCCAGCAGGTTCGCGGTCGCCACGGCATCCTGGATCGCCAGGTTGATGCCGACACCGCCGACCGGGCTCATCGCATGGGCCGCGTCGCCGATCGCCAGCAGGCCCGGCCGATGCCAGCGCGTCAGCCGGTCGAGCGAGACCGACAGCAGCTTTACGGCGGAGAAATCGGGCAAGGCGCTCTCCAGGTTCTCCAGTTGCGGCGCCGAGGCGCGCACTTCGGCGCGGAACGCCTCGATCCCGCGCTCGCGAATGGCCTCGGCGCTGCCCTTGGTGATCACATAGGCGCATTGCCAGTAGTCGCCGCGGTCGATCTGGACGATCATGTGGTTGCCGCGAATGGCACCGCGCACCGCGTGGCCCTGTTTAGGCTTGGGCACCGCGAACCAGAACACGTCGATCGGCGCGCCGAGGTCTTCGACCGGGAGCAATTGCTGCCCCCGCACCAGCGAATCGCGCCCGTCGCAGGCGAGCACGAGCTTGCCCGCGCGCAGGTCCTCGCCCGGCGCCACGGTTACTCCGACGATCCGGCCGGCTTCCTCGATGAAGCCAGTGACCGGGGCCGTCATGCGCAGCTGAAACGCAGGGAAAGCCGCCGCCTCGTCGCGCAGGAAATCGAGGAAATCCCACTGCGGCATCATCGCGATGAACGGTGCAGGCGTCGGCAGGTGGCTGAGGTCGGCGACCTTGAACAGCCGCCCTTCCCACGAAATCTCGGCGCCATTCAGCCGGTGGTGCGGCCGGGCCAGGAAACGATCGAGCATGCCGAGCTCGGACAGCAGCTCCATCGTCGAGGGGTGCACCGTGTCGCCGCGGAAATCGCGGAAGAAATCCGCGTGCTTCTCCAGGACCAGCGTGGAAATGCCCGAACGGGCGAGCAGCATGCCCGCCATCATGCCCGCCGGCCCGCCGCCGACAATGATGACGTCGGGGATCACATCGGGCTTTTTGTCTGCCTGTGTCATGCTGCCTCCGTGACAATTCGGCGCATCATGCCATAATGCCGGACAATGGCAGGCTCAGAACTTTATTCGCCCGTACTTTCCGACGCACTTGTCATTTTGGGGGCCGCTGGGATCGTCATCCCGCTGTTCGCGCGCTTCCGGATCACGCCGATCATCGGGTTCATCTTCGTCGGCCTGCTGGTCGGCCCCTACGGCCTCGGCGCGCATGTCCGCGACTATCCGTGGCTGGTCCATTTCACCATCACCGATCCACAAGGATTGGGGCCTTTCGCCGAGTTCGGCATCATCCTGCTGCTGTTCACGATCGGGCTAGAGCTGTCGTTCAACCGCCTCTGGCAGATGCGCAAGCAGGTGTTCGGGGTCGGCGCGCTCGAACTGATCGTCTGTGGCGTGGCGCTCGCCATCGGCCTCGTCGCAACGGGCGAAACGCCCACCGGCGCGCTGGCACTGGGCCTGGCGCTCGCCATGTCCTCGACCGCGCTGGTCCTGAAGATCGCCGACAGCGGCACGCCGGTCGGCAAGGCGGCGCTCGCCATGCTGCTGTTCGAGGACATCGCGCTCGTCCCGATCATCTTCCTGCTCGGCGCGCTCGCCCCGGCGGCGGGCGGCGGCATCGGCGACCTGCTGCACACCCTGCTGCTGGGGCTGGCGATGATCCTCGGGCTGCTCGTCTTCGGGCGCTTCCTGCTGCCGCCGCTGTTCGCCCAGGCGGCACGGACCAAGAGCCCCGAGGTGTTCCTCGCCGCCAGCCTGCTCGTGGTGATCGTCGCCGCGCTGGCGACCGCGGGGGTCGGACTATCCCCCATTGTCGGCGCGCTGATCGCAGGCCTGCTCATCGCCGAGACCGAATATCACACCGAGGTCGAAGCGATCACCGCGCCGTTCCAGGGCCTCGCCCTAGGTATCTTCCTGATCACCATCGGCATGTCGATCGACCTCGAAGCCGTGTGGGACGACCTCGGCCCGATCCTGCTCGCGACGGCCGCCGTGCTGCTGCTCAAGGCGGTGGTCACAGCGCTGCTGCTGCGCGTGATGGGCGCCCGCCGCGGCACTTCGACGGAGGCCGGCATCCTGATGTCGAGTCCGTCGGAAACCACGCTGATCGTTCTGACCGCCGCGCTTTCGGCCCAGCTGATTTCGCCCGAGACGGGACGGTTCTGGCAGACGGTCACCGCGCTCGGCATGATGGTCACCCCGCTGCTGGCGCTCGCGGGTCGCAGGCTGGCGCGCTCGGTTGACGTCGATGCCGCGGCGATGCAGCAGCCCGACGTGGCCGAGCGCCATGCGATCATCGTCGGCTTCGGCCGCGTCGGCCGGCTCGTCGCCGACATGCTCGCCAGTCACAAGCAGCCCTATGTCGCGGTCGATTCGGATGCGGACCTGATCCGCGACGGGCAGCGCGAGGGCTACAGCGCCGTGTTCGGCGATGCCTCGCGCGCCGACGCGCTCGAACGGCTGGGCGCAGACAATGCGACCGCGATCATCTTTACGATGGACGAGCCGGTCGCGATCCAGCGGCTCGTCAAGAAGCTGCGCGGGCGCTACCCCGTCCTGCCGCTGATCGCCCGTGCGCGCGACGCCAGCCACGCCGCCCAGCTCTACCGCGCCGGCGCCAGCCATGCCGTGCCCGAGACGCTCGAAGCCTCGCTGCAGCTTTCCGAAGCCGTGCTCGTCGACCTCGGCGTGGCGATGGGCCCGGTGATCGCCTCGATCCACGAGAAGCGCGACGAACTGCGCGCGCAGATCATGGAAGAAGGCGAACTGGTCGAGAAGCCGAAGCTCAAGAGCACCTCGCTCAGCGAACGGCTGGCGTAGTCGCCTATTCCTTGCCGCTCTTGGCGACGGCGATCCCGAAAAGCTTGGTTGCACGGCGCAGGCGCTGGGGCTTGCCGTTCGGGTCGATGTTCTCACCGCCTTGATAGGTCGAGAAGTTTAGTCCCGTTCCCGCAGGCCAGACGACGAAGCGGATTTCGACCGGCACGTCGCCCTGCGCGCCAGTGAAAATCTCGGTGTAGTGAAGGACAAAGCCGCTGTCGCCGCGGGTAACCTCGGTGACATGGGTTTCGTTGCACCAGCCCTCGCAATTGGCGAGCTCGGCCATGTGCCGCCCCGCTTCCTCGTAGAACCGCACCTCGAGACCGATCAGATCGCCGGTTTCGTGGCTCGTTCGCACATTGCTGAAAAGTCCGATCGGCCAAGACAGCGGCGCCTTGGCCAATGCAGTACCGGGGGCTAGCGATACGAGCATAGCGAGAAGCCAGCCCGCGCGCATTAGCCTACAAGCACCGCCTTCACCGCCGCGATCGCCTCGGCCGCCTTGGCGCCGTCGGGACCGCCGCCCTGGGCCATGTCGGGTCGGCCGCCGCCGCCCTTGCCGCCGAGCGCTTCGACGCCAGCGCGGACCAGGTCGACCGCGCTGACCTTGCCGGTCAGGTCCTCGGTCACCGCCGCCGCGATGCTGGCCTTGCCTTCGTTGACCACGACGATCGCGGCCACACCCGAGCCCATGCGCTGCTTCTCCTGATCGAGCAGGCCGCGCAGTTCCTTGGCGTCGAGTCCGTCGATGACCTGGCCGGAGAACTTGACCCCGCCGACTTCCTCGTCGGCCGCCTCGGCTTTCGCCCCGCCGCCACCGAGCGCCAGCGCCTTCTTCGCTTCGGCCAGTTCGCGTTCCATCTTGCGGCGCTCGTCAAGCAGCGCGGCGACGCGCGCCTCGACGTCTTCGGGCGTGGTGCGCAGCAGGCTCGCGGTGCCCTTGAGCGCGTCCTCGCGGCCGACCAGCCACTTGCGCGCGCCCTCACCCGTCAGCGCCTCGATCCGGCGCACGCCCGAGCTGACCGCGCTCTCGCTGATCACGCGGAACACGCCGATGTCGCCCGTGGCGGCAACGTGGGTGCCGCCGCAGAGCTCGACCGAATAGTTATGGCCGCTGTCCTGCCAGTTGGTCCGCCCCATCGACAGCACGCGAACCTCGTCGCCGTACTTCTCGCCGAACAGCGCCATGGCGCCGGCGTTGATCGCGTCCTCGGGCGTCATCAGCCGCGTGGTGACGGGTTCGTTGTGGCGGATCTCCGCGTTCACTTCGGCTTCGATCGCAGCGATGTCCCCGGCGGTCAGCGCGGCGGGATGCGAGAAGTCGAAGCGCAGCCGGTCGGCGGCGACGAGCGAGCCCTTCTGCGTGACATGACCGCCGAGGCGGCCGCGCAGCGCGGCGTGCAGCAGGTGCGTCGCCGAATGGTTGGCGCGGATCGCGTCGCGGCGCTCGAGATCGACTTCGAGGTGGACGGTGTCGCCGGTGCGGATCGTGCCGCTCTCGACCTTGGCGTGATGCGCGTGGAGCCGGCCGAGCGGCTTCGCGGTATCGGACACGGTGAGCTTCAGTCCGTCACCGCCGCTGATCACGCCGGTATCGCCGCTCTGGCCGCCGCTCTCGCCGTAGAACGGCGTCTGGTTGGTCAGGACGATGACCTCGTCGCCGGCCTGGGCCGCATCGACTTCGGCGCCGTTCTTGACCAGCGCCACGACTTTGCCTTCGCCGCTCGTCGCGGTGTAGCCGGTAAATTCGGTCGCGCCTTCGCGCTCGGCGATGTCGAACCAGACCTCGCCCGCCGCTGCGTCGCCCGAGCCCTTCCAGGCCGCGCGTGCCGCTGCCTTCTGCTGCGCCATCGCAGCATCAAAGCCCTGCTTGTCGACGCCGATGCCGCGGGCACGCAGCGCGTCCTCGGTCAGGTCGTAGGGGAAGCCGAAGGTGTCGTAGAGCTTGAACGCGGTGTCGCCGGGCAGGCTGTCGCCCTCGCCCAAGCTTTGCGTCGCCTCGTCGAGCAGGCGCAGGCCGTTGGTCAAGGTGCGGCGGAACTGGACTTCCTCGCGCTGCAGCGTTTCCTCGATCAGCGGCTGTGCACGGCCGAGCTCGGGATAGGCCTGGCCCATCTCGGCGATCAGCGCGGGCACCAGGCGGTGCATCAGCGGATCCTTGGCGCCGAGCAGGTGCGCGTGGCGCATGGCGCGGCGCATGATCCGGCGCAGCACGTAACCGCGGCCCTCGTTCGAAGGCAGCACGCCGTCGGCGAGCAGGAACGAGGTCGAGCGCAGGTGGTCGGCGATGACGCGGTGACTGGCCTGGGTATCGCCCTCGGCCTTGACCCCGGTCAGGCTCTCCGAAGCCGCGATCAGCGCCTTGAAGGTGTCGGTGTCGTAGTTGTCGTGCACGCCCTGCATGACCGCGGAGATGCGCTCCAGCCCCATGCCGGTGTCGATCGACGGCTTGGGCAGCGGAATGCGATCCCCGCCCGACTGCTGGTCGAACTGCATGAACACGAGATTCCAGATCTCGATGAAGCGATCGCCGTCCTCCTCGGGCGATCCCGGGGGGCCGCCCCAGATGTGATCGCCGTGGTCGAAGAAGATTTCCGAGCAGGGTCCGCAGGGGCCGGTGTCGCCCATCGACCAGAAGTTGTCCGAGGTGGCGATGCGGATGATCCGCTCCTCGGGCAGGCCGGCGATCTTGCGCCAGAGGTCGAAGGCCTCGTCGTCGGTGTGATAGACCGTGGCGGTCAGCTTGTCCGCCGGCAGGCCCCATTCCTTGGTCAGCAGGGTCCAGGCGTGGGTGATCGCCTGTTCCTTGAAATAGTCGCCGAAGGAGAAATTCCCCAGCATCTCGAAGAAGGTATGGTGCCGCGCGGTATAGCCGACGTTGTCGAGATCGTTGTGCTTGCCGCCCGCCCGCACGCACTTCTGCGACGAGGCCGCCCGCGGCACGCCGCGCGCTTCGAGGCCGGTGAAGACGTTCTTGAACGGGACCATGCCCGCGTTGACGAACATCAAGGTCGGGTCGTTGTACGGCACCAGCGGTGCGGACGGCACGGCCTCGTGGCCGTTGGCCGCGAAATAGTCGAGGAAGGACCGGCGGATTTCGTTGGTCGAGCTCATAGACGCGCCGATAAGCGACGCGCGGGCGTGCGACAAGCAGGAAGCGGGGCTCAGTGCGTCCTGGAACCGTGAATCTTGAACAGATTCCGTTCGGGTTGCGTGGTTTCCCGCGGAGTCACCACGCCGAGCGCGCTCGGCAGGCTGCGCAGGCGCAGCGGCAAGGCCATCCATTCGAGCTCGCCGTCGAAGGCGCCTTCGATCCAGCCCTGCCCGTCGATCACGACTTCGGCCGCGCTTGCGCACTCTGCGAAGTCGCGCTCGGGCCGGGCCAGGCCGACCAGTGCGCGCAGGGCGAAAGCGACCAGCTTGTGCGGTCCCTGCGCGGCCACGGCGAAGATCGAGAGCTGGCCATCGTCCATCGCCTCGCGCTCGCCGAGGCGCCCTGGGTCGATCGAATACTGGTTGTTGCCGACGAAGAGCAGCGGCGTGGCCACCGTGCGCGGCTCGCCGTCGAGGTCGAGCGTGAACTGCTGCGCGCGCATATGGCGCAGCACGTGCCAGGTCGCCGGAATCGAATTCAGCCACTTGGGCCCGTTCTGCTGGTCGCGCTGGCGCACGAACCGCGTGTAGATGCCGAACGAGGCATTGTTGACGAACACCCGCTCGCCCGCCGCGCCGAGATCGATGCGCCGGCGCTGGCCGCCGACCGCCACTGCCACCGCAGCGTCGAGTTCGAGCGGAATCTCTAGCTGGCGCGCCAGGTGGTTGCGCGTGCCCAGCGGCAGGATCGCGAGAGCGGTAGGGGTATTGGCCAGCACGGTCGCGGCGCAGCCCAGCGTACCGTCGCCGCCGCCCACTACCACGCGCGGCTTGCCGCGGTGGCGCGCCACGGCTTCGGCCATCCCGGCCCCGTCGACCAGCTCGAGTTCGATCTCCTGGCCGGCCGCGGCAAAGGCTTGTTCCACCGTCTCACGCAGCGATTCGCCAAGCGCCGCGGCGGTGCCGCCGGCATGGTTGATCAGCACTGGAAGCGGGCTCGCCATGACAATCGCCACAATGCGCCGCGAGGCGACTCTGTTCCTCGCGCCGGAACCTAGGAAAGTAGGAAGACAGGCCGCCCGGCACAACAAGATTCCACTTGCGACTCATCGCATAGAGGCACAGCATCCCCATCCCGTCTTGCGCGTCTGAGCGCAAAACAGCGCCAGCGCGCCTTCACAAAGAGAGGAGGCGACGATGGGCAACGTCACACATAAAGGTTCCGCCAACGGCAGCAGTTCTGCCCGTGCTCCCCTGACACGCGCCATAGCGCTGGTGGGGCCGGCGGGCACGGGAAAGACCAGCCTCGCCGAGGCGCTGCTCTTCGCCAGCGGCGCGATCAACCGACAAGGCAGCGTCGAGGCCGGAACCACGGTCGGCGATGCCAGCCCCGAGGCGCGGGCCCGCCGCGGTTCGACCGAAATCAACCTCATGCATCTCGATTACCTGGGCGACCACTTCGCCCTGATCGACATGCCCGGCGGCACCGGCTTCGCCGCCGACGGCCTCGCCGCGCTGCAGTCCGCTGACATGGCACTCGTCGTGATCGACCCCGCGCCCGAGCGCGCGGCGCTGGCCGAACCGATGCTGCGCCGGCTCGACGAACTGGGCGTGCCGCATGCCATCTTCGTCAACAAGATCGAGAACGCCCGCGCGGGCGCAATCCGCGACCTGATCGCCGAACTGCAGCCGATGAGCGGCGAGCCGCTGGCGCTGCGCCAGATTCCGATTCGCGAGGGCGAGCACGTCACCGGCTATGTCGATCTCGCGATGGAGCGCGCCTACCGCTACCGGCCGGGCAAGGAATCCGAACGCGTCGAAATCCCCGGCGAACTGCTCGAGCGCGAGCGCGAGGAGCGCGGCCATCTGCTCGAGACGCTGGCCGATTTCGACGACGCGCTGCTCGAGACCTTGCTGATGGACGAAACGCCCGATCCGTCACTGGTCATGGCCGACCTCGCGATCGATACGGCGACGGGCAAGGTCGTGCCCGTGCTGCTCGGCTCGGCGCTGACCGGCGGCGGCGTGCACCGGCTGCTCAAGCTTCTGCGCCACGAAGTGCCCGAGCCCGAGATCGCCGCGATCCGGCTCGGCGTCGAGAACGGCACCGCGCTGCACGTGTTCAAGATCGCCAACGGCGGCGCCATGGGCCGGCTCGCGCTCGGCCGCGTGCTCGGTGCAGGGATCCACGAGGGCGACGAGTTGATCGTCGGCGACGAATCGGCACGCACCGGCTCGCTGTTCGTGCTCCAGGGCGACAAGACCGCCAAGCAGGCCGCGGCCGCCTCGGGCGACGTCGTCGCGGTGGCCAAGGTCGATGCGGCGCGCAGCGGCATGCTGCTGCCCGGCAAGGGGGCGAAATGCACCTCGGCGCTGCTCGTCGAATATCCGGCGCGCAATGCCAGCCTCGCCATCACCACGCGCGATCGGAAGGACGACGTCAAGCTCTCGACCGCGCTGCACCGGCTCTGCGAGGAGGACCCGGCGCTGCAATGGTCGCAGGACGATGCCACCCACGAGACCCTGCTGCGCGGGGTCAACGACGATCACCTGGCCGTCGTGCTCGGCCGGCTGCAGCGCCGCTACGGCGTCTCGGTCGACACCAGGCCGCCGCGCATCGCCTACCGCGAATCGATCCGAAAAGGGGCGACCCAGCGGGGGCGGCACAAGAAGCAGTCGGGCGGGCACGGTCAGTACGGCGACTGCGTGATCGAGATCCGGCCGCTGGGGCGCGGTGAAGGCTTCCAGTTCACCGACAAGATCAGCGGCGGTGCGATCCCCAAGCAATATATCCCCGCGGTCGAGGCCGGTATCCGCGACGCCATGGAAAAAGGCCCGCTGGGCTTCCCCGTGGTCGACGTGGCGGTGACGCTGACCGACGGCTCGTTCCACACGGTCGATTCGTCGGAATTGGCCTTCCGCATCGCCGGGCGAATGGCGATGTCGGAAGCCTTGGCCTCGGCCGCTCCCTATCTGCTCGAACCGATCTGCAAGGTCGCGGTCGACACGCCTTCTGGCACCGGATCGAAAGCAGGCTCGGTGTTGTCGAGCCGGCGCGGGCAGATTCTCGGCCTCTCGCCGCACCCCGACTGGGCGCGCTGGGAACGCGTCGAGGCACTGCTGCCCGAGGCGGCGCTGCACGGGCTGGACGCAGAGCTGCGCTCGCTGAGCCAGGGGCTGGCGGGGTTCACCGCCGGGTTCGATCACCTGCAGGAACTCGGCGGGAAACATGCCGATGACGTCGTGAAGGCGCGGACTGCCGAGGCGGCCTGAGCAGAAGGGTGATGTGGGGGCCATCGCCCCCAACTACCGTCCACTCCTACCTCGTCACCGCTGCGTAGGCAGGGGCCTAGATAAGCTCGGCTGATCAACTCAAGCTCCGCGTTCGAACGCGCCGTCATCTGGGCCCTGCCTGCGCAGGAGCGACGGGTAATGTTGGATTTGACGGTGCGCCTCTCCTGCTGATCGGTGACGGTGCGGCCGGTGCGCCTCCCTGCGGCGCTTGAGACTATGCGTGCGCGTCTGGTTGCGAACGGCCGGAGCAAGATCGCACAAATCTCCGGCACGGCCTGCGGCGCGAAGGCTTGAACGACGGGCCGGCTCGCTGCCCTGCCATCGTCCTACGGAGTGAAACCTCCGCCCTGATCCTTCGTCGCGGGGAGCGCGCTGCCGCGCGCACCGGCCACTGTGCGGGAGAGCAAGAGACGAAGGCCTGTCGCCCTCACACACCCATCGCGAGGGTAAATAACCTATTCGGGATAAAATGTCAAGATCATGGCACCATATCGGATAGCTCAGCCGATCGCGTGCGAAGCTGCCCTTCGTAGTCGCGCTTGCCGATCGGCACGCCGCGGTTGCGCAGGATGTCGTAGGCGGTGACCGCGTGGAAATGAAAGTTGGGCAGTGAGAACGAAAGGATGAAGGTCTCCGCGGTGAAGGCGAGCAGCCGCGGGCCGATCTGCATGTCGAGCGCCTTGCCGGCACAGCGGTCGACTGCGTCGCGCGTGAACGCCTGCAAGGCCTTTTCCCCGCTGGCGATCATGGCTCTGAGCTCGGCGAAGGGAACCGGTCCGACCAGCCCGGGCGGCGCGAAGGCGCCCGTGATCAAAGCTTCGACGCCCCATACGGCATGGTGCCAGGCCGCCTCGATCTGGAAATGGAACGGCGCCATGTCGTCATAGAGGCGGGCATCGACGAAATCGTCGGGGTCGGTGCCGATCTCGGCGCAGTGCGCGACTGCACGATCGAGGAAGCCACCCATCGCCCGCACGGTCTGCAGGAAAGTCGGCACGCTGAGATCATAAAGGGAGGTCGCCATCGGCTTTTTCCTGGTGGATGCTGCTTCCGCCAGTGTGCCATCGACCGCGGCAGGCAGTCCATATCCCGCACCAAGCCAATCGCCGCACTTTCTCTACCGTTCAGCCGATCTCGTTTCCAGCCACGCGCCGATTCCGGCGCAAATGAAAAGGACCGACGCAGCCACTTGGCCCGCGCCGGTCCCGTTCCCTCGAGTGCCGGTTTTGACGCCGGCGCTCCTTGGAGGTCAGATGTCGTCGTCCGCGTCCGGGCCTGCCATCATTTCCTCCGCAAGACCGTCGGTGCGGCCGCGGATTGCGGCTTCCAGGCGGTCGGCAACTTCGGGATTGTCCTTGAGATACTGCTTCGAATTCTCGCGACCCTGGCCGATGCGGATCGAGTCGTAGCTGAACCACGCACCCGACTTCTCGACGATGCCGGCCTTGACGCCGAGGTCGAGGATCTCGCCGATCTTCGAGATGCCCTCGCCGTACATGATGTCGAACTCGACCTGCTTGAACGGCGGCGCGACCTTGTTCTTGACGACCTTGACGCGCGTGGCGTTGCCGGTGATCTCGTCGCGGTCCTTGATCTGGCCGGTGCGGCGGATGTCGAGGCGGACCGAGGCATAGAACTTGAGCGCGTTGCCGCCCGTCGTCGTCTCGGGATTGCCGTACATCACGCCGATCTTCATGCGCAGCTGGTTGATGAAGATCACCATGCAGCGCGAGCGGCTGATCGAGCCGGTGAGCTTGCGCAGCGACTGCGACATCAGGCGCGCCTGCAGGCCGACGTGGCTGTCGCCCATCTCGCCCTCGATCTCGGCACGGGGAACCAGCGCGGCGACCGAGTCGACCACGAGCACATCGATCGCGTTCGAGCGCACCAGCGTGTCGACGATTTCGAGCGCCTGCTCGCCGGTGTCGGGCTGCGACACGATCAGTTCGTCGATATTGACGCCCAGCTTCTTGGCATAGGCCGGATCGAGCGCATGCTCGGCATCGATGAAGGCCGCGGTGCCGCCGGTCTTCTGCGCCTCGGCGATGACGTGCAGGGCCAGCGTGGTCTTGCCCGAGCTTTCCGGACCGTAGACTTCGATCACGCGTCCGCGCGGCAGGCCGCCGACGCCGAGCGCGATGTCGAGCCCGAGCGAGCCGGTAGAGATCGTCTCCACCTGCATCGTCTCCTTCGAGCCGAGCTTCATCGCGGAGCCCTTGCCGAAGGCGCGATCGATCTGAGCCAGCGCTGCTTCGAGCGCCTTTTGACGGTCCATGGAGTCCTTTTCCTTGCCTTCCTGGATCAGCTTGAGCTGAGCAGCCATTTTCACGTCCTCCTGCCTAGAGCACCGACCGGGAAGGTCAACTGGCGCTTCATGTATCGCGTTTGTTCCCATCGAACAAGAGGGGAACAAAAAAATTTCAAGGGCCGGCCAGAACCCGCTGCGCCGTTCCCACCCGCGGGCCAATCGTGTTCACAATGGACCGATCGGTTATTACCCCCTCCCCTTTCGAGACAAGCTGGCCGGTTCACCAGGAATGGCAGCCGGAGCCACTAAGTATCCGTTATGGATATTGTTTGAAAATCAGCCACTGCCGACATGATTTACATTTGGGTTCGGGCATCGATTTCCTGCGATGGTCAGGTCAACAGCCTGTATTTCCGAAGTAATGCAATAACCTATTGATATTGGCCTATCCGCAGGGGGGTGGCATGGCGGCGATCGAGACCGGTAGAGTAGTTCCATTTCGAGGGACGAGGGCCGATCCAGGCGGGGCGACGTTCGACCAGCTCGAATCCCAAAGGAACCAGGCCCTGTGGACCGGCTATCTGGGCGGATTCGATCGATTGCTCGTCCTGCTCGCGGTCGCCGGGATTATCGCGTCCTTCGTCTACGGCGCCGCCGTAGGGATCAAGAACGATAATTCTTCATCGATCATCGCGAATCTCTGCGGCGGCCTGCTCGCGCTGGCGATCGTTGGCGGGGCGTCCAGCGTAGGCATCTTCGCCGGCTTTCTGTTCGGCCTGCCGCGCACCTTGACCAGCAACGAACTGCGCGGCGCCCATGCCGCGGGAAAGCAGGAGGCAAACGCCGGCACCCCGGCCCAACCCAATCCGGCTCCTCCCGAAGGCAAGACCGCCTTCAGCGACGTCAACACCAATCTCGAGCAGATCAGCGACTGGCTAACCAAGATCATCGTCGGTGTCGGACTGACCCAACTGGGAACCATCCCGGCGAAGCTTGGGGAGTTCGGTGATCGGGTCAATGACTACTTCGGGTTCGGCGGCCACGTCTTCGCAGTCGGCGGCGGGCTCTATTTCCTCATCCTCGGTTTCTTCCTCGGCTATGTCGGCACGCGGGTGAAACTCAGCCTCGTTTTCACGACCAGCCAGCGGCACAACATCGATACCAGCGACGGCAAGATACTGGGGGCAGACGGCCGGGAGATGCGCGAGAAGGCGGAGGCCGCCGTCACCGCCGCCGCCGCCGATCCGATCTCCGATGCGGTCGATGCGCCGACGCGCGAGAAAATCCGCTTGGCCGACGAGATCATGGTCCAGCGGCCGCTATCCGAACTGGTCACCGACGAGGAGCTGCAGGCACGTGCGAACGCGCTTGCACGCGACAACAAGCCGCTGCCGGCTCTGTCGATCTATCAGGATCTGGTCAGCCGCAGCCCCGCACCGTCGCCCGAACTCGTCCGCCAGTACGTGCAGGTGCTGGCCATGGCCGGGCGGCAGGACACGGCCAAGAACGTAATCGCCGCCGCTCCCGCCTTTTCGCTCAACGCCCCCGTCGCCAATGCGGAAACGCAGCGCAAGATCGACATCGCCACCTTGCGCGGCGACGTGCACGACGGGCTCTATGCCAACAAGGGCAAGACCTACACCGACGCACTCGTCGCGCTCGACCTGTTGCTGAAGCACGATGGCCAAGCCGACGACTCCTGGGTGCAGACCTGGATCGCCTGCGCCAATGGCCAGAAATACAAGGCTCTGGTCAACCAGAACGCACCGGCGCCCGACCGGATAGCGACGCGAAACACGATCGTCGCAGCGGTGCGCCGCGCGATCGAACTCGATCCGGTAAAGAAATCCTGGCTGGCCACGCTTTACGTACCCGAGCGCGTTGTCAACGGCGAGGATGATCTGACCGGGCTCTATCCCGATCCGGAACTCGACCAGCTCCTGCTCGACGCGGCACCGCCGGAAGCAGCACCGACCGACGCGACAGCACAGGACGATCCGCCTGTCGAGCCGTGAGGCCTGGGTAGGCACATCCGTTCCTCGGCATAACCCGGCACCGATTGAGATCGTACAACTGGCGCGTCCACGCATCCGGTGCCATCCATTGCTCCCTGGCGGCGAAAGTGCCGGCCGCAACCGAGGAGCAGGCGATGTACGACGTAAACAATATCAAGAAGCTTCCCACGCTCGGCTCACACGCACCGGCGGCCTGGGAGGCCTTCCTCGCCTTCGACAAGGCCGCGCTCGCCGACGGGGCGATCCCCAAGAAGTACAAGGAACTGATGGCCGTCGCCGTCGCGCTGACGACGCAGTGCCCCTACTGCATCGAGATTCATTCCAAGGCTGCCCGCAAGGCGGGTGCGAGCGAGGAGGAAATGGCCGAGACGGCCTTCGTCTCCGCGGCGATCCGTGCGGGCGGCGCCATCACCCACGCGACCCATTTCGTACAGGACGCTTAGACTCCGTTTCGGTTGCACTGAAACGGGTGCTTTCACGTAAGTGGAAAAAAGAACCTAGCGGCCCGCCGCGAGCACCGCGCCCACCTTGTCGCAGATCTGCTGGACCGAGAACGGCTTGGGGATGAAGTGCACGTTCTCGATGTCGATCTGGCGGCGCAGCTGTTCCTCGGCATAGCCCGACATGAACAGCACGGGCAGATCAGGCGCGAGCTTGCGGATCTCGCGGGCCATGGCGGGGCCATCCATGCTCGGCATGACGACGTCGCTGAGCACGAGGTCGAACTGGCCGCCCTGCTCCACCGCCTCGAGCCCCTCTTCGCCGTCGCGCGCACTGGTGACCTGGTAGCCCTGGCGGGTCAGCGCACGCTCGGCGACCATGCGGACGGTATCCTCGTCCTCGACCAGCAGGATCGAGCCGCCCCCGGCCCAGACGCTCGGTGCGGGCGTGGCCACGGGCGCGGCGATGGCCGGGGCGCCGTGGTGGACGGGCAGGTAGATGGTGAACCTGGTGCCCCTGCCCAGCTCGCTGTCGGCGAAGATGAAGCCGCCCGACTGTTTGACGATGCCATAGACCGTCGAGAGGCCCAGGCCCGTGCCCTTGCCCTGCTCCTTGGTGGTGAAGAAGGGCTCCCAGATCTTGCCGAGATGCTCGGGCGGAATGCCGCCGCCGGTATCCTCGACGATCAGCGCGGTATAGTCGCCCATCGGCACGATCTCGCTGCGCATGGCGCGGACGTCGTTCGCGGTGACGCGGCGCGTGGTCAGCATGAGCTTGCCGCCGCGCGGCATGGCGTCGCGGGCATTGACCACGAGGTTCATCACCACCTGGCCGAGCTGCGAGGGGTCGGCGCGGACCGGGCCGAGATCGCGGTCGTGGCTCACCTCGAACTGGATCTTCTCGCCGATCAGCCGCTTCAGCATCTGCGAGATCTCGGCGACGACGTCAGGCAGCTGTAGAACTTCGGGGCGTAGCGTCTGCTGGCGCGAGAAGGCGAGCAGCTGGCGTGTCAGCGAAGCGGCGCGGTTCGAATTGGCGCGGATCTGCTGGATGTCGTCATAGTCCGAATCGCCGGGCGTATGGCGCAGCAGCATCAGGTCGCAGGTGCCGAGGATCGCGGTCAGCACATTGTTGAAATCGTGCGCGACGCCACCGGCGAGCTGGCCCACGGCCTGCATCTTGGTCGCCTGCGCGACCTGGCGCTTGAGCCGTGTTTCTTCCGAGCTGTCGGTCAGGCCCAGCAGCACCGCCGCCTCGCCCAGCCCGCGCACGCCGGCGAGGCTCAGCGAAACCGGATCGTCGGGCTGGCTGACCAGCCGCACGGCGATGTCGCCCGCCGCGGCCGAACCCTGGGCATAGCGGCGGATCGCGTCGGACAGCGCGCCCTTGTCCTCGCGCACGACGAGGTCGGTCGGATAGGTCGGCGGCGCCTCGCCCTCGCGGCCGCCGGCACGCATGAAGGCGGGATTGGCGAAGAGCAGCCGGCCGTCACGGTCGGCCATGGCGAGGCCTAGCGGGAGTTGGCCGAGCAGCGCCTCGAGGTGCGGCGCCGCGGCGCTGACCTCGCTGTTGCCGCCGCCAAGGCCGACGCCGGCATCGACCACGAGCATCAGCGAAGGCGTGGTATCGGGATCGGGCTCGCCGCGCGCATCGGGATCGGCGACGGGCACGTAGTAGAGCGTGACGGGCCCGCCGCGGCGTCCCTCGCGCGCCCAGGAGATGCGGTCGCCCTCTTCCTGGCGCAGCAGGCCGACGAAGTCCTGCCCCACGGGCGAGGCCAGGGCATCGCCCGAAGCGCGCGCGGCGAAGCCCGTGCTGGCGGCGCGGATCACCCCGTCGGGATCGACAATGGCAGCAGCCATGCCGGCGCGGTCGAGCGCGCGGCCGAACTTGCCGTCGAGATGCTGGACGAGCTCGGCGACGGGATCGGCGGCGAAGACCGGAGCGAAGCGCCAGACCAGGAAGTCGTCCCCGCGGCCGGTGCGCTGGGCCTCGGCCTTCCAGCGGCGGCCGACGTTCTCGACATTGCCGCCTTCGACGAGGTCGGTCTGGCCCTTGCCGTCGCGCCAGGCCGAGCGTGCGGCGCGGCCGAGCCGTTCGAGCGAAGCTTCGTCGACCGGCAGCCGCGGCGGCGCGTAGGCGGCGCCGAACCATTCCTCGTAGCGGCCGTTGGCGCAGACCAGCCGACCGGCACGGTCGATGATGGCGACGGCGAGATCGGCATTCTCGATCGCGGCGACGGTCACCGACCAGTCGGGCAGCGCGAACTCGACTTCCTTCTCGACCGGACGTCTGCGCGTCAGTGCGAAGGCGACACCGCCGAGAACCAGGATGCCCGCACCGAAGGCCGCGGCGACCACCGGCTCGCGGGTGATTGCCCAGATCAGCAGAAGGCTCAGGACCAGCGCTCCGGCGACCAGCATCCAGTCGGCCGGTCGGTGTGCGCTAGCCTCTGCCTTCATGCCTTGCCTACCTTCATTTCATTCGGCGCTCTCGACGACGACGGCCAACCGCTCGCGCCGGCCCCGCACCTTGTGCCCGATCCACCAGCGCCAGACAAAGGCCGAGACCAGGTAGCCGATCGCGGCAGCGACGGTCGAGATGATGAACAGGCCAATCAACAGCGCAGGCGCCGCGTCGGACAGTAGCCAGTAGGCCCACTCCTTGAGCGAGGCGCTGTGCTCGTAGAGGCTATAGAAGGTCGTGAGGTCGGCATGGAAGCCGAGCTTGTTGCCGAGGAAGATCGAGGCGGCCAGGATCATCGGCGTGGTCAGCGGGTTGGACAGGAAGGTCATGGCCGCCGCGATCGGGATATTGCCGCGGCAGGGCACGCACATCAGCGCCGCACCGATGATCTGGATGCCGGGAATCAGCGCGAAGATGCCGACCAGCAGGCCGACAGCGACGCCGCGCGGCACCGAGCGGCGGGTGAAACGCCACAGCTCCTGGCGGCGCGCGAAAGGGGCCACGAAGCGATTGGCCTCGAGCTCCTCGCGCTTGGGCATCGCGCGATGCAACCAGGTGGCGAACTTGTTCTGCATGATTCCATGTGCTGGCATGTCCCTGCTTTCGCAGGGATGACTGAAAATTAGCTTATGATCTAACCCGTGATTCTAACCGTGATCCCGCATTATTCGCGACTGTTCACGCTTCCAGTCGCGTTCCTTGATCGTGTTCCGCTTGTCCGCTGCGTTCTTGCCCTTGGCGAGGGCGAGCTCGACCTTGGCACGGCCGCGGCCGTTGAAATAGACCGACAGCGGCACCAGCGTCATGCCCTTGCGTTCGACCGCCCCCTGCAGGCGATCGATCTCGCGCTCATGGAGCAGCAGCTTGCGCGGGCGCTTGGGCTCGTGGTTGAAGCGGTTGCCGTGGCTGAACTCGGGGACGTTCGAATTGACCAGCCAGGCTTCGCCGCCGCGGATCTCGGCATAGGATTCGGCGATCGAACCCTCGCCGAAGCGCAGGCTCTTCACTTCGGTCCCGGTCAGCATGATGCCGGCCTCGAACACGTCCTCGATATAATAGTCGAATCGCGCGCGCCGGTTCTCGGCGACGGTCTTCTTCTTGTCGAACTTCTCGGGTGTCGGACGGGCCATGATCGAGGGGGATGTAGGGGCGGCGGGCGCAAAAGGGAACCCTGAGCGGACCGCCGCTTCGATCAATCGTGCTGCAGGTAGATGTCGAGATGCACGAGCCTGCCCGCCTCGTCGAATTCATAGAGCGTGCAGGAGTTTACCACGCTCTCGGCACCGCCGCGGGGCGTGTTGTGCTCGGTCAGTTCGAGGAACACGAGCTTGCCCACCTCGCTGATGCGGTGGAACTCGCTCCAGAAATCGGTCGTGGTCGCCCACATCGTCAGCAGGCTGCGGTAGACGTCCCAGCCCATCGCCACCTTATCGTTGCCGACGCGCTCGAACTTCGCCGTGTCTAGAAGCGAGGCCAGCTCATCCCAGCCGGCCTCGGTGAAGCCCGGTTCCTTCGCCGCGCGCACCGTGCGCTCGATGATCTCGCCGTACTGCAGGACCTTGCGGGCGTAGATGCCGGTGACGGTGGTCTTGTCTCTGGTGCTGGTCACGGGGCGATCGTCTCCATTTTCGATGCATCATCTTCGACGCTGCGTCCGAAGTGGCAAGTCCGGACTTGTCGCAGTCGTACAAATTTGCATGCTGTACTGGGGCCTTGGGGGATCAAACGGAAAAATGAATTTCAAAAATGCCGTGTGCGCAGCCTGGGCCGCGCTGTGCCTGATGCTCGCCCTGCCAGTTGCCGCAGAGACGCCGCCGCTGAAAGCCTATGGCGGACTGCCGGGGATCGAGGACATGTCGATTTCGCCGAGCGGCAAGGGCCTGGCGATCGTCGCCCGCATGGGCAACGAGCGGCGGCTCATGATCCTGGGCGCCGCGCACAAACTTCAAGCAGCCCTCCCACTCGGCGACATCAAGCTGCGTTACGTCCGCTGGGTCGGTGAGGATGCCGTGCTCGTGGTCAAAAGCGCCACGGAAGCGCTCGGCATCGGCTTCACCGAGGACAAGCACGAATTCTATGCCGCCATCCTCGTCGCCGCCGACGGCAGCAGCGCACAGACGGTCTTCGGCAAGCGGAGCTCGATGGCCGGCGCGATCTTCGGCAACTATGGTACACGCCAGATCAATGGCCAGTGGACAGGCTATTTTGGCGGCATCCAATTCAAGCAATCGGCCGATCATCTGAGCTACGAGTTCGATCATGGACGCCCGGCGCTGTTCGCCGTCGACCTCAAGACCAACACGCCGCGCAAAGTTTCGGACGCCGCCTCGGAAAGCAACTATCGCGATTGGCTCGTCAGCGGAGATGGCAGCGTCGCGGCGGTCCTCGATCTCAATCGTAGCACCGGCCGCTGGCAGATCAGGCATCGACAGGGCACCCCCGTCGCCACCGGGATCGATCCGACGGGCGACGTCAGCCTCGTCAGCCTCGGGCAGGGCGGCGCCAGCGTCATCTATTCGCAGGAGGACGACGCACAGGGTGAAACGCATTGGTATGAGGTTCCGCTGTCGGGGGGGGACGCCCAAGGAAGTCCTGGCCGATGCGGATATCGAACGCACCTATGTCGATCCCAACAACGGGCAGTTGCTAGGCTATCTCGAGCGCGGAGCGCCGTCGAAGCCCGTTCTGTTCGATCCCAGACAGCAGGCGATCATCAGCCGCGTCTACCAGGCGTTTCCCAACCGAGACCTCCGCATCGTCGAATGGACGCCCGACTTCAGCCATTTCCTCGTCCATACGAGCGGCAATGGGGACAGCGGGACCTGGTATGTGGTGGATGTCACGGGGCGGCGGGCCGACCCGGTAGGCTACGACTATCCGATGATCGCGACCGAAAACGTAGGGCCGGTCTCGAAAGTGACCTACCAGGCCGCCGACGGGCTCGAAATGGACGGTATCCTGACCTTGCCGCCCGGAGGCGTGACAAAGAACCTGCCAGTCGTCCTGCTGCCACATGGAGGCCCGACGGCCTACGATCCGGTCGCTTTCGATTGGTGGGCGCAAGCCTTCGCGTCGCGCGGCTATGCAGTGTTCCAGCCCAATTTCCGCGGTTCGACCAATCGCGGCGACGCCTTCCGCCGCGCGGGCAACGGCCAGTGGGGCCGCAAGATGCAGAGCGACATTTCGGACGGCCTGGCGGAACTGGCCAAGCGCGGCCTGGTCGATCCGAAACGCGCCTGCATCGTCGGCGCAAGCTACGGCGGCTATGCCGCGCTGGCGGGCGTGACGCTCCAGCACGGGCTATATCGCTGCGCAGTGGCCGTGGCGCCGGTCAGCGATCTCTCCGATATGTACCTGACCGACCTGCGCGTCAGCGGCGGCAGCAACATGCTCAAGAACTCATTGCGCGAGAGCCTCGGCAATCCGTCAACCTTTGCCGAAGTCTCCCCGCGTAAGCGGGCCGCCCAGGCCGATGCACCGATCCTGCTGATCCACGGCAAAGACGATACGGTCGTGCCGTTCAAGCAGAGTTCGGCAATGGCCGATGCGCTGAAGGATGCCAGAAAACCCTACGAACTCGTCGTCATGCCCAACGAGGACCACTGGCTGTCGCGCTCGGCCACGCGCCAGCAGATGCTCGAGGCGGCCGTGGCCTTCGTGGAGAAGAACAACCCGGCTAACTGATCCCTACTTCAGCCCGGCGTGCTTCAGCGCCGCGTCGACGGCCTTGCGCGCCGGCTCGCCGCAGGGGACCAGCGGCAGGCGCAGTTCCTCGGCGATCCAGTCGTGGACCTGGGCGAGCGCGTACTTGCACGGCCCCGGCGAGGCATCCTCGAACATGGCGTAGTGCAGCGGATAGAGCTTGTCGTTGAGCTCGCGCGCCTTCTTGAGGTCGTTGTCGCGGCAGGCCGCCTGGAACTCGGCGCAAAGCTTCGGCGCAACGTTAGCGGTCACCGATATGCAGCCGACACCGCCGGCGGCGTTGAACGGCAGCGCCAGTTCATCGTCGCCCGAGAGCTGAGCGAAGTCGCCCTCGATGCCCATACGGTGGTCGGTCACGCGCGACAGGTCGCCGCTCGCATCCTTGATGCCGACGAAACGGCCGGGGAAGCGGCGGGTCAGTTCGCAGACGGTCTCGGGCTTGAGATCGGTCACCGTGCGGCCGGGCACGTTGTAGAGCACGATCGGCAGGTCGCTGTGCTCGGCCAGGTACCCGAAGTGAGCGAGCAGGCCTTCCTGGCTCGGCCGGTTGTAATAGGGCGCGACGAGCAGCGCGGCCTGGGCGCCGCACTTCTTCGAGAAGTTCATGTGGAGCAGCGCATTCATCGTGTCGTTGCTGCCGCAGCCGGCGATGACGGGCACGCGGCCCGCCGCCTGCTCGACGCAGACCTCGATCACGCGGTGGTGCTCTGCGTTCGACAGCGTCGAATTCTCGCCCGTCGTACCGCAGGGAACCAGGCCCGAAGAGCCGTTCTCGATCTGCCATTCGACCAGCCGCCGAAAGGCGCTTTCATCGAACGCTCCGTCGCGAAACGGTGTAACGAGCGCGGGAATGGAACCGGAAAACATGGACTTTGCCCTCGATTGTGCCCCACTATGGCGCTGCGGCCGGCGGGGTTCGGCCTAAATTTCGGCCCAATTGCGGCCACGTCATTCAGCGCCTGATAAGGAGCCTTCCCCCTTTATGTCCAGCATGCGTGCGACTTCGCTTCTGCTGCTGCTCGGTCTGGCCTCGATGTCCACCCCCGCCGCCTGTCAGGACGGCGGCGAGTGGGACCGCGCCCGCCAGCAGCTCATGGGCAGCCAGAGCAGCGGCGTCGCCCAGGCGATCGACCGCTGGCGGCAACTCACCGCTTCGCCGGGAGTCTATGGCTTCGACACCTATGCCGGCTTCCTCATGGCCTATCCGGGCTACCCCGACGAGGATAAGCTGCGGACCTATGCCGAGCAGGCGCTGGGCCGCGAATCGCCGGATCTCAATCGGCTGGTCAGCTACTTCGACCGCTTCCCGCCGCTGACCAATCCGGCGCGCGCGCGCTATGCCCTGGCGCTGGCTTCGCTCCAGCGCGGCGAGGCGCGCGCGATGGGCCTGCAGGCCTGGCGCGGCGGCTCGATGAGCGACGCCTCGGAAGCGGCGCTGTTCTCGCTCCTGGGCGCGAGCCTGACCCCGGCCGACCAAGACGCGCGGATGAACGCGCTGCTCTGGGCCGGCGACGCCACGGCGGCAGCCCGGCAGATGACCTATGTCTCGCCCGCGGCGCGCGCCGGCTTCATGGCGCGGCTGACCTTGATCCAGGGCTCCGCGCCGGGCACGCTCGGCCTGCCGGTGCCGGGCGACGCGCTGCGCGACGCGGGCTATGTCTATGCCAGCGTCCGCCAGGCGCAGCGTTCGGGCAACATGTACGGCGCGGTCCAGCTCCTCGCGACACGCCCACCGGCGACTACGCCGCCGCTCGATCCCGAAAAGTGGATCGGCACGCTGCTGTCGGTCGCCCGCAGTGCGGACAGCGCTAGCGCGACGCGCATCGCGGCCTCGATCGACGATACCTTCCCACCCGGCACCGACGTCAGCCGGATGAAGTTCAAGCTGCGCGACGACTATACCTCGCTGATGTGGCTCGGCGGCACCAAGGCGATGGGAATGAACAGCCCGGGCGCCGCCGCGCCGCTGTTCTACCGCTACGGCGCTGCGGCGCAGACCCCGCAGACGCGCGCCAAGGGCTTCTACTGGGCCGGCCGCGCGCTCGGCCGCGCGGGCGACGCCTCCGGGGCCAACCGCTATTTCGAAATGGCCGCGGCCTATCCGACGGCCTTCTACGGCGAACTCGCGCTCGAACGGCTCGGCCGGCCGATCCCGCCGCTGACCAGCGCCCCGGTGCAGGTGCCCAACCAGGCCGAACGCGCCGCCTTCAATGCCAAGCCGATCACTGCCGCGGTGCGCGAAGTCGCCCGCGCGTCCGACTGGCAGACGACGGTGCGCTTCTTCCGCGAGATCAGCGACCAGGCCGTCAGCGAAGGCGACCACGTGCTGGTGGCAGACCTCGCCACCAGCCTGGGACGGCGCGACCTCGGCGTGATCCTGGGCCAGGCGGCGCACGCCGAAGGCTTCGTCAATCTGACCAAGGTCGCCTACCCGCTGCTGCCCGCCCCCGCGGGGACCGACTGGACGATGGTCCACGCGATCAGCCGGCAGGAGAGCCAGTTCTCGCAGAACGCGGTCAGCCACGCCGGCGCACGCGGGCTGATGCAGCTCATGCCGGGCACGGCGCGCGAGCAGGCGGGCAAGATCGGCCTCGCATTCGACGCCAGCGCACTGATGGCCGATCCCAGCTACAACCTGCGACTGGGCGACGCCTATTTCGCGCGGATGATGGACTATTACGGCGGCTCCTATCCGCTCGCGGTGGCCGCCTACAACGCCGGTCCGGGCAACGTGAACAAGTGGCTGCGCAACAACGGCGACCCGCGAACGGGTTCGGTCGACTGGGTCGACTGGATCGAGCGGATCGACATCAGCGAGACGCGCAACTACGTCCAGCGCGTGCTCGAGAATGCCGTGGTCTACGAAGCGATGAACCCGACGCGGGCGCGCTACACCGGCAATGCGCCGCTGAGCCACTTCATCGGCAAGCGCACGCCGGGGTGATGCGCTTCATGTCCGTTCCAAGACATTGAATTTGGATCGAGTTTGAATCGACATCTGGCTTCCCAAGATGGACGTTCTCCGCCCTTCAGGAGGCTCGATCATGCGATTCGGTTGGTTAATGGCCGCTCTGGCCGCATTATGGACGATGCCCGCCGCAGCCGTGACGACGATCACGCTGAGCAGCACCGCCTCCAGTCAGGGTGTGCATCAGAAAATCACCCTGACCGGCTTGACCGATAGCGATGTAGTCGATGTCTCCGGCAACTCCGGATACTTCAATCATTATTGGTGGGAATTTGATAGGGGCAAGTGGATCTACGACTACAATGGAGGCACGATCGTCGAGTGCGCTGTCAAAGATGGTACATGCCATGACGAATTTTTCACTCAGAGCCCCGCTTATCCGATATCGCTCTTTGCCACGCTCGATATCAAGGTTGTCGCAAACGAGATTTTCGTAGACTGGTCCAAGTCCAACGATGCATTTATTTGCTTCGATCTTCCAGAGGCCGATCGCGTGTCCGGCATTCAGAACAAGTGCGGCTATACTTGGAAATCGCCGAACGCTATGACGATAGACATCAAAGTTACCGGTCCCAGCGCGAACAGCTTCGGCTACAGTGTAGGAACCTGGGCGCCGGTGCCCGAGCCCGTCAGCTGGGCATTGATGATCGTCGGGCTCGGCCTGATCGGTGCGGCTGCGCGGCGGCAGCGCGTGTTGAGGCCGGTCGCTTTGAAGTGCTGAGGCTTGTACGAAGGCGAACGATCTCAACACTCTTCGGACCATTCCCCTCGCTCGAAGCATGACCTAGAGCGTCCCCATGAAACCCGACGGCCCCCCGATCACCCCAGCCGGTCTTGCGGCACTACGCACACGCTATGACCACCTGCTCGGTACCGAACGGCCGGAGATCGTCGCGATCGTCAGCTGGGCGGCGGGGAACGGCGACCGCTCGGAAAACGGTGATTACATCTACGGCCGCAAGCGCATGCGCGAGATCGACCGCGAGCTCGCCTTCCTCGCGCGGCGGATGAAAGCGGTGCGGGTGATCGACCCGACGGCGCAGGCCGACAAGAGCCGCGCCTGGTTCGGTTCGACCGTGACGATCGCCGACGAGGACGACAATGAGCGCGTGCTCACGCTGGTCGGCGACGACGAGCAGGATGCCGGCCAGGGCCGCATCGGCTGGAGCGCGCCCCTCGCCCGCGCGCTGCGTGGTGCCGCGATCGGCGACCTGCGCCGCGTCCGCCTGCCCGGCGGCGAGAAGGAATGGGAAGTGGTGGCGATCGCCTACCCCTGAGCCGGAACCGAACGGCGCCCCCACGCATTGGGACGGCCATGCAGCAACAGATTTCCGTCGTCACGCTCGGCATCGCCGAGATCGCCCGCTCGAAGCGGTTCTATGCCGCGGGCTTCGGCTGGCAGCCGGTGTTCGAGAACGAGGAGGTCGTATTCTACCAGATGAACGGGCTGATGCTCGGCACCTGGCTGCAGGTGAGCCTGGAGGCGGACATGCAGCAGACGGCGAACGCACCGCCCTGCGCCGCCAGCTATGGCCACAACGTGCCGAGCGAGGCCGAGGTCGATGCGGTGATAGGCCGTCTCGTAAAGTCCGGCGGTAGGCTGCTGCGCGCTGCCGACGCCCCGCCGCATGGCGGCTACCGCGGCTATGTCGCCGATCCCGACGAGCATGTCTGGGAGATCGCCTTCAATCCTGCCTGGCCGATCGATGCCGAAGGGCGCGTTACCTTCGGCTTGTGATCAGTCCGCGAGATAGCTCATGACGAGCGCAGCCTGCGCCTGCAGGCGCCGGGCATCCTCGGGATAGCCCAGCCTATCGTACTCGGCCGCCGCCGCCCGCCAGGCGATGATCTCGTCTTCGAGCAACGACATCAGTTCCTGCACCGACAGGTCGCGCAGCGAGGCCTGGGCCCCGTCGCGGATCGCGTGGAGCTTGCGCTCCTCGACGCGCCGGGCTTGCCTGGCGGTTTCGAGGGCCTTGCGGAGTCTGATCTTGAGCGCCGTGGCCCCGTCACTCATTTGAGGCGTCACTCATCTAAGGCGTCATTCATTTGATGCGTTATTCTCCGGTCGTTTGGGGTCTCGCGAGTTGCAGACCCAGCAGTGACAGCACTGCCGCGCCCGAGAGCAGAAGCCCCGTATAGACGCCGCCACCCGCTCCACTCAAGAGCTGAGCCAGAATCGGCGTCACTGCCCCGCCGAGTATTCCACCGAAGTTGAACGCGAACGAAACGCCGCTGTAGCGCAGCCGCACCGGGAACAGGCTGATCAGCCAGGAGCCGAGCGGCCCGTTGGTCATGCCCATGAAGAACATCGTCACGCAGAGCGTCAGCCCGGCCAGCGCCAGCGAGCCCGAGGCGAGACCCGGACCGAAGGCGATCCCCATGACGACCACGCCCAGCGAACCGATCGAGATCGCCGTCGCCGGGCGCGTACGATCGGCAATCCAGGCGGCTAGGAAGATGCCCGCGGTCAACGTCAGGTTGGCGATCAACTGGATGCCCAGCACCGCCTCGCGCGGCTGGTGCTGCGCGCCAGTGAGTTCGGCGAGCGCCCAGGCCGTGCCGAGGTAGAAGGTGGCGAAGACCACGACCACGCCGGCGCTGCCTGCCAGCACCGCGCCCCAGTGATGGCGCAATACCTGCGCCAGCGGGACGGGCACGGGCGGCTCGCGCTCGAGCGCGGCTCGGAACTGCGGCGTCTCGCCGATCTTGTGGCGCATCCACAGGCGGAGCGCGACCAGCACCGAACTCGCCGCGAATGGGATACGCCAGCCCCATGCGGCGAATTCGGCGTCGGACAGCCAGAAACCGATGGCGAGAAACAGCCCGTTGGCGGCGAAGAAACCGATCGGCACGCCCGACTGCGGCGCCGCGCCGAAGCGGGCTTCCCAGCCCTTGGGCGCATTCTCGACCGCGAGCAGCGCCGCCCCACCCCACTCTCCGCCGAGCCCGAAGCCCTGGCCGAAGCGCATCACGTAAAGCAGTACCGGCGCGACCCAGCCGACCATCTGGTATGTCGGCAGGAAGGCGATCGCCAGGGTCGAGCCGCCCATCAGCATCAACGAGACCACCAGGGTCGACTTGCGGCCGATGCGGTCGCCGAAATGGCCGAAGACCACGCCACCGATCGGCCGGGCGATAAATGCGATGCCGAAGCTCATGAAAGCGAGCAGCGTCTGCGCCGTTGCCGATTCGGAAGGGAAGAACAGCGGCCCGAAGACGAGGGCGGCCGCGGTCGCGTAGATGAAGAAGTCATAGTATTCGACCGCCGTGCCCACCATCGCGGCGGCCAGGATGCGGGCATTGTCGCGCAGCGGCTGCATGCTCTTCCGGTTCCCCCCTCGTTCCCCAAGGCCTTCTGGCGCCGTCTTGGCGCGATTTAGCCTTGCTGATCAAGCGTTCAAAATGCCCGCAAAGGGATATTGTCGCGGCCTTGCGCTCGGGTTAGGCTTTGTTCGTCGCCTTATGCAAAAATGCGGGAGGCATCGTCATCAGCCGCGCCCTGTCAGGGGCGCAGGACAAGCGGGAGATAGTTTCATGGCCGGCATCAAGGTCAAAGACCTCAGCAGCGAGCACAATTTCGGCGCCCAGATCGAGGGCCTGAACTGGGACAACATCGACGACGCGGCCGTCCGCGACCAGATCAATGCGGTGTTCGAGGACCGCGGCATGATCGTGTTCAAGGACATGGAATCGAGCGCCAAGATGCAGGTCGCGGTCAGCAAGATCTTCGGCCCGCTCAAAGACCACCCGACCAAGTCGACCCCGCGCGACGGTGAAACCGGCGATGAAGCCGAGGGCGTGATCGACATGCATTACGACCCCAAGAAGGGCAACAGCGACGCCGGCAGCCTCGTCGAGATCGACGGCCAGGTGCTCGCGCGTTTCTCGCCCTGGCATTTCGACCACTGCTACAACAACGAGCTCAACCGCGCCGGCGTGCTGCGCTCGCCCATCATCGCACCCGAAGGCGGCCGCACCGGCTTCATGGACGGGATCGAGCTCTACAAGAACTTCCCGCAGGATCTGCGCGACCAGATCGAAGGCCTGAACATTATCTACACGCTCGACACGCGGCTGACCAAGCAGCGCTTCGGGGTGAACTTCAAGGCATTCGAGGACACCTCGCCGCCGGTCATGGCACTGCTCAAGGAAGTCGCGATCTTCCCGCGGGCGATGCATCCGGCGGTCTGGACGCGCCAGACAGGAGAAAAAGTACTGCACATCGGCCCCTGGATGTCGGTCGGCGTCGAGCACAACGAGACCCCGGAATTCGAAGCGGTCTATGATGAGATCTGCCACACGATCAATCGCCTAGGGACCGGCAACGCCGCCTACTGGCACGACTGGAGCCCGACCGACCTGGTGATCTGGGACAACTGGCGGATGGTCCACGCGGTCGAAGGCTGCGACGCCAAGCACGAGCGCCAGACGCTGCGCACGACGATCAAGGGCGACTACGGCCTCGGTTATTTCGAGGACGGCAAGAAGATCGGCGAGGTCTATCGCGAGGTTGCCTGAGCCCCGCGGTTACATCGACCTTCCCAGGCGCCCGGCTTTCTGCGAATAGCCCGGGCGCAATGGGCCGGGGTTTCATCGTCATCTGCATCGCAGCGGCGGCATTGCTGGCCATGCCCGCGCATGCCCGCGACAGTCTCGGCATGTTCGCGGCCTGGGGGGCGTTCCGCGACCCGGTCGTGCCGCGCTGCTATGCCATCGCCATGGCCGAGCCGAGTACCAAGCAGCGCGACTATCAACCTTACGCCGCGGTCGGCACCTGGCCGCGACGCGGGGTGCGCGGACAGGTCCATTTCCGCCTGTCGCGCAAACTCGCACCAAATTCCCGCATCACCCTCTCGATCGGCCGCGACCGCTTCCAGCTGACGGGCGGCGGCGGCGATGCCTGGGCGGTCGACCGCCGCATGGACGCCGCAATCGTCGCGGCCATGCGTTCGGCCCAGCGTATGACCGTTTCGGCGCGCGACGCGGCGGGGCGGAACTTCGCCAACAACTGGGCGCTGGAAGGCGCGGCGACCGCGATGGACGCCGCCTCGATCGGCTGTGTGCAGTCGCGGTAGAATTTTCGCGAAGATGCGCCTATATGCGCCGCTCCCATGGCAGACACCCAGCTGATGCAGATCCCCGGGCATATCGACCCGCTTCCCGTCGCGCGCGACATCACCCCGCGCGAGGATGGCCGCGTCGATGTCATGGGCCTGCCCAAGAAGGACATCGCCGCGCTGTTCGAGGCGGCCGGGCTCGACGCCAAGGCGGCCAAGCTGCGCGCCAAGCAGGTCTACCACTGGCTCTACCACCGCGGCGTCACCGATTTCGAGGCGATGACCGACATCGCCAAAACCATGCGCCCCTGGCTGGCCGAACACTTCGTCATCGGCCGCCCCGAAGTGGTCGAGGCGCAGCTTTCGACCGACGGCACGCGCAAGTGGCTGCTGCGCACCGACGACGGCCACGACTTCGAGATGGTCTTCATCCCCGACGCTGACCGTGGCACGCTCTGCGTCTCGAGCCAGGTCGGCTGCACGCTCAACTGCCGCTTCTGCCACACCGGCACGATGAGGCTGGTGCGCAACCTGACGCCCGGCGAGATCGTCGGTCAGGTCATGCTGGCGCGCGATGCGCTGGGTGAATGGCCGAAGGGGCGGATGGATTTCGTCTTCGCGGACGAGGACGAGGAAGGCGGTGACTACCGCGCCGACGGGCGCCTGCTGACCAACATCGTCATGATGGGCATGGGCGAGCCGCTCTACAATTTCGACAATGTCCGCGACGCGCTCAAGCTCGTCATGGACGGCGAAGGCCTGGCGCTGTCGAAGCGGCGTATCACGCTGTCGACAAGCGGCGTCGTGCCGCTGATGGCACGCTGCGGCGAGGAGATCGGGGTCAATCTCGCGGTCTCGCTCCACGCGGTGACCAAGGAAGTGCGCGACGAGATCGTGCCGATCAACAAGAAGTTCGGCCTCGAGGACCTGCTCCAGGCCTGCGCCGATTATCCCGGCGCCTCGAACGCGCGGCGGATCACGTTCGAATACGTCATGCTCAAGGACAAGAACGACAGCGATGAGGACGCGCGCGAACTGATCCGGCTGATCAAGAAGTACAAGCTGCCCGCCAAAGTGAACCTGATCCCGTTCAACCCCTGGCCCGGCGCGCCCTACGAATGCTCGACGCCCGAGCGCATCCGGCAGTTCTCCGAGATCGTCTTCCAGGCCGGGATCAGCGCACCGGTGCGCACCCCGCGCGGGCGCGACATCGATGCCGCCTGCGGTCAGCTCAAGACCGCCGCCGAGAAAAAGAGCCGTGCCGAGCTTGACCGGCTCTACGCCGAAAAGCAGGCCGCGCTGGGCTGAGAAAATGGCGATTCGTCGCGCCAGCGGCCCGCCCCACCGTACATTTGTGAACACAACGGCCCGTTAATCTGGCGTTGTGGAGCCTTCGGCAATGCGCTGAGTTGCTTCGGCTACCAGAACGACAACACCAGGAGGACGCAATCATGCGCAAGCTACTCATCGCGGCGACGCTCGCCGCCGTCGCCATTCCCGCCCTGCCCGCCGCCGCCGATCCGCCGCCTTGGGCCCCTGCCCATGGCCGACGTGCGCACGAGCAGCAGTCGATGTATGACTCCAGCGGGCGCTACCGCGAACCGCACCGCCTGGGCCGCAACGACCAGGTCTGGCGTGGCAACGACGGCCGCTATTACTGCAAGCGTAACAACGGCACGACCGGCCTGATCGTTGGTGCCGCGGCCGGTGCCCTGCTGGGCCGCGCCATCGACACGCGCGGCGATCGTCTGCTTGGCACGCTGCTCGGCGGTACCGGCGGTGCCCTGCTGGGCCGCGAGATCGACCGCGGGGGCGTGAGCTGCCGCTAAGCCCCCACACGGCTCCGGTGCATCATGCGCCGGAGCCGTTTTCCGGTTTCCCGCCAGCACGTTCTATGCTTCGGTAAGCCGATGCTTCCATCCGTTCTAGTCACCGGCGGTGCCCGGCGCATCGGCGCCACGATCGCGCGAAGCTTCGGCCTCGCCGGCTGGCACGTGGTGATCCACCACAAGGATTCGCACGACGAGGCCGAAGCGCTCGCGGCCGAACTGCCCACGGCCGAAGTCGTGCAGTGCGATCTCGGCGATATCGAGGCTTCTGCCGCGATGATCGAGGTGCTGACCGCGCGGCTCGACGACTGGCGCGTGCTGGTCAACTGCGCCGCGGTGTTTCACGAGGACACGGTGCGCCGGCTCGATCCCGCGGTGTTCGAGGAAGCGGTCACAGTCAACGCCGCGACGCCGGCGCGCATGGCCCAGGTGTTCCTCGCCGGGGCCAAGGCCAAGGGCGGGCGCCGAGTGATCGATGTTACCGACATGAAGATCGCCAATCCCAACCCCGATTTCTTCTCCTACACGATGGCCAAGCATGCCTTCGACGCGACCGTGCGGATGATGGCGATGGCGCAGGAAAGCACCGCCGACCGCATCTACGGCCTCGCCCCCGGCGCCATGCTGCCGAGCTTCGACCAGCTTCCCGAAGAGCACCTGAAAAGCGGCCGGATGAACCTGCTCGAACGGCTGACCGATCCGCAGGAACTGGCCGACGCCGCGCTGTTCCTAGCCGAGGGCTGGCTGGCGAGCGGCGAGACGCTGTTCGTCGATTCGGGCCAGCACCTGCTCTCGCTGCCCCGCGACGTGCTGTTTCTGGCACGCGAATGACCTTGCTTTCTGGGCGCGCGTCACCTAACTGCCAGGCGTCATCTGGGGAGTAGCCAGCCGTCGCAAGACGGAACCCTGCGTCAACATACTTGGTCGAGAGGCCATGGCGCAGGGAGGACGGGACACCGTTCAGGCGAGACCAATGGCATTGCGGCTCCGCCTGGCTGGGCGGGATCCGCGATGTCGTTGTCTTGTCCATCGCCCGGCCCGGAGATCTAACTTGCTCGAAGCCCTGCTCACTTCCACCGCTGTGGTCGCTTTTGCCGAGATCGGCGACAAGACCATGCTGCTGGCGATCGTTCTGGCCGCCAAACTGCGCGCGCCCTGGCAGATCCTCGCCGGCATCTTCTGCGCGACGATCGTCAACCATGCCTTCGCCGCCTTCGTCGGCAGTGAAGTGGCAGGGCTGGTCAACGCCCCCTGGTTCCGCATCGCGGTTGCGCTGGGCTTCATCGCCATGGCCGCCTGGACGCTGATCCCCGACAAGCTCGACGACGACGAGGAAGGCTTCAAGCAGCGCGGCGGCGCCTTCCTGACGACGCTAGTCTCGTTCTTCCTCGTCGAGATGGGCGACAAGACCCAGGTCGCCACGATCGCGCTCGGCGCGCAGTACCACAACGTCCTGGCGGTCGCGACGGGCACGACGATCGGCATGATGCTCGCCAACGGCCCGGCGGTTTTCCTCGGCGAGGAACTGGTCAAGCGCATCTCGCTCAAGGCGACGCGCACCGCGGCGGCCCTGCTGTTCCTGGCGCTCGGCCTGTGGCAACTCGCCAGCGCGCTCGGTTGGATGGGCTGACTCGGGCCTCAGTATCATTACCGCTTGCGCACCGCCGAAGCGGCGGTAGTCTCTCGCCCTCATGTGGTTGCTTGACAAGATGCTGAGCCGCCTGGTCCGCAAGGGCCGGCTGATAGTCACCGACCATGATGGGCGCGAATACGCCTATGGTCCCGGCGGCGACGTGGGTTTCGGCGAGGCGATCCGTATTCGCTTCACCGACAAGGGCGCGGCGCTGCATGTCGGCCGCTATCCGCAGGTCGGCGCAGGCGAAGCCTATATGGACGGGCGCCTGGTGATCGAACCGCCCAACGATATCCGCGACCTCGTCCACTTCGTCGGGCTCAATGCCGAGGCCGATCCCGAGGCCCATCTCCGCCCGCGCGGACCGCTGCGCAAGCTGGGCTTCCACCTCGCCTCGAAGATCGACAGCTACAACAACCAGCGCGCCGCACGGCGCAATGCCGAGCATACCTACAACCTGACCCGCCGGCTCTACGAGCTGTTCCTCGACGAGGACCGGCAGTACACGATGGCCTATTACCGCGATCCGGACATCAGCCTGGAGCAGGCCCAGCTCGACAAGAAGGCGCATATCGCGGCCAAGCTCTACCTGCAGAAGGGCAAGAGCTCGGGCATGAAAGTGCTCGACATCGGCTGCGGCTGGGGCGGGCTCGCGCTCTACCTGCACAAGCATTACGACGTCGACGTGCTCGGCGTGGCGCTGGCGCCCGACCAGATCGAGTTCTGCCGCGAGCGCGCGGCGGAAGCGGGTGTCTCGGACCGCGTCAAGTTCGAGCTCATGGACTATCGCGACGTCGAGGGTCAGTTCGACCGGATCACCTCGGTCGGCCTGCTCGAGCACGTGGGCACGCCGCAGTATCCGGCCTTCTTCCAGCACACCCACCGGCTGCTCAAGGCCGACGGCGTGATGTTCTCGCACTGCTGCGGCCGTGCACGAGGGCCCGGCGTGACCGACGGCTGGACGCGCAAATACATCTTCCCCGGCGGCTATATCCCTGCCCTGTCCGAACTCGTCACCGAAAGCGAGAAGGCCGGCTGGCAGGTGATGGACGTCGAGGCGATGCGCTTCCACTACTCGCACACCCTCGAGGAATGGTACCGCCGCACGCAGCTGCATCGCGAGGAGATCACCGCGCTCTACGACGAGCGGTTCTACCGCATGTGGGAGTTCTACCTCGCCGGCGCCGAACAGGCCTTCCGCCACGGCGGCATGGTCAACTGGCAGCTCCAATATGTGAAGCGGCGCGACGCGATCCCGATGACCGGCGACTACGTCTACGAGGAAAGCGCCCGACTGCGCGCCAGCGACGTGGCGCCCGAATGGCACCTCGCGCCGGAGGCACGCGCCGCAGCGGAGTAAGCCTGTTCACTTGCCAGCCACAAAACAGGAGCTAGGGTCAAGCACATGTGGTTGCTCGATAAAATGCTCAAGGCGCTGATCCGCGAGGGTCGGCTGGTCGTCACGGATCATGACGGCAAGGTTTACGAATACGGCCCCGGTGGCGGCGATATCCTGATGGTCCGCCTGACCGACAAGGGCGCCGCACTGCACATCGCCAAGGACCCGCGCATGGGCGCCGGCGAGGCCTATACCGACGGCCGGCTGGTGGTCGAGGCGCCGCACGACATCCGCGATTTCGTGCTCTACATCATGGGCCAGGCCAACCGCGGTGGCGGTATCGGCAAGCCAAAGGGCGCGCTGCGCAAGACCTTCGACACGCTGGCCTACAAGTGGGAGCAGAACAAGCGCGACCGCGCGAGCAAGAACGTGGTCCACCACTACGGCCTCACCCGCGAATTCTACGAGCTGTTCCTCGACGAGGATCGACAATATTCGATGGCCTATTACCGCGATCCGGCGAACAGCCTGGAGCGCGCGCAGATCGACAAGAAGGCGCTGATCGCGGCCAAGCTGCGGCTCGGCGCCACCAACCCCGACGGCAGCCCGATGCGGCTGCTCGACATCGGCTGCGGCTGGGGCGGGCTCGGGCTCTATTACAACCGCCATTTCGGCTGCGAAGTGCTCGGCGTCAGCCTTGCCCCCGACCAGGTCAAGTTCGCCAACGAGCGCGCCGAGGCCGCCGGCGTCGCCGACAAGGTGAAGTTCCAGCTGATCGACTATCGCGACGTCAAAGGCCCGTTCGACCGCATAAGCTCCGTCGGCATGTTCGAGCACGTCGGCGCGCGCCACTACGACGAGTACTTCGCCAAGACCAGCGAGCTGCTCGCCCCCGACGGGATCATGCTGACCCACACGATCGGCCGCAAGGGTGCGCCCGGCGGCGACGATCCCTGGTCGCGCAAGTACATCTTCCCCGGCCATCACCTGCCCGCGATGAGCGAGATGGTCGCGGCGATGGAGCGTACGCGCTGGGAAGTCTCCGACGTCGAAGTGATGCGCTACCACTACGCGCACACGCTCGAGGAATGGTACCGCCGCGTGAAGCTGCACCGCGACGAGATCGTCGACCTCTATGACGAACGCTTCTACCGCATGTGGCAGTTCTACCTGGTCGGCGCCGAGCAGAGCTTCCGCGGCGCGGGAATGGTCAACTTCCAGATCCAGTCGGTGAAGCGTCGCGATGCCGTGCCGATAACGCGAGACTACATCATCCACGAGGCCGCGCGGCTCTCGGCGCTCGATGAGGCGCCGGAGTGGCATCTCGATCCGAAGTTTCGGCCGGAGAGCCGGGAAGCGGCCGAGTAACGGTTGCGGTGACAACCTGTAGTTGTTAGGCGCGCCCCGCAATCAAGCGGAGCCTGCATCATGTCGGACATCAAGAAGGTCGTACTCGCCTATTCGGGCGGCCTCGACACCTCGGTCATCCTGAAGTGGCTGCAGGTCACCTACGGCTGCGAGGTCGTGACCTTCACCGCCGACCTCGGCCAGGGCGAAGAGCTCGAACCCGCGCGCGCCAAGGCCAAGCTGATGGGCCTGCCCGACGAGAACATCTACATCGACGACCTGCGCGAGGAATTCGTCCGCGACTTCGTCTTCCCGATGATGCGCGCCAATGCCCGCTACGAGGGCGACTACCTGCTCGGCACCTCGATCGCGCGGCCGCTGATCTCGAAGCGGTTGATCGAGATCGCCCGCGAGACCGGCGCCGATGCCGTCGCCCACGGCGCTACCGGCAAAGGCAACGACCAGGTCCGCTTCGAGCTTTCGGCCTATGCGCTCGAACCCTCGATCAAGGTCATCGCCCCCTGGCGCGAGTGGGACCTGACCAGCCGCACCGCGCTGATCGCCTGGGCCGAGAAGCATCAGATCCCCGTCCCCAAGGACAAGCGCGGCGAGAGCCCGTTCTCGACCGACGCGAACCTGCTGCACACCTCGTCCGAGGGCAAGGTGCTCGAGGATCCGTGGGAGGAAGTGCCCGACTACGTCTACAGCCGCACGGTCAATCCCGAGGATGCGCCCGACCAGCCCGAGTACATCACGGTCGACTTCGAAAAGGGTGACGGCGTCGCGCTCAATGGCGAGGCGATGAGCCCCGCCACCCTGCTCACCGCGCTCAACGAACTTGGCCGCAAGCATGGCATCGGCCGGCTCGACCTCGTCGAGAACCGCTTCGTCGGCATGAAGAGCCGCGGCATGTACGAGACCCCGGGCGGCGAGATCTATGCGCGCGCCCACCGCGGCATCGAGCAGATCACGCTCGACCGCGGCGCCGCGCATCTCAAGGACGAACTGATGCCGCGCTATGCCGAGCTGATCTACAACGGCTTCTGGTTCGCCCCCGAGCGCGAGATGCTGCAGGCGGCGATCGACCACAGCCAGGAGAAGGTGGCGGGCACCGTCCGGCTCAAACTCTACAAGGGCATGGCTTCGGTGGTCGGCCGCAAGAGCCCGAACAGCCTCTATTCGGAACGCCACGTCACTTTCGAGGACGACGCCGGCGCCTACGATCAGAAGGACGCCGCGGGCTTCATCAAGCTAAACGCGCTTCGCCTGAGGCTGCTGGCCCAGCGCGATCGATAAAAATTTGGGGAGCGCGCCGATCCGTTCAGCGCAGAATCCAAGCACTTGACGGACTTATCCAGCGCTGTCCACAGGCATTACGGCGATCTGTGGATAAGTGTCATAAAAAATACTTGCACGACTCGGTTCGTGGGCGCAGCTTCTGTCCATCGGAAGGGAAGAACTTCCCCTCTCTGGAAGGAATAAACCCCTGAAAGAGTTGGAGAAATTCAACCCAAACGAAGCGACAGCGATGCCCGCAGCAGCGTCGGAAAACGCGCCTCGGGAGTTCTTCGGAACGAACCTGGCGAACCGCAGATGCAGTGAGTGGCGCGCAGCCGTTGGCCGAATCGCCGCGGCCCGGAAGGAGCGACGGAAGGCCTGCTTCGGCAGGACGGACGACAACTCCGGAAGGCACGGCAGCGAAGCTTTCCCGAGGGAGCAATCCCGAAGGAAATGCGGACCTGACGGAATGCAGCGATCGGTTGGAACCGCCAGGCGGACGGAACGGGTTCTCGGACCCCGACCACCCGCCTGACGGGACCCATCGCCGGCTCCCATTGTCGGGGTCGGAGCTTTGCCGGTCCGGATGGCCTTCGGGCACTGACAGACCGACCAGGGCGACAGGCGTAACGATCGCGAAGGTCTTCGCGCGGGGACTTGTCCCAGGCGGGTTGGAACCAAACGGTCGGGCTCGATGCGACGAGCATCACGATGCAGCAGTACCCGACGGTGCGGAACGCATTCGGGGTGCTCGGTGAAGCATCACAGCGGCCAGGCTCCTGTTCGAACTGGGATCGTCGGGCAACCGAGGAAGCGGAAGCTGCGTAGACAGCGGTAGGCGACGACAGCGGGGCCGGCAGCAATGCCGGCCCCATCCTGTTTTGGGGCCTGGAGCCCGCCCGACTTTGCCTGCCTCCAGTTCGTCACCCCGGACTTGATCCCGGATCCCGCTCATCGCCTGCGGACGTGAGATCGAAAAGGCAGCGGGATCCCGGATCAGGTCCGGGATGACGGTGCCAGTGTCGGGCGATCACGCTCTGGACTTCCCCTTTACGCGCCCCCTCCCCTACTTCTTCACCAGCTGCCCGCGGATCGCGCCGCCGGGGAACTCGGCGTTGTGGATGTTGACGTAGTAGTTCTCGGGATTGGCGACGATCGGCTTGAGCACGCCGGGCTCGACCGCCATGCATTCGTCGTTGCCCTTGGGGTCGATCGTCACGACCGGCGGCCCGTTCACCCCGGTCGCGCCGCTGTGGACGTGGGCCATGGTCGGCGCGGCGATCTTGGCCGAGGTGATCGTGTAGCAGAAGTCGCCGGCATCGGGATCGATCTCGACCACGAAAGTCCCCGTGCCGTCAGGATCGCCGCCCGCGGGCTCGTTCGGCCCGGTCATGGTCGCGCCGAGCTTTACGGTTGCGGCCTGGGCGCCCGAGGCCCCCAGCGAAACCGCGGCCAGCATCGCGATAGTCAGAACCTTGTACTTCATGGCTTTACCCTCCTGTATTATCGCCTTCGCCTGCCTCAACCCGCGGGCGGCGAATTTGCGACTGTATCGAAATAGTCGCGCCAGGCGGTTATCCGCCCGCCTTCCACTTCGAAAATCCCCATCACCGGCACGGTCATCACCGTCTCACCCCCGGCGCCGAGAATGTAGTCCACCCGCTCGGTCAGCACCTTCGCGCCGGTCTCGGCAATGGCGAGGACGTCGATCCGCATCCCCTTCATGCCCGTGGCCGCGCCGAACTGGTCGTAGAAGCCGATCGCCTCCTCGGGCCCGCGCGTGGTGATCAGGCCGTGGTTCTCCCAGACCGTGTCGGGGGTGAAATAGGTGTCGACCGCCTGGGGGAAGCCGTCGGGCTCCTCCCACAGCGCGATGAAGTCCGAGACGATCTGGGCCGGGCTTTGCATCACGCCTTCCCCTGCATCAGCGCGGCGGCGCCGGCGCTGTCGAAATAGTCGCGCCAGGCGGCGATCTTACCGTTTTCGATCTCGAAGATGCCCATGACCGGCGCCGAGTAGGTCGTTTCGCCCGCGGCATTGACCATATGGTCGATCCGCTCGGTCAGCACCTTGTTGCCGGTCACGGCGACCGCGAGGTTGTCGACGCGGATCGTCGCCATGCCGACCGCAGCGCAGAGCTGCGCGTTGAGCGCGATCGCCTCGTCCTGCCCGGTGGTCGTGGCGAGGCCGACGTTCTCCCAGACGGTCGTCGGCAGGAAATATTCGCGCACCGACTGGTCGAGCCCGCCGGGCTGCTCCCATAGCGCGAGGAAGGTCGTGACGACGTCTACCGGATCGGCGCTGGTACTCATGGCACGCTCTCCCCTCGTGCGGACGGCGCGAGAATGCGGCGGGGCGGCGGGCTTGTAAAGCGCCGGATGAAGCCCGCGAAGTTCAGGAAGGTCACCCATGTCGCGCAGGCAAAAATGTTTCGGTGAGTCGCGGTTTTGCGCGAGAAGGTCCGGTGAAATCAGGGGGTTGCGGGTGGATGACGTCATGACGGCGCTCGTGAAGATTGGACGCGCCAAGACTAGGCAGATTTGGCATGAGTAGGAAAATGCGAAACGAGAGGAAGCGTGCGATGCCGAATGACCAAAACCTGGCCGATTTGGCCGACCAGCTGGCCGTGCAGCGGGTGATCAGCGCCTATGCCACGCTGACCGGCCGCGGCGACTGGGCGCCGGTGCTGGCGCTGTTCACCGCCGACGCGGTCTGGGAGATCCCGCACCTGGGGCTGCGCTTCGCCGGGCTCGAGGCGATCCGCGGCGCGCTCGCGATGCTGTCGGAGCCGCTCGAATTCGTCCTCCAGCACAATGCCCCCGCGGTGATCGATGTGGCGGGCGACGAGGCCACGGCCCGCTCGGGCATCCGCGAGGGCGGCAAGTACAAGGGCAAGGCCGAGAGCGTCGAATACCTCGGCATCTACGCCGACACGCTGGTGCGGACGCCCGAGGGCTGGAAGTTCACGCGGCGGGTGTTCGAGGGGATTGGGACGTTGGAGTTTGGGTTGGTGAGTTCATAGTGTCCCGCTCCAAATCTTCCCATAAATCGATGTGGGTACGTCGGGGGTTCCAAATCGGCCAACTCCTTTTTCATGGTGGGCTGAGCGAGACCAATAAGAGCTTGCGACAGAATGCCCCCAAACGAAAAAGATCTGTTTCGGTCGCTTTGCAATTAACGATCTTGACGAACAGACCTGCCTCAATCCATCCTGAGCCAATGCCCGATTTTCATGCCGATGCACTTTCCGGTGAGCACTTTGAAGCTTCGGTACGGCAGGTCGCTCGCCACCTTTACCGAGGCGCAGCAGCCACCGGTTCGATCATTCTCGATGGCCGTGAACGTGACGAAATTATCGACACAGGCACCGAATTGATCGTTATCGAGGCAACTAAAGAGCGAAAAAAAGAATAAGACCGAATATGATTTAATAAAATGCAGAGATTTGGTAAGACAACTCAAATTATCTCCGCGATTTTCTGAATATAACTTTCGAATTATATTGATAACATTGGACGAACCAACAGCCGATCAAAACGACGTAGTTCGATCATATAAAGTAAATTGCCCAAAAGAGATTATTTCGTTTTCAACGCTGTTCTCCCGACTTTTTGACGGCAGGCATTATATCAGATTGCGGGGAGATCATTTTTTTGGAAGCATTAGAAATCCAGCCGATGACAATGACTATAATGTTCCACCTTCATCCTATATACAAACAGCCCTTAATAACGTCCTAACAGGCGAAAACAAAACAGCCCTTAAACTTTCCGAGCAGACGATCGGCGGTCAACGATTTATAATTTATGGTGATTATGGATCTGGAAAAAGCATGACCTTGAGAGATATTTACTCAAGGTGTCGCGATAGATTTTCGGAAAACAAAACAATACAATGTCCGATATATCTAAATCTTCGAAAACACATAGCTCAACTTAATCCTGATGAGGCGCTATTCCGTCACGCTCAACTAATTGGATTTGAAGATCCAAACCGACTGATTTCCGCATGGAGAGCGGGCTTTGTAACACTTTTTCTCGACGGATTCGATGAGCTAACCCCTCCGCAATTTGGCGTTTCCATTTCAAATCTCAAGCATGCCCGTCGATTAGCCGTCGAGTTAGTGAAAAAGTTTTTTGAGCAGACCCCAGGAAATGCATCCATATTTCTCGCAGGTCGCGAGAACTATTTTGACAGTAGAGATGAATCTAGACAGGCCATAGGCTACAGTACGAAAGACACTGTTCTAGAACTTGCCGGATTTAATGATGAGCAAATTGCAAAATACCTCAAACTCAAATCAAATATGCTGCCCAATTGGCTACCGACCCGCCCGCTCCTGCTTGGATACCTAGCTAATAGCGGCCTATTGAAAGATAGCGAAGAATTAGCTGCGCTCAATCCTACCTCTGGCTGGGACCACCTTTTAAATAGTATTTGCGAGCGCGAAGTTAAGCAAATTTGGGGCGCTGGCGCAGAGGCTTTGGAATTGCGCCTATTCATTGAAGGCCTATCTACAAAAGCAAGGCAAAGCGCAGAGGGTAGCAAAGGATTACAGGAGAGCGATATTAAAGCGGTATTTCGGGCCGTCTTTGGACGAGATGCTGACGAACCCGCCAACCTACTTGCTGGACGACTTCCGGGACTGGGGGCGGTACCAGGACGCGTCGGAGCACGCGAATTCATCGATATAGATTTTGCTGACGCAGCGGGAAGCGGTGACTTGAAGCGCTTTATCGAGTCACCATTCGTTGAGCACGCCGGCCTAGAAGATATAAAACGAAGCCTCCAGCCACTGGGTCTTTCTTTAACCTCAGAAAAAATCGCTGATGCGGAAAGCAAGTTATCTATCGCCCTTTCTCAGGCGAGCAAAAACCCCAAACTATCAATTACTGCATCGGACATTATCGCAATAATTACCGAAAAAGGAAGCGCCTATAAAGGTGATCCCATTATAATATCCGATGCAAATTTTGATTCTATAACCGTGGATGCAAATATAAACTTTTCATCTTTAACATTTAAATCATGTGTTTTTTCGCGAGTCGAAATGGGTCGAGACAGCTCCAAACTTGAAGAGGAGAACTACCCGACATTTCTGGATTGCGTAATCGATACGTTAGAGGGGGTTGTTTCCAGGCAAGATCTCCCAAGTGATGTGTTACGCGGAGACACAACGGTTGAAAGATACGCGGCATTTGCTGGAACTAACAACGCCATTCTAGAATCGACATTACCGCCCGCTGTCAAAGTACTCCTTACAGTACTTAGAAAACTGTTCCTACAAAGAGGATCCGGAAGACAGTACAGCGCGCTCAACCGGGGACTTCCAGCGTCAGCCTCTAAGTATGTCGAAGACATTGTTTCATTGATAAAATCTCATAATTTTGCTGAAGAAATTCATTTAGACAGACGCAAAATCATCATACCAAATCGAGGGCGGAGCAGCACGGCCTTGTCTATCATAAATGGTCCGAACACATCGACAGATGCTCTATTAATCGCAGCACGTAGTCTGTAGTACCCACGCCCGGTGCCTTAGAAAACCCTCACCGCACCCTAGTCTCATAGTCCGCCTTCCGCGCCGCCACCCGCGCGCGGCGCTCGGCCGGCGTTACCCGCGGCAGGCCCTTGATCGCCGCAAGCTCGCTCAGCTTCACCACCTTGAACTCGCGGATCAGGCCATCGCCCTTGAGCCCCGGCGGGATCGCCTGCCAGCGGAGGATGGCGAGGCCGTCGTGGTAGCCGGTGGTGTCGAGCCAGTTGGCCGCGCCCGGGTCGCTCGCGGCGATCACGTAGGTCACGGTGCCGTCGGCATTGGGCGTCACCTGGCTGCCGTTGAGGCAGACCTGCCGGGCGCGCGCGTCAGGCGCGATCATCCAGGGGTCGTTGATCTGGAAGCCCGTGTACCTCGAGCCGCCCGGATCGAGCGTGATCACCTGCGCCTCGTCCGCCGCGAGGTGGTAGTTGATCCCCGCGACGAAGCCCCAGCCGCCGGGGCGCTGCTGCGGCTTCGATATGGTGTTGGGCGCGAGGCCGCCGAACCAGATGTTCGGGAAGTTCGACCAGAAATCGATATAGCCGGGCAAGTCGCGGTGGACGAGCGCGCGCGCCTGTTCGAGGCCGAACGCGGGCGCGTCGACACGGTCGAGCCGGTTGATCGTCAGCCCGGCGGCGCGCTGCTTCCAGTCCGACAGCACGTCGCGCACGCCGACCGAGACGAAGCCCGCTGGCGGGATCGCCAGATGGTTCGGGCCGGAAGGCTCACCGCCGACGGTGATGCGGAACCGCCCCTGGGCATCGACGACGAGCGCGTCCTGGTTGATCTGCGACGAGGCCTGCGGATCGGGCGCCTTGCCGCCGCCCTTGGCGGTCGGCGTCATCATCGTGCTCGGCTGGGCGAGATCGACGCCGTGGATCTCGATCAGCAGCTGGGTCGGCCGGCTGTCGGGGTGGTACTGGCCGAGAATCTCGTAGCGGCCGCCGCCCTCGATCCCGGCGGTGCGGTAGATGTTGTCGGGGTTGTCGCCCGAGGTGCCGACGCCGCCGAGATGGTGGCCGAGCCAGTCGCGCGGGGTGTCGTCGGTCGCCCAGAGGAAGCCGGGGCGCGCGGTGTCCTTCATCAGCTCGGCGAAGATCAGCGAATTGGTCCACTGGGCGATGGCGCCGTCGAGCGTGGCCATGGCATCGGGGATGTTCTTCGCCCGCGGGCTGTCGGCCAGTTTGGCGCGGATTTCGCCCTGGATGCGCTTGAGCTCGGGATCTTTCAGCAGTTCGAGCAGCATGCGCTCGGCCGCGACCTGCGCGGGGGTGGCGAGCCAGGGTTGTGCGGTGGCGGCGGCGAGGCTTAGCGGCGGCAAGGCGGTGGCGGCTACGCCCGCGCCCATGAGTCCAAGCGCGGCGCGGCGGTTAAGGGTGTCGATGTTCATGGTGCTCTCCCGGGAAGCCATCCGCGCCTGCGGTTTTCCGCCCGGCGCTATCGCACGGGAAGATGGGTCATCCGGGGAGCCGGAGCAAGAGGATAGTGAACGCTATCCTCTTGCCTGGGACGGTCAGGGCGCCTTGTGGAGCTGACCGCGGATCGCGCCGTTCGGGAAAGCGGCGTTGTGGACGTTGACGTAGTAGCCGGTTGGGTTGTCCATCAGCTTCATCGCGAGGTCCATCGTCACCGCGGCGCATTTGACCGCGACGCCGTTGATGGGCGGGTCGAGCATGACCACCGGCGGGCCGCTGACCCCGACCGCGCCCGAATGGACGTGCGCGGCGGTGGCGGTGTCGATCTTGTCGGCCTTGAGCTCGTAGCAGAGCTGGTTGTGCGCGGCATTGAGCTTGGCGGTGAAAGTGCCGGTGCCGTCGGCGTCGGCGGGCGGGACTTCGGAAGCGCCGGTAAGCGTGGCGTTGAACACCGCCGCGGGAATGTCGCTGGCGGGTGCGACCGGGCTTTGGGCCGCCGCGGGTGCGGTGGCCAGCGCGCCGGCAAGGGCGATCATCGCGATAGGCTGTCTCATGGACTCCCCTCCTCGGAAGTGGCCGGCGCCGCGCGGATATGGGGTCCTTGCGGAAGATCGATGCGGGGGATCGCGCCGGCCTGACGCGATAACGCGCGGGGGTAGGTTCGGTTCCTTTGATCCTCCCCTGCGAGGGGGAGGTGGCAGTCGCGTCGCGACTGACGGAGGGGTATCACCCTATCCTGAGAGCGGGACACCCCTCCACCACCCGCTTCGCGGGCGGTCCCCCTCCCCTTGCAGGGGAGGTTCTTACTCCGCGGCCACCCTGCCCCGTTCCAGCAGCGGCGCGAGGTAGTGGCCGGTGAAGCTGCGCGGGTTGGCGGCGACCTGCTCGGGCGTGCCCTCGGCGACGATCTCGCCGCCGCGCACGCCGCCTTCGGGGCCGAGGTCGATGATCCAGTCGGCGACCTTGATGACGTCGAGGTTGTGCTCGATCACCACGACCGAATTGCCCTGGTCGACCAGCCGCTGCAGCACTTCGAGCAGCTTGCGCACGTCCTCGAAGTGCAGGCCGGTAGTCGGCTCGTCGAGGATGTAGAGCGTCTGCCCGGTCGAGCGCCGGCTGAGCTCCTTGGCCAGCTTGACCCGCTGCGCCTCGCCCCCCGACAAGGTCGTCGCCTGCTGGCCGACCTTGACGTAGCCCAGGCCGACCTCGTTGAGCATGTGCATCTTCTCGCGGATCGGCGGGACGGCCTTGAAGAACTCCTCGGCATCCTCGACCGTCATGTCGAGCACGTCGGCGATCGAGTGGCCCTTGAACTTCACTTCCAGGGTCTCGCGGTTGTAGCGCTTGCCGCCGCATTCCTCGCAGGTGACGTAGACGTCGGGCAGGAAGTGCATCTCGATCTTGATCAGCCCATCGCCCTGGCACATCTCGCAGCGGCCACCCTTGACGTTGAAGCTGAACCGCCCCGGCTTGTAGCCGCGCGCCTGGCTTTCGGGCAGGCCGGCGAACCAGTCGCGGATCTGGGTGAAGGCGCCCGTGTAAGTCGCGGGGTTCGAGCGCGGGGTGCGGCCGATCGGCGACTGGTCGATCTCGATCACCTTGTCGCAGTTCTCGAGCCCGGTGATGCGGTCGTGCGGGCCCGCGATCACGCGCGCGCCGTTGAGCGTGCGCGCGGCGCCGGCATAGAGCGTGTCGATCGTGAAGCTCGACTTGCCCGAGCCCGAGACGCCGGTGATGCAGCAGAAGGTGCCGAGCGGGATGCTCGCAGTGACGTTGCGCAGGTTGTTCGCCCGCGCGCCCTCGACCGTGATCTTCTTCTTGTTGCCCTTGCGCCGCTTGGCCGGGATCTCGATCGCCCGCGCGCCGGTCAGGTACTGGCCGGTCAGGCTGTTCGGGTTCGACAGGATATCCTGCAGCGTGCCCTGGGCGACGATCTCGCCACCGTGGACGCCCGCACCGGGGCCAAGGTCGACCACGTGGTCGGCATGGCGGATCGCGTCCTCGTCATGCTCGACGACGATCACCGTGTTGCCGAGATCGCGCAGGCGCTTCAGGGTTTCGAGCAGCCGGTCGTTGTCGCGCTGGTGGAGGCCGATCGAGGGTTCGTCGAGCACGTAGAGCACGCCCGACAGGCCCGAACCGATCTGGCTGGCCAGCCGGATACGCTGGCTCTCGCCGCCCGAGAGCGTACCTGAAGTGCGGTCGAGGTTCAGGTAGTCGAGCCCGACATTGTTAAGAAAACCAAGGCGTTCGTTGATTTCCTTGAGAATGGCATGAGCGATCTGCTTCTGCGTCGGGTTCAGCTTTTCCGCGAGCGTCGAGAACCAGGCATAGGCATCGGCGACCGAGCGCCGCGTCGACATCGAGATGTCCTCGCCGGCGATCTTGACCGACAGCGCCTCGGGCTTGAGCCGCGCGCCGTGGCATGTCTCGCAGGGCTGCGCGGTCTGGTACTTCGACAGCTCCTCGCGCATCCAGGCGCTCTCGGTCTGGAGCAGGCGGCGGTTGAGATTGCCGATGACGCCTTCGAAGGCCTTGTCGACCGTGTAGCTCTTCTTGCCGTCGATGAAAGTCAGCGGGATCTTCTTGCCGCCGGTGCCGTGGAGGATGATCAGCTTCACCTCGCCCGGCAGGTCCTGCCAGGGCGTGGTCAGGTCGAAGCCATAGGCCTTGGCCAGGCTGGCGAGCACCTGCATGTAATAGGGGCTCGGCGGGTTCGACTTGGCCCAGGGCACGATCGCGCCCTGCTTGAGCGTCAGCGCCTCGTTCGGCACGACCATCTGCGGATCGAACAGCAGCTTCTCGCCGAGCCCGTCGCAGGCCGGGCAGGCGCCCATCGGCGCGTTGAACGAGAACAGCCGCGGCTCGATCGATTCCAGCGTGAAACCCGAGACCGGGCAGGCGAACTTTTCGCTGAAGACGATGCGGTTGGGCGGTAGGCCGGTGCCTTTCATCGCCCCGCCCGTGACGTTGGCACCGCCGGCCTGCTCTTCCTCGCGCCCCGGCACGACGCCCTCGGCGAGATCGACATAGGCCAGCCCCTCGGCCAGCTTCAGCGCCTGCTCGAATGAGTCCGCCAGACGCGTCTCGATGCCCTCGCGCACGGCGAGGCGATCCACCACGACCTCGATGTCGTGTTTGTACTTCTTGTCGAGCGCCGGTGCGGCCTCGATCTCGTACATCTCGCCGTCGATGCGCACGCGCGTGTAGCCGGCCTTCTGCCACTCGGCCAATTCCTTGCGGTACTCGCCCTTGCGCTGGCGCACGACGGGCGCGAGCAGGTAGAGCCGCGTACCTTCGGGCAGCGCCATGACCCGATCGACCATCTGGCTCACGGTCTGCGCCTGGATCGGCAGGCCCGTGGCCGGCGAATAGGGAATGCCGACGCGCGCCCAGAGCAGGCGCATGTAGTCGTAGATCTCGGTCACCGTCGCCACGGTCGAGCGCGGGTTGCGGCTCGTGGTCTTCTGCTCGATCGAGATCGCGGGCGAGAGGCCGTCGATATGCTCGACATCGGGCTTCTGCATCATCTCGAGGAACTGGCGCGCATAGGCGCTCAGGCTCTCGACATAGCGCCGCTGCCCCTCGGCATAGATCGTGTCGAAAGCCAGGCTCGACTTCCCCGAGCCCGACAGCCCGGTGATGACGATCAGCTTCTCGCGCGGCAGCGCCACGTCGATGCCCTTGAGATTGTGCTCGCGCGCACCGCGCACGGTAATGTGAGTCAGCGACATAGCGTGGCGGTGTTCCAGATTTGTTCGATTCGGGCAAGGGGCGGCGGCGCGGCGGGCGAGGCGGCCGGAACCTATGTGGGAAGGCTCCGGAATGGATGCAACACGCATGTGACGGCGACTTTGGCATTGCGAATGACTGACCGCTTCGTTAGCCCCAAAAACGGGCCTAAAATCAGGGGGAGCGCTGCGGTGGTTCAGCCGAGCGGAGCAATTGTGAGTCTGGCAACAGGGGCGGAGAAAGACGTGGTCTTCTCCCCGGACGGCAGCAAGCTTTACGTATCCAGCGGTGGGACGGTCACTGCCTACAGCGTGGCCAGCGGTGCCGTGACGGCGACATGGGCCGTCGGCACACAACTCGGCGGCATGGACGTGTCGACCGACGGCCATTACCTCGTCGCGACCGAACTTACCTATGGCCCTACGGTTTCCAGCACCGACAATCCTTGGGGAACCGCGCGCGACGTTTCGGTCTATCGGCTGGACCTGACGACGGGCGTGACCACGACCTTCACTACCAAGGCCGAGGGCTACGACGCCAACTTCTTCGATGCTTCGTTCACTTCGACGGGCAAAGTCCTGCTGACCCAGAATTTCCTGGGCTCGGGCTGGATGCCCCTGACGACGCTGGATTTCACTACCGGCACCTTCACCCGCGACACGTCGAGCTTCGCCCAGGATGGGACGCTGACTGCAACGGCCAACAAGTCCGAGATACTCCACCTGCCCTCGAACATTTCCGATGCGCCACTGTTCATTCATGACGCATCAGGCGCCGTCATCGCCTCGCACCAGGGCTACGCCGACAATGTCTCCGGCTACAACGGCGGCGTTCAGGCGATTTCTTCGTCGGGCAACCTGATTGTCCAGGGCGTCGGGCTCAATGTCTACGACGGTAGCCTGCACTACATCCGTAGCCTCCAGAGGTTCTATCCCGAATTCACCAATGTCACCGGGCTTGCTTTCAGCCCGGACGACAGCAAGCTCTACCTGCTGGATGCCAACGCACGAGAGGTCTTCGTACTCAACACTGCCGATTGGTCGGTTGCGGGCGGCTATTCGGTGGGCAGCGAAGTCAATCAAGCCGGCCAGAGCTTCGGGGATAGTCTGCGCGTAAGCAGCAACGGCCGTTATCTGTCGGTCACCGGTCCGACAAACGTCCAGATCATCGATCTATCGCTCGCCGTTAGCGACGCTGGAACCAGCGCCAACGACACCCTCACCGGCGACAGCGCGAACAACAATATCTACGGGTTCGACGGCAACGACACGATCAATGGCGGAGCCGGTAACGACGTCATGACCGGCGGCCGAGGAAACGACAGCTATGTCGTCGACTCTCTGGGAGATCAGGTCGTCGAGCGTGCCGGCGAAGGCACCGATACCGTCACGACCAGCGTTGACTCCTACAGCCTGCCCTCGGAGGTCGAGAACCTGACGCTGACCGGAAGCGCCATAACTGGCTACGGCAATGCAGGTGACAATCTACTGACCGGCAATAGCACGGCGAACCAGTTGTTCGGTTACGGCGGCAACGACAAGATGATCGGCGGAAACGGCGACGATACCTACTATGTCGAAAGCAGCGGCGATGTCGTGGTCGAGCTCCCGGGCGAAGGTAACGATCTCGTCGTCACCACGGTCAGCTACACCCTGGCGGCGAATGTAGAGCGGCTGACCTTGGCGGCCGGATCGGCTTCCCTGGCCGGTACGGGCAATGTGCTGGCCAACGTCATCATCGGTAATGCGGGGGGATAATCGCCTCACCGGTGCCGGCGGCAACGACACGCTGACGGGCGGCGGCGGCAACGACGTCTTCACGGATACCGCAGCCGGGCTGAGCGGCGACACGATCACCGACTTCTCCTTCGGCGACCGGATTCGCGTCAGCAATGCCAACATCACCGGCTTCAACTTTTCGCTGACGGGTTCGACGCTTAACTATACGGGCGGTTCGCTCACCCTGCAGAATCTGCCGACCGGCTTTCATCTGACCGCCTTTGCGAGCGCGGCCGGCGGTGTCGAACTGACACTTGCCCAGGACGGATCGAATGCAACTGCCGGATGGGGTGTGGAGCAACCCGACGGTGCCATAAAGGGCTTGGCCACGGGAGCCGCGAACGACACGGTCTTCGCTCCGAACGGACATACGCTCTACGTGTCGCGTGGCGGAACGCTGACGGCCTACGACGCCGTCAGCGGGGCGACGACTGGCAGTTGGGTTCTTGGCACGAAGCTCGGCGGAATGGATATATCAGCGGACGGTCACTATCTGGTGGCCACCGAAATGGCGGTCGGGCCGGCGAACGGCTCGGTCGTGGAAACCTACGTCTATCGGCTCAATCTGACCACGGGAACGAGCACCACATACACCACTACTGGTGACAGCTATTTCTTCGACGCCTCGTTCCTGCCGAATGGAAAAGTTCTCCTCACACAGAACTACCCGGGCTCCGGTTGGGAACCGGTTACGACGCTCGATTTTGCGGCAGGCACCTTCACCCGCGGCGCACAAATCTTCGCCCAGAACGGAACGCTGACGGCGACGCCCAACAAGTCCGAAATCCTGCACCTGCCCTCGAACATCTCCGACGCACCGCTTTTCATCCATGACGCGTCAGGCGCCGTTATTGCCTCGCACCAGAACTACGCCGACAATGTCATGGGATACAACTTCGGCGTGCAGGCAATTTCGCCGTCGGGCAGTCTCGTGGTCCAGGGTGTAGGGCTCAACGTCTACGACGGCAGCCTTCACTACATCACCAGCCTTTACGATCGATATTTCCTCAACAGCGCCGTCACCGGCCTCGCCTTCAGCCCGGACGGCAGCAAGCTTTATGTTCTCGATTCCACCTCGCAGGAGGTCTTTGCGCTCAATACCTCGGACTGGTCGCCTGCGGGCGGCTATCCGGTAGGCGCCGCAGTCTCCAGCACTGGCCAGAGCTTCGGCGATGCGCTGGTCGTGAGCAGCGACGGTCGCTACCTGTCGGTCTCGGGTGCGGCGGGCGTCCAGATCATCGACCTGTCGCTCGCGGTCAGCAATGGCGGGACCAACGCCAACGATACGCTGGTGGGCGACAGCGCCAACAACACTATCTACGGCTTCGACGGCGATGATACGATCAACGGCAAGGCCGGCGACGACACAATGATCGGCGGCCGCGGAAACGATACTTACATCGTCGATTCCACCAGCGATGTGATCGTCGAGCGGCCGAACGAAGGCATCGACAATGTCCTGGTGACCGTCGATGGTTATTTCCTGCCTGCCGCGGTCGAGAACATGATCCTGGGCGGAAACGTCGTTTCGGGCTATGGTAACGAACTGGCCAACGTGCTGACGGGCAATGCACTGGCGAACCTGCTTTTCGGCAGCGACGGCAACGACGTACTGACCGGGAAAGACGGCAACGACGACCTCATCGGCGGCAATGGCAACGACGTGTTCGAGGATACCGCGGCGGGCCTAAACGGCGATACGATCGAGGATCTTCTGGTCGGCGACAAGATCCACATCACCGACGCCAGCCTTGCCGGCTTCGCTTTTGCGCTCTCCGGATCCACGCTGACATACACCGGCGGCTCGCTGACGCTGCAGGCGGCGCTTCCAGACCACTACCACCTGGTAGCCAGCGCCGCGGGCGGCGGCGGGGTGGACCTTACTCTCGCGGCCGATCTGCCGTCGTACACCAACAACGGCCTCTCGGGCGACTTCAACGGCGACGGCCGCGACGATCTGGTCTGGCGCCATGACAACGGTGCCTTTACCGACTGGCTCGGCCAGAAGAGCGGCGGCTTCGTCAGTAATGACGCCAATGCCTTCGCCAATCTGCCGACGAGTTGGCACGTCGCCGGGGCTGGCGACTTCAACGGCGACGGGCGCGACGATCTCGTCTGGCGCAACGACAACGGCAGCTTCACCAGCTGGCTCGGTCAACCGAACGGCGGCTTCGTAAGCAACGACGCCAACGCCTGGAACAACGTCCCGACAAGTTGGCATGTCGCCGGCACCGGCGATTTCAACGGCGACGGCCGCGACGATCTCGTCTGGCGCAACGACAACGGCAGCTTCACCAGCTGGCTCGGTCAACCGAACGGCGGTTTCGTCAGCAACGACGCCAACGCCTGGAACAATGTCCCGACAAGTTGGCATGTCGCCGGCACCGGCGATTTCAACGGCGACGGCCGCGACGATCTCATCTGGCGCAACGACAATGGTTCTTTCACCGAGTGGCTCGGCCAGAAAAGCGGCGGCTTCACCAGCAACGACGCCAACGCGTGGAATACCGTGCCAACGGCATGGCACGTCGTAGGGACCGGCGATTTCAACGGCGACGGCCGCGACGACATCGTCTGGCGCAACGACAACGGCGCTTTCACCGAATGGCTCGGGCAGTCCTCGGGTGGCTTCGCGAGCAACGATGCCAATGCCTGGGCCGTCCTTCCGGCGAGCTGGAAGGTGGCCGGGACCGGCGACTACAACGGCGACGGCCGCACCGACATCACCTGGCGCAACGACAACGGCGCCTCTACCGACTGGCTCGCCCTCCCCACCGGCGGCTTCGTCAGTAACGACGCCAATGCCTGGAATGTCCTGCCCAACGAATGGAAGGTCCAGATCGCGGATACCACTTTCGCCTGAGAGATCAGTCCGTCCCGGCCCATGCGGGTAGGGGCATTCGGCTTGCCGGGCCCGGCGCTTGTGATAGCCTGCCCCAAAGCCGCCCGGACCGGAGATTTGCATGCGCTCGACAGTTGCCGCCGTAACCCTCGCCTGCCTCGTCTCCGCCACTCCCGCACTTGCCCAGACACGCCTCACTCCCGTCGACGAGGCTGCCGCCTTCCGCGCCGCGGGGTTCAAGAAGGTCGGCCGGCAGTAGAAGTCCTGTGAGGAAGGGGGCTCATCCGGCAGCTATACGCCGGGCACGGTCGAGCAGGTGCGCGACATCGACGGCGACGGCCTGCCCGATGCGGTGATCACGGAAGGCAGCGCCGCTTGCTACGGCATGACCGGGCAGAGCTTCTGGCTGGTCAGCAAGCAGGCCGGCGGCACCTGGAAGCTGGTGTTCAACGAAGTGGCGGTCCCCACTTTCCTGCCGCGCCGCACGCCGACAGGCTGGCCGGATGTAGAACTTGGCGGCCCCGGCTTCTGCTTCCCGGTCTGGCGCTGGAACGGCCGCGCCTATGCGCTGAACCGCTTCCAGTACGAGGGGAAGCCGTGCCGGCCCAATCGCTAGGGTCTGCGGCTGGTCCCTACTGCTTCACACCAGCTACTATACCCCCCTCCGTTGAAATCCGTGGCGTGAATGTACCAGCCGTAGGCCATTTCCAGGGCTTGCGGCCCGAAGAACGCGCCGGAAAACCCGGACGCATTCACCCCGGTGCCGGTGAAACTTCCTGAGAAGCCCACCCCACTGATCGTTCCGGTTCCGCCGTAGGTTCCAAACGACGTGACCGTGCTTCCGCCGGCGATCGGCGTTCCTGCCATCGTCAAAACCGTTGTCACCGCGTTGCTAGCGAAATCGGCTGAAAACGTAGCGCTGCTGGGATCGAGGGCGTAGATCACGCTCGCACGGGAGCCACTGCCGCCGACTATCGCGGAATAGGTTGCCGTCCCAGTGCGCGGCATGTCACCGGTGAGCGTCGGCGCGCCGAGAACGGCAATACGATTGACGGTCTGACTACCGTCGAAATGGCCCCACCAGCCGATCAGCGTATAGCTCATGGCAACGCCGTTGATCGTCGGTGTGGTTAGGACCAAGCTGTCACGAACCGCGCCATTCCGCTTGTCCCATTCCTGGACGTTGGATTCCTCCGGCAGGCGATCGGCCGGAATGAACGTGACCGTGGACTTGTCGGGCGCGGTCAGTTCGTAGGAATCGGTCGATGCCTTGTAGGCAAATGTCACGCCTGTGCCGAGAGTTTGCGACCCGCCGAATGCGGCGGCAACACCCATGGTGGCCCCCGTAGAAACGAAGCGTACGCCCGCGCTCTGCAAGGTGCGGTCTCCGGTCATTTCGACGACCTTCGTGTAGGCCGCTGGTGTCGGAGTCGGGCTGGGGCTTGGGGTGGGCGAAGAACTCGGCGTTGGCGACGGGCTGGGTGTCGGCGTTCCGCTCGGCGTCGGAGTGGGCGTACTCGCCACGCCGCCTCCACTGCTCCCAGCACCGCAGCCGGCCAAGGCAAGGCCCATGGCCAGCGCAGAAGCCTGCACCGCCCGCCATCCGTGCACGTTCATCCCAAGCCCCTGTCAGAATGCGGACGCGATTCGGAAATGCGCCTGCGATCAGTTCGGGTCCGACAGTTCTGTTGTGGTTTTATTACACTTCGACGAGCCTTGGGTGCGCCTTACTGCTTGCGCCCGACCACGGTTCCCGCGCCATTGAAATTGGCGCCGTTGAGGTACCAGGCATAAGCCATCTCCCCCCGCCTTCGGCCCGAAGAAAGCGCCCGAGAACAAGCCGGTCGCGCCATTGCCGTTCAGCGTTCCCGTGAATCCCGGACTGGTGCTGCTGATCGTGCCCGTTCCGTTGAAGGTGCCAAATGGCGTGATCGATCCACCTGGAAGCACTGGAGTCCCGGCCAGCGTCATCGCGGTCGACACCGAGTTGTGTGCAAAGTCGGCCGAGAAGGCCGCCGTGCTTCCGTCGCCAAGCAAATAGCTTCCGCCTTGGGCAAAGCCGTCGAGTGCCGCCACATAGGTCGCGCTTCCCGTGCGCGGCATGTCGCTGGCAAGCGTCGGCACACCGCCCACCGCAAGCCGGACATCAGCCACCGCTAGGTCAGGACTATGCTGCCAGTTCGCGATGACCGTATAGCTGAGCGCCACACCTCCTACCGTGGGGGCGGTAAGGAAAAAATTGTCCAGGCAGGCCAGGGTTCGCTGGGCCCAATGCTGGACATTCGGCATCGACGGCGATGTAGGCTGACGATCCAATGGCAAAAACGTGACCGATGTGCCGTCGGAAGCGGTGAGCTTATAGGAATCGGACGATGCGGTATAGGCTAGACTAAATCCGCTGCCGAGCGGCTGCGACGTACTGTTGGTCACGCCTGTCGCAACCGTCTGCGAATACTGCACCCCCGCCGTCTGGAGAGTTCTGTCGCCCGACATGTCGGAGAGCTTGGTGTAGCTGGCAGGGGTCGGCGTTGGCGTGCTCACCACGCTACCGCTTTCGCCACTCCCGCACCCCGTCAGCATGAGACCGATCATCAGAGCAGGCGCCCGTTCCGCCCACGAACGCCTGATACCCATGGCACCCCCGTCAAAACGCCGATGTCAGACCGAATTCACCGCTTATCCGGTTGTAATCGTATATCTCTATGGTCGATTTGTTACGTTCCCAGCGCAGCCTTGCAAAGGGCGCGAAACTACGGATGCGGAGCGAACGGAAGGTACCGGCGAGGCTGGCGGTAAAGCGGTCTTCGATGCGTCGCTTCGGATAGAGGAACAGGCGATCGTCGGCTTCGAGGTGGCTGTAGCCGGCCGAGACCACGGCCGTCGTCCGCCCCAGCTCGCGGAAGGCGTAGAGGCTGACGCCGCCGCTGGTCGTCGAATAGCCGGGGTCGCGCGCCGCCTCGCGGTTGGCATAAAGCTGCAGACCGCCGCCGGCGCGCGCGGTGAAGGCGCGGTCGAGCTGGGCCGAGAGCGAGAAGTTGTCTGCATCCTGGAGGTCGTTGCGGCGGTTGTCGACGTAGGTGTAGCCGCCCTCGACGCGGATCTCCGCACGCTTGCCGTAGGGATGCTGCCAGCTGGCACTGCCGCCCAGCGCCAGCGTGTAGGGATCGGTGCCGTACCAGCGCCAGGCTGGCCCGGCCGACAGCGCGATGGTGTCGCGGCCGACGGTGAATTCGGGACCGGCCTGGAGGGACAGGGCATAGTCGTCGAATTCGTGCGCGCGGTAGAAGCTGCCGCTGCCGCCGACGCGGGCCAGCAGGTCCATGGCATTGCTCGCGGGCAGGCGGACATAGGCCTGGCCGCGCAGGTCGAGCCCCACGCCCGAGCGCGCCTTGGCATTGTCGTCGAGCGTGAAGTCGCCGATCACCGTGCCCAGCGTGTCCGAACGCGTCGCGCGGTTGACGTTGCTGTCGGGCGCGAGCGCAACCTCGATCGAGCCGCCGAAGGGCTTCCGGGCACCCATCGCATTGGCGTAGAAGCGGACCATGCGCTCGACATCGGGCGGCAGCGTGGTCGTCGCCTCGACCGCGCGGAACTCGCGCTCGGCCGCGCCGGCATTGCCCATCAGCACCTGCATCCGCGCCAGCTCGAGCCGGACACGCGCGGCTTTGGGCTTCTCGTCGAGGATCTGGCGGAAGATCACCGCCGCGTCGCGGTATTTGCCCATGCGGTCGGCCAGCATCAGGCCAAGCCGGAAACGCGCTTCGCTGCGCAGCTCGATGTCGGGATTTTCCGCGAGCGCGCGATAGGCGGTCTCGGCCACGGCGAAATCGCCGGCGTCGCGCGCGCGGTCCGCCAGCTCGAACAGCTGGGCCGGCGACAGCGTGACCGACTGCGATGGAGCCGGTCGGGAGGCAGGCGGTGCGTCCGCCGCCTGCGCGCCGGGCGCGAGCAGCAGGGCGGCGACCGCCGTCGAATAGCGAAGAATGACCTGCCCCTTCCCCGAACCTCTGTTTCCGCTGCGGCTCATAGCAATCGCCGCGGACTTGGAAAGCCGCCAAAGCATCCACCACCGACATTACCAGCAGCGGCAACCGGACCCGATCATCATAGCCTGCAGGAACTCTCCCGCCCTGTCCGCGTTACAGGATCGACGATCCCTTTCCGGCGCTCCTCCCCCACCCCCCGCCGCGCTGGAAAGGGGTCGCAATTCGACCACCGCCGAGAGGAAGGATCATGTCCCTAGGCACCCTCGCCCGCTATCGCCGCCGCTTCTTTGGCCGCGACGAAAGGTTCGCCACGGGCTCGCTGCTGTTCGATCTGCACCGCAACCTGCGGCGCAAGATGGGCACGGAATCGACCGAGCCGCACAAGACCCGGCTGTTCCCCGAACTCTGAACCGCACTTCCATTGAACACAGCCTCTTCGCCCCCGCGGAGAGGCCTTTGCGCGTCCTGCGCACCTTGCCGCAGGGTCTCCGAGGGCGATTGGTTAAACCCTTAAGGCTATGAGCTGGCACTGTGCCGCTTCGGTACGCCGGGAAATCCCCGGCTGCGGAGCGGCGCCCGAGACGATACGCGGGTTCCCGCGCGTAGCGACCAGCGAGGCCGATGAACCCGACCGATGCCATGACTCTGAACGATCTGCCCCCGCGCGATTTCTCCGCGCGGATCCGGCGGTCGCGCGTGCGCAGCCTGCGCGCGGTCAAGGCGCCTCGGCACTATGGGCGGCGCGCGGTCGTCCTGGCGGCAGCCGTCGCGCTGCCGGCCTTTGCGGCTCCAGCCGATTGGAGTTTCGAGATCGACCCCGCCGGCCGCGCCGAGCAGGCGGTAACCCCGATGCCTTTCGAGCGGCCGGGCGACAGCTTTCCCGGCGCGGCGTTCTATTACCTGTCGAACGATCCGGCGCCCGCACGGCTGGACCAGGGCGTCCATTCGGATGCCGAGGCCGCTCCGACCCTGCTCGATCCGGTCGGTCCCGCCGCGCGGGCGCTGCGCGTCGACAACAGCGGGGTCGACCGCAGCCGCGCACTGCAATGCCTGACCGCGGCGATCTATTACGAAGCGGCGAGCGAGCCCGACGCCGGCCAGCGCGCCGTGGCGCAGGTCGTGCTCAACCGCGTCGCGCATCCGGCCTATCCCAAGACGGTCTGCGGCGTGGTCTATCAGGGGTCGGAGAAGAACACCGGCTGCCAGTTCAGCTTCACCTGCGACGGATCGCTGGCACGCGTGCCTGTCCGCATGTTCTGGCAGCGCGCCGAGGATGTCGCGCGCGATGCCCTGTCGGGCTACGTCTATGCGCCGGTCGGCCTCGCCACGCATTACCACACGGTCGCGGTCCATCCCTACTGGGCGCCGACGCTGACCTACCTCGGGACGATCGGCGCGCACCGCTTCTACCGCTTCGGCGGCGCAGCCGGGGCGCCCGGGACCTTCCGTTTCGCCTATGCCGGCGGCGAGCCGCTGGCCCAGCCGCACCAGCGCGGCGCGGTGTTGGACGCCGTCGAAGCGGCCGCGCCCGATCCGGTCGCCATCCAGCGCGCCTACGATGCCGGGCTCAAGCTGGCCCAGACCAATGCCCCCGCAGGCCTGGTCGCGGCCAAGGCAGCGGCGCCTGTCTATGCGGCGCCGGTCTATTCGGCCGAACTCCAGCGCCGCGGCGGCGATGCGCTCTATCGCGGCGACGGCCTACCCGCTTCCACCGGCGTGCTTCCCGAGTACGAACAGAGCGGCCGCTGGATCGCCGAGCCGGGCAACTGACAGCCCATCCAACAATTGGCGCCAACCGATTGGCGCTAACTGACAATATGGTGAACAGTGCGGCAACCATAGGCCAGAACCAAGGCTTAGGTGTGGGCCTCTAGGTAAGGCGGCAAGAATTTGCCGGAGTGCTTGCCGCAATGATGATCCGTTACGCTGCCGCCGACCCTGGAGACAGCCATCTGCGCAACGTGCTCGGCGGCGCTTTTCCCCGCGAGGCGGTGAACGACAACGCCGGCGGCCTCGGCGACGACCGGATGCTGCGCGCGGCGCTGCGCCATTTCGCCGCGCATGGCCTCGGCGCCGCCAATGCCGCTCGCGACATGGCCGAGACCGCTTTCTTCGCCGGCGACAACAGCCAGTACCGCTGGTGGCTGGGCATTTGCCGGATGCTCGACCGGCGCATGGCCGATGCCGTCGCCGCCCGCCAGGACGCGGCGAACCACGGCTGAATAGCGCCTCGACGGCGGTCAGCTAGCGCAAGAACCGGAAAGCCGAAACCGCTGAACCGCCCGCTCTATTCCGCCTGAACCAGCGCGGGCGCAGCCGTCTCGTCCCGCTGGCGATAGAGCCGGATCAGGCCGCTATTGTCCAGATCCCAAGGTTTGAAACCGGGCAGAAGGATGCGGCCCCAATGCGGCAACAGCCGCCGGATCATTCCGGGGTTGCCCCACAGGTACCAGTAGAGCCGCGTCCGTGCCCGCCAGCCGGTCAACCCGTCCTGGGCCATCAGTCCCAGCGCGTCACGCACGCGATTGCGGAAATACTTGCGGGTGATGAGCAGAGCGACCAGCGCCATCGTCTTCCAGCGCTTCCACGCACTCCAGTCGCGCGTGACGTGGAGCCAGACGTCGAAAACCAAGCCCTTGTGCTCGATTTCCTCCGCGGCATGCCAGCGCCACAGCTCGGCCGGCTCATGCTCGGCGCCAGCAAGATAGGAGGGATCGGCCAGCAACTCGTGACTGATCGAGGCGGCGAAGTGTTCGAGAGCGATCGACACTGCAAGATTGACTTCGCGCGGCCGGCCCTCGGCGAGCGAGAGCATGTCGGCGATCCCGCGCTCAATGGATTCGACATCGTATCCATGGTCGGCAACGATGCGGTTGAAGGCGACGTGTTCGCGGGTGTGGTTGATTTCCTGACGGATGAAATCGCGAACTTCGGTTGCGAGGCCCGGCGGCATTTCGTCACGGAAATTCTTCATCGTGTCGATGAAGAACGCCTCGCCGCGGGGCAGGCTGGCGGATACGGAATTGAACCAGGCCGTCGCGACCGGATCGCCCTTCATCCACCAGCGCGAGGGCCGGTCGGTTCGGCAAAATCGGTCATCGCGAACGATCAGCCCGTGTTCTTCGGGCGATGATCGGGCCTCGCCGCCAATTAGCGGCGGAACCGCCCGACCTTTTAGCTGCTCTTGCGCCTGAGTGCCCATATTGAGGAAATATTAACCATACGAATCCAGGGCAAGCTGTTTCTGCGGACAACCAGGCTTAATTCTGGCGATCAGCAAGGCGTAACGCTAACCTGTTTTTCCACCGGCCATTAACCATTCGATCACCCCCACTGGCTATGGATCGTGGTGCAAGTCTGGAGCGCGCGATTAAAGGCTACTTCAATAAGAAGCGGGTGCGGCTCGGCACCGATGCTATAGACGACAGGGTCCGCCGGATTCTGGTCGAGAGCCTGTATCAAAATCCTTCGAGCCTTGCGATGGGCGCGATGGTTGGCGTGACGACCAGCGCCGTTGCCGCTCACGACTCCAAAAATCCCACCATTACCGTGATTGCGGCCATCGTTGCTGCCGTCGCCATATCGCGCGTGATTGTCGCCTATTCGTTGCCCTATCGAAAGCAGGGCAACACCAAGCTGCTCGAACGGGTATTCGAGACCGGCGCCTTCAGTTATGCAACGGCGCTCGGCACGCTCGCCGCCGCCTGCATCGCCCTGGATGCGCCGACCATAATCCAGCTGATGACCTTTACCGCCGCCATTGGCTACGGCGCGGGCATCAGCGCGCGCAATGCAGGCAGGCTGCCGATCGCCATCGGCCAGCTCATGCTTTCCATCACGCCCGCCTGCATCGTGCTGATAAGCAAGCCAGGCATCGCCCCCAGGTTCCTGGCGGCGTCGCTGGCACTCTTTGCGCTGGCGATGATTTCCATCGCGGTCAATGTTTTCAGGGTGTTGCGCAATTCGATCGCTGCCGCGGAGACCAGCTCCCGCCTCGCCGAAAAGATGCAGGTGCTTGCCCGCTCGGACGTGGTCACCGGCCTGCTCAACCGCGCCGGCCTGAACCACCATCTCGCCGAACAACTTCCAAAGATCGATCCGGACAAGAAATTCGCGCTGTTCTGGATGGACCTCGACCGCTTCAAGGAGGTCAACGACTCCCTGGGCCACCAGACCGGCGACAAGCTCCTCGCCGAAATCGCCAGCCGCCTGAAGGCCTGCGCCCCCAGCGAAGCCACCGTCGCCCGCTTCGGCGGCGACGAATTCATCGTCGCCTGCGAGATGACCGGCCGCCGCGAGGTCGAGCAACTCGCCAGCCGCATGATGGACGAGATCAGCCGGCCGATCCGCATCGACGACGATCGGCTCGAAATCGCCAGCTCGATGGGCATCGCCCTGCTCCCCGACGACGGCGAGGACTTCGACACGCTGATGCAGGGCGCGGACCTCGCGCTCTATCGCTCGAAGGTCAACGGCCGCAAGCAGGTCACCTTCTTCGACCCGTCGATGACGCGCAACCTCGTCCGCCGCCGCGAGATCGAGACCGAGCTGCGTCTCGCGCTCCAGCGCGACGAGCTGTCGATCTTCTTCCAGCCGCTGGTCGATCTCGAGACCGGCCGCATCCGCGCCTTCGAGGCGCTGGTGCGCTGGTTCCATCCCGAGAAGGGCGAACTGCGCCCCGACGAATTCATCCCCGTTGCCGAGGAAACCGGCGCGATCATCACGCTGGGCAACTGGATCACTGCCCAGGCGGCCAAGGCCGCGGCGCAGTGGCCCGAGGACATCACGATCGCGGTCAACCTCTCGCCGCTGCAGATCAAGGCGCCGGGCGCCGCGCTGGGCATCCTCTCGGCGCTGCGCGACGCCAAGCTATCCCCCGCGCGGCTCGAGCTCGAGATCACCGAGACCGTCCTGCTCGACCACAGCCAGAACACCGAGAACTTCATAAACGAGCTGGCCGACGCCGGCGTGCGCTTCGCGCTCGACGATTTCGGCACGGGCTACTCCTCGCTGGGCTATCTGAACAAGTATCCGTTCTCGAAGATCAAGGTCGACCGCAGCTTCGTCTCGGGCATCAACCAGGGTAAGAAGAGCGACGCGATTATCCGCGCGGTCTCGGGCATGGGCGCGACGCTGGGCATGGAGATCGTCGCCGAGGGTCTGGAGACGATCGAGCAGGTCCGCGCCGTTTCCGAAGCCGGCTGTACGCTCGGCCAGGGCTATTACTTCAGCCGCCCGGTGCCCGACTACCTCGCCGCCATGCTGCTCGCCAAGGAACGCGAGAGCGCCAGCGGCAAGACTCGGCGGCGCGGCTAAGTCACAAATCTGCCATGGCCGCGGCCATGAAATGACCCAGCGTGGATCGCTTCGGGGCCTCTTTTGAAGGCTCTCTTGCTATTGCGAACTGTTATCGCAAAAACCCTGATAAATCCGTGTTTCCCGGTTCTTTTCGCGGTTGCAATGCGCGTTTCACGCGCCTAGGGCACCTCACGAAAACCCGGCGCCTGCCCCGCGGGACACGAGCAGGCTGCCTTCCGCCGACGCGCACGATGCGCCCACTGAAGGACTGTCTACCCATGGCTCGCAAGAAGATCGCCCTCATCGGCGCTGGCAACATCGGCGGCACGCTGGCCCACCTGGCCGCGCAGAAGGAACTGGGCGATGTCGTCCTGTTCGACATCGTCGAGGGCGTTCCCCAGGGCAAGGCGCTCGACCTGCTGCAGTGCGGCCCGGTCGAAGGCTACGACGTCGACGTCAAGGGCACCAACGACTACAAGGACATCGCGGGCGCGGACGTCATCATCGTCACCGCCGGCGTGCCCCGCAAGCCGGGCATGAGCCGCGACGACCTGCTGGGCATCAACCTCAAGGTCATGAAGGCCGTCGGCGAAGGCATCAAGGCCAACGCCCCCGACGCTTTCGTCATCTGCATCACCAATCCGCTCGATGCGATGGTCTGGGCGCTGCGCGAATTCTCGGGCCTGCCGCACAACAAGGTCGTCGGCATGGCCGGCGTGCTCGACTCGGCGCGCTTCTCGACCTTCCTCGCCCAGGAATTCGGCGTCTCGGTGCGTGACGTTTCCAGCTTCGTGCTCGGCGGCCACGGCGACACGATGGTCCCCGTCGCAGCCTATTCGACCGTCAAGGGCATCCCGGTTCCCGACCTGATCAAGATGGGCCGCACGACCCAGGACAAGATCGACGCGATCATCAAGCGCACCGCCAACGGCGGCGGCGAGATCGTCGGCCTGATGGGCACCTCGGCGTTCTACGCGCCTGCCGCCTCGGCGATCAGCATGGCCGAGAGCTATCTGGGCGACCAGAAGCGCGTCCTGCCCTGCGCCGCGCGCGTCCAGGGCAAGTACGGCATCGACGACCTCTATGTCGGCGTCCCCGTGATCATCGGCGCCGGCGGCGTCGAGGAAGTGATCGAGATCGAGCTGGATGCCACGGCCAAGGCCGGCCTCCAGGTGTCGATCGACGCGGTCAAGGAACTGCTGGTTGCCTGCAAGGGCATCGACCCGAGCCTCGGTTGATTTAAGCCTCGGTTGATTTTCAGGGGCCGATAGAATTCGGCCCAAGGACCCAAACTTCCTCCCCAGGAGCACTGAATGTCCATTCTCGTCGACAAGAACACCAAGGTCATCACCCAGGGCATGACCGGCTCGACCGGCAGCTTCCACACCGAAGCGGCGCTGGCATACGGCACGCAGATGGTCGCGGGCGTGACCCCCGGCAAGGGCGGCCAGAGCCACCTGAACCTGCCGCAGTTCGACACCGTCGCCGAAGCGAAGGCCGCAACGGGCGCCACGGCGAGCTGCATCTACGTTCCGCCGGCGGGTGCCGCCGACGCGATCCTCGAGGCGATCGACGCGCAGATCGAGCTGATCGTCGCGATCACCGAGGGCATTCCGGTGCTCGACATGGTCCGCGTCAAGCGCGCGCTGTCGGGCTCGAAGTCGCGCCTGATCGGCCCGAACTGCCCCGGCGTCCTGACCCCCGGCGAATGCAAGATCGGCATCATGCCCGGCTCGATCTTCTCGAAGGGCTCGGTCGGCGTCGTCTCGCGTTCGGGCACGCTGACCTATGAAGCCGTGTTCCAGACGACCAACGAAGGCCTCGGCCAGACCACCGCGGTCGGCATCGGCGGCGACCCGGTCAACGGCACCAACTTCATCGACGTGCTCGAGCTGTTCCTCGCGGACGACGCGACCAAGTCGATCATCATGATCGGCGAGATCGGCGGTTCGGCCGAGGAAGAAGCCGCGCAGTTCCTGCGCGACGAGGCCAAGAAGGGCCGCCGCAAGCCGATGGTCGGCTTCATCGCCGGCCGCACGGCGCCTCCGGGCCGCCGCATGGGCCACGCCGGCGCGATCGTCTCGGGCGGCCAGGGCGGCGCCGAGGACAAAATCGCGGCGATGGAAGCCGCGGGCATCCGCGTGAGCCCCTCGCCTTCGGAGCTCGGCACGACGCTTTCGGGCCTGCTCAAGGAACTCGCATAACACCTCCCGTTTCTGGAGGTACATCCGTGGGAGCGCGGCACTCGCGCTCCCCTGCAAATACCTGAGGCTCCCGCGCCGCGCGGGGGCACATGAGGTTGCGCGCTATGGGTAACGAAAACTTCGACTTCCTTCCCGACGATCCCCAGCCGGGTCCGAGCTGGCAGCGTGCCGGCTGGCCGCTGGTCGGCGGAGCGGACGAGGACGACCTGACCCAGGCGCTCGACCCGACCGTGATGAAGGCCGCCGTCAAGGCCGCCACCGAGAAGGCCGGCGCGCCGCTTGACGAAGGTGCGCTCGAAGCCGCGGCGTCGGACTCGCTGCGCGCGATGCTGCTGATCCGCACCTACCGCGTGCGCGGCCACCTGGCGGCCGATCTCGATCCGCTGGGCCTGGCCAGCGAGGAAATCCCGGCCGATCTCTCGCCCGAATATCACGGTTTCTCGGGCGCCGCGCTCGATCGCAAGATCTTCGTCGGCGGCTTCCTCGGCCTGCAATGGTCGACTATCCGCGAGCTCGTCGCGATCCTGCGCGCCAACTACTGCGGCAAGGTCGGCCTCGAATACATGCACATCTCGGACGTGGAGGAACGCCGCTTCCTCCAGGACCGCATGGAAGGCGCCGACAAGTCGATCGACTTCACCATTCTCGGCAAGAAGGCGATCCTCCAGGCCGTCGTCCGCGGCGAGCAGTACGAGAAGTTCCTCGGCCGCAAGTACGTCGGCACCAAGCGCTTCGGCCTCGACGGCGGTGAATCGATGATCCCGGCGCTCGAAGCCGTGATCAAGCGCGGCGGCCAGATGGGCGTGCGCGAGATCGTCGTCGGCATGTCGCACCGCGGCCGCCTCAACGTCCTCGCCAATGTCATGGCCAAACCCTACCGCGTGATCTTCCACGAATTCTCGGGCGGCTCGGCCAACCCCGAGGACGTCGGCGGCTCGGGCGACGTCAAGTACCACCTCGGCACCTCGACCGACCGCGAGTTCGACGGGATCAAGGTGCACATGAGTCTTGTGCCCAACCCCTCGCACCTCGAGACGGTCGATCCCGTCGTGCTCGGCAAGGTCCGCGCCACGCTGACCATGCGCGACGACCTCGGCGAGAAGGACCAGGTTCTGCCCGTGCTGCTGCACGGCGACGCCGCCTTCGCCGGCCAGGGCATCGTCTGGGAATGCCTCGGCTTCCAGGGCATCCGCGGCTATGCCACCGGCGGCTGTCTGCACTTCATCATCAACAACCAGATCGGCTTCACCACCAGTCCGCAGTTCGCGCGCAACAGCCCCTACCCGTCGGACGTCGCCAAGGGCGTCCAGGCGCCGATCTTCCACGTCAACGGCGACGATCCCGAGGCGGTGACCTTCGCTTGCAAGCTCGCCATCGACTTCCGCCAGAAGTTCGACAAGGACGTGGTGATCGACATGTGGTGCTATCGCCGCTTCGGTCACAACGAAGGCGACGAGCCCAGCTTCACCCAGCCGCTGATGTACGCCAAGATCCGCCAGCATCCGCCGGTGTCGGAGATCTATGCCAAGCGGCTGGTCGAGGAAGGCGTGATCGACGCGGGCTACCTCGGCGAATACTCCGAGAACTTCGTCGCCACGCTCGAAACCGAGTTCGAGGCGGCCAAGAGCTACAAGCCCAACGAGGCCGACTGGTTCGCCGGGCGCTGGAGCGGCTTCAACAAGCCGAACGACCCCGAGAACGCGCGCCGCAACGTGCCCACCGGCATCGAGACCAAGCTGCTCGACAGCCTCGGCCGCACGCTGACCACGGTTCCCGAAGGGCTCGAGATCCACAAGACGCTGAACCGCGTGCTCGACGGCAAGCGCCAGGCGTTCAAGACCGGCGAAGGCTTCGACTGGGCGACCGGCGAGGCGCTGGCTTTCGGCAGCCTGATCTCCGAAGGCTACGGCGTCCGCCTGTCGGGCCAGGACTCGGGCCGCGGCACGTTCAGCCAGCGCCACGCGGTCTGGGTCGATCAGAACACCGAGAACAAGTACATTCCGCTGGCGACCGTGCCGCACGGCCGCTTCGAAGTGCTCGACAGCCCGCTTTCGGAATATGGCGTGCTCGGCTTCGAGTACGGCTATGCGATGACCGATCCCAAGACGCTGGTCTGCTGGGAAGCGCAGTTCGGCGACTTCGCCAACGGCGCACAGATCATCATCGACCAGTACATCGCCGCGGCCGAAGCCAAGTGGCTGCGCGCCAACGGCCTCGTCCTGCTGCTGCCGCACGGTTACGAGGGCCAGGGCCCCGAGCACTCGTCGGCGCGCCTGGAACGCTTCCTGCAGCTCTGCGCGCAGGACAACATCCAGGTCTGCAACATCACGACGCCGTCGAACTACTTCCACGTGCTGCGCCGGCAGATGCACCGCTCGTTCCGCAAGCCGCTGATCATCATGACGCCGAAGTCGCTGCTGCGGCATCCGCTGGCGAAGTCGGAGCTCGAGGATTTCGTCGGCCCAAGCCACTTCCGCCGCATCATGTCGGACCGCACCCCGCCGGCCGACGAGGCCGTGAAGAAGCTCGTGCTCTGCTCGGGCAAGGTCGGCTACGACCTGATGGAAGCGCGCGACGCGGCCGAGCTCAAGGACGTCACCGTGGTCCGGCTCGAACAGCTCTATCCGTTCCCCGGCGAGCCGCTGGCGCTGCGCCTGGCCAAGCTGACCAATCTTGAAGAGGTGGTCTGGTGCCAGGAAGAGCCGAAGAACCAGGGGGGCCTGGTTCTTCGTCGAGCACCTGATCGAGGACTCGCTCAAGGAAGCCAAGAGCAAGGTCCGCGCGATCCGCTATGCCGGCCGCTCGGCCAGCGCCTCGCCCGCGACCGGGCTCGCCAAGCGACACGAGGCCGAGCAGGGCGCGCTCGTCGCCGATGCGCTGGGCCTGTCGGTCCGCTCCGAAATCCGCCGCCGTTCCGGCAAGAAGTGATCGCAGGCCGTATCAGCTCAAGTCGGGCGGTCTAGGAAAGGTCCACGATGTCAAGCGAAGTCAAAGTCCCCGTTCTAGGTGAATCGGTGTCCGAGGCCACGATCGGCACCTGGCTCAAGCAGCCCGGTGAGCCGGTGAAGCTCGACGAGCCGATCGCCAGCCTCGAGACCGACAAGGTCGCGATCGACGTCATGGCCCCGGTCGCGGGCGTCATGGGCCAGCACATCGCCAAGGAAGGCGACACGGTCGCGGTCGGCGCGCTGATCGCGACGATCGAGGATGCGACCGCAGTCGCCGGCGCCGCGCCGGTCGCCCCGCGCGAGGAAAAGGCCATTCCGCCCGCCTCCGACACGCTGCCGCCGAAGGAAGCGCCCGCCGCGGCCGAAGGCGACGCCGCGGTGCTCTCCCCCTCGGTGCGCCGCGCGGTACTCGAATATGGCATCGACCCCTCGACCGTGCGCGGCACGGGCAAGGACGGCCGCCTGACCAAGGAAGACATCGTCCACGCCGCGCAGGCCAAGCAGGCCGCGCCCGCCCCGGCGGTCTCGGCCCCTGCCCCCGCGCCGACGCCAGCACCTTCGCCCGCCCCCGCGAGCGGTTCAGCCTTTGGGGGCGAGCGCCGCGAGGAACGCGTCAAGATGACGCGGCTGCGCCAGACGATCGCCAAGCGGCTCAAGAGCGCGCAGGATACCGCAGCGCTGCTGACCACGTTCAACGACGTCGACATGACCGAAGTGATCGCCGCGCGCGACCGCTACAAGGACCTGTTCGTCAAGAAGCACGGGGTGAAGCTGGGCTTCATGTCGTTCTTCGCCAAGGCGGCCTGCCTGGCGCTCAAGGACATCCCCGCGGTCAATGCCCAGATCGACGGCCCAGAAGGCGCTCAGGAGATCGTCTATTTCGACTATGTCGACCTCTCGGTCGCGGTCTCGGCGCCCAACGGACTCGTCGTGCCGGTGGTCCGCAACGTCGACAGCCTGTCCTTCGCCGACATCGAGAAGTCGATCGCCGACCTCGGCAAGCGCGCCAAGGACGGCTCCTTGACGATGGACGACATGAAGGGCGGCACTTTCACCATCTCCAACGGCGGCATCTTCGGCGGGCTCATGTCCACCCCGATCATCAACCCGCCGCAGTCGGCCGTGCTCGGCCTGCACCGGATCGAGGACCGCGCCGTGGTGCGGAACGGCGAGATCGTCATCCGCCCGATGATGTACCTGGCGCTCTCCTACGACCACCGCCTGATCGACGGCCGCGAGGCGGTGACTGCGCTCAAGACGATCAAGGAAGCGATCGAGGACCCGACGCGGCTGCTGATCGACCTCTGAGGAACCGGCCCAAAGGAACGTACCGATGCGCGGAACCCTGCTCGCTCTGCTGTGTCTCTCGCTGCCGCTGGCGGCTTGCGGGAAGAAGAGCGAACAGGCGTTCAGCGAGAAGTTCGACCAGAACTTCGTCTCGTCCTGCGTCGCCTCGGCGACGCGGACGGGCGTGCCGAACGACATTGCCGGCAAGGTCTGCGGCTGCACGATCGCCGAGATCAACAAGAAGTATTCGGCGCGCGACAAGCTGACGATGTCGGAGAGCCAGGCCAACCCGATCATGGCCGAGTGCCTGAAGACGGTGCAGCCGCCTGCTGCCAGCCCGAGCAGCTGATCGACAAGCCATGACGCCGCCCCACATCATCGAGCGCGAAGACCGCAAGACGCTGAGCCTGCTGGCTTTCGCGCTCGAAGCGTCGCGCGTCGACCGCCATCGCTGGTCCGCGACTTATGATCGCAGCGAGATCGTCCAGCCGATCGACAACTGCCTCTGCCTGTTCCGGCAGGATGGCGAGTGGCTGGTGACCTATACCGAGCGCGGCGGCTGGTTCGACATCGGCCGCTTCCCGCAGAGCACCGATGCAATCAAGTTCTTCTACACCTATCTGGTGCCCGGAACGTCGCCCTACGACTATCGCAAGAAGTGGGAAGCGCGCACCGGGCAGCAGTTTTCCATGCAAGAGTAAGCGGCGGCGGCCGACGGAGATATCATGGCTGAATACGACTACGACGTCCTCGTCATCGGTGCTGGCCCGGGCGGCTATGTCGCGGCGATCCGCGCAGCGCAGCTCGGGCTCAGGACCGCCTGTGCCGAAAGCCGCGAGACGCTGGGCGGTACCTGCCTCAACGTCGGCTGCATTCCCTCGAAGGCGCTGCTCCACGGCTCCGAACTGTTCGAGGAAGCCGCGCACGGCACGCTCGCCAAGTTCGGCGTCAAGACCAGCGGCGTCGAGCTCGACCTGCCTGCGCTGCAGGGCGAGAAGGCCAATGCGGTCAAGGACCTGACCGGCGGCGTCGCCTTCCTGTTCAAGAAGAACAAGGTCGACTGGCTGCAGGGCCACGCCGCCTTCCGCGATGCCCATACCGTCGCCGTCGCTGGCAAGACGGTGACCGCCAAGAACGTGGTCATCGCCACGGGTTCGTCGGTGACGCCGCTGCCCGGCGTCGAAGTCGACAATGCCAAGGGCCTGATCGTCGACAGCACGGGCGCGCTGGCGCTCGATCGCGTGCCCGAGCACATGGTGGTGATCGGCGGCGGCGTGATCGGGCTCGAGCTGGGTTCGGTCTGGCGCCGGCTCGGCGCCAAGGTCACCGTGGTTGAATTCCTGGACCAGCTGCTGCCCGGCATGGACGGCGAGGTCCGCAAGGAAGCCGGCAAGCTGTTCAAGAAGCAGGGCATGGAGTTCAAGCTCTCGACCAAGGTCACCAAGGCCGTGGTCAAGGGCAAGAAGGTCACGCTGACGCTCGAACCCGCCGCGGGCGGTGCAGCCGAAATGCTGGAAGCCGACTGCGTACTCGTTTCGATCGGGCGGCGGCCGAACACCGAAGGCCTCGGGCTCGATCAGATCGGGCTTGAGCTCAACAAGCGCGGCCAGATCGAAACCGGCCATGACTTCGCGACCAAGGTCCCAGGCGTCTGGGCGATTGGCGACGTCATCCCGGGCCCGATGCTCGCGCACAAGGCTGAGGACGAGGGCATCGCGGTGGCCGAGAACATCGCCGGGCAGATCGGCGTCGTGAACCACGACGTGATCCCCTCCGTAGTCTATACGATGCCCGAGATCGCCGGCGTCGGCCTGACCGAAGAGCAGGCGAAGGAAGCCATGGCCGCCAAGGGGCGCGAGGTGAAGGTCGGCAAGTTCCCGATGCTCGCCAACAGCCGCGCCAAGACCAACCGCGAGACCGATGGCTTCGTCAAGGTCATCGCCGACGCCCAGACCGACCGCGTGCTCGGCGTCTGGATGATCGCCTCGGTCGCCGGCACTATGATCGCCCAGGCCGCGCAGGCGATGGAATTCGGCGCGACCAGCGAGGACATCGCCTATACCTGCCACGCCCACCCGACGCACTCCGAAGCGGTCAAGGAAGCGGCGATGGCGGTACGCGGCAAGCCGATCCATATGTAGGCACCGGATGCGCGGGCGTTTTTCGGCGCCCGCGTTCGATTTTGATCCCGATCAAAGCCTCGCAACCAGGCGGGCGGCAGGAAGAGCCGTCCCGTTCTGGAGAAGACCATGTTCGACTTTATCGCTTCCCACTTCGAAGCGCTCGTCCTCGTCGGCTTCGGCCTGTTCGCCGCCACGCTCGGCTGCGTGACGCTCATCGCGAACGAGCCTGCGCAGCGCCCGTAGGAGCGGACCTGCGCTTCCATGCGGATGATGCTATAGGCGGCACGATGCCGCCGACCGTCCCCGCCCTCGCCGAGCTCGTCCGGGTGCTCGATCTGTCCGGCATCGCCGTCTTCGCACTGACCGGCGCGCTGCTCGCGGCGCGGCTGCGGCAGGACTTCGTTACCATGTGCTTCTTCGCACTGGTGACCGGCGTCGGCGGCGGCTCGGTGCGCGACCTGCTGATCGGTGCGCGGGTGTTCTGGATCCATGATCCGCTGGTGGCACCCGTCTGCCTCGCCGTGCCGCTGCTCGCCTGGTTCACGCCGCATGTCTGGTGGCAGGGCCGCCTGCTCGAATGGGCCGACGCCGCGGGCCTCGCCGCCTATTCGGTGCTGGGGACGGTCAAGGCGCTCGGCTATGGCGTGCCGCCCGTGGCGGCAGCACTGATGGGTGTGATCACGGCCTGCGTCGGCGGGATCATCCGCGACGTGCTCGCCGGCGAGCCGTCGATCCTGATGCGGCGCGAACTCTACGTGACAGCGGCCGCGCTGACTGCAACGTTGGCTGTGGTCGGCACACTGCTACACCTACCGGCCGCACTGGTATGGGCCTTTGCCGCGCTGGCCGGCTTCGCCCTGCGCGGCGCGGCGATGCACTGGGATCTGGCGCTACCGGTCTATGGCGGCAGGAAGGCCGATTAGAGCCCGCTGACGCTCCGCACGCGGCCATCGCCGGCGACCGAACAGGCGAAGTCGTTGCCGCCGCGGACGCGGCCCGAAACGCGCCAGCCATCGCCGTCGCGGTTGACCGCCTCGATGCTGTCGATCGAACGCGTCCCGCGCTCGACCTCGCCGACGCAGGCATCGACCGCACCGTCGACGCTGACGCCGGAGCGCCAGTTGCTGGTACCGGGGCTGTACCGGCTCGCCGGCGGCACATAGTGCTGTCCGTCATCGCGATAGTCCCGGTCGTCGCGGTAACCGTCATCCCGGTAGCCGTCGTCACGATAACCGTCGTCCGCGCGCGCCTGGCGATCCTTGTTCGACTTGCTGCTCGCGGCAGCCGCAATCGCCGCAATGCCGCCGAAGATCAGCAGTCCGGCTACGACATCGCCACCGTCGATCCCGTCGCCGTGACGATGCCATCCGCGCGCCATGGCCGGCGTGGCGGTGAGCGAAAGCGCCGCGGCTGCGGCGAGCGCAGCGGCGGCACGCGAGCGAAGAATGATCATGGCCAGCAACCCCTTGATGCCCAAGGTATCACGACTCGCACAGAGTCGCTTTCGCAAGTCTGAACCGATTGAAGGCGAAGGCAAATACCCGGTGTTAACTACGCGCCCGGTAAGACGGGACGATGGTATTGGCGCTTCCCTTCTCGCCGCTGATCGGCACGGTGCTGGCCTTGACCGCAATCGAGCGCGTCGCGCAGCGCGCGCGCAGCGACTGGTGGATCAACCTGCAGGCCTGGGCGCTGCTGCTCTTCACCGGAATCGCCGTCCACTGGCCTTTTGAGCTGCCCGCCAGCCCGTCGCTGATCGACGGTGCCGCCCTGCCCTTCTGGATCGGCTTTCCCGCCTTCCTGATCGTCAGCGACCTGGGCGAATACCTGTTCCACCGCGCGCAGCATCGCATCCCGCTGCTCTGGGCGATGCATTCGCTGCACCACTCGGACCCCGACATGTCGGCGCTGACGACGCAGCGCCATTACTGGGCCGATCCGCTGATCAAAAAGGTCACGATCTGGGCCGCGACCGCTCTGATCATCGCACCCACGCCGGAGATCGCCGGCGCCACGGGGCTGGCCTCGCTGTGGAGCTTCGTCACCCATTCGCGGCTGCGGATCGACATCGGCCGCTGGTCGTGGCTGATCAACACGCCGGCCTATCACCGCCGCCACCATTCGAGCCTGCCCGAACACTACGACAGCAACTTCGCCGCGATCTTCCCGATTTTCGACGTGATCTGCGGCAGCTATTACCGGCCCGACGGCTTCCCGCCGACCGGCCTCGCCCGCGCGCCGCAGAACATGGCCGAGCTGATCGCCTGGCCGCTCTACTACAGCCAGACCGGCGAGACGCCCGCCCAGGCCGAAGCGATCACGGCCTAACCTTCAGCCCGGTCCATTCCGCGAGGAAGGCCAGGATGTCGGCACCCTCCTCGATCGCCTTGTCGGTCGGCTTGCCCGAACCGTGGCCGGCGCGGGTCTCGATGCGGATCAGCTGCGGCCGCGTGCCCAGATGGGCCGCCTGCAGCGCCGCCGTATACTTGAAGCTGTGCCCGGGAACGACGCGGTCGTCGGTGTCGGCCGTGGTCACCAGCATGGCGGGATAGGACGTACCCGGCTTGATGTTGTGGTAGGGCGAATAGGAACGCAGAATTCGAAAATCCTTCTCGCGGTCGGGATAGCCGTAGTCGTCGACCCAGTAGCGCCCCGCGGTGAAGCGGTCGAAGCGCAGCATGTCCATGACCCCGACCTGGGCATTGGCCGCAGCGAAGAGATCGGGCCGCTGATTGACCACCGCCCCCACGAGCAGGCCGCCGTTCGAGCCGCCCTGGATCGCTAGCGCGTCCTTCGGCGTGATACCCTGGGCGATCAGGTACTCGCCCGCGGCGATGAAATCGTCGAACACGTTCTGCTTGTTGTCGAGCCGGCCGGCATCGTGCCAGTCGCGGCCATACTCGCCGCCGCCGCGCAGGTTGGCGAGCGCGAAGGCGCCGCCCGCCTCGAGCCAGGCCATGCGGATCGAGGAGAAGGCCGGCGTCAGCGCGACATCGAAGCCGCCGTAGCCGTAGAGCAGCGTCGGCACCGGCTTGCCCGCCGCGGCGATGCTCTTCTTGCGGACGATGAACATCGGCACGCGGGTGCCGTCCTTCGAAGTGTAGAAACGCTGATCGACGTCGAAATCGCGCGGATCGAAGTCCAGCTTCGGCTCGGCGAAGGGCGTGGATTCGCCGCTCGCCAGGTTCATCCGGTAGATCGTCTGCGGCCGGTTGAAGCTGGTGAAGGCATAGAAGGTCTCGGGATCGCCGGGCTTGCCGCCAAAGCCCGCGGCGGTGCCTATGCCGTTGAGCGAAATGCCGCGCACCGACTTGCCCTTGAGGTCGAAGATCAGCGCCCGGCTCGACGCGTCCTTGAGATATTGCAGGACGAGCTGGTTGCCGATGATCGTGCCCTGCTGCAGCGTCTCGGCCGACTGGTGGACGAGCTCGCGCCATTCTGGCTGCTTCGCGCCGATGTCGATCGCCATCAGTCGGTAGCGCGGCGCCTCGCTGTTGGTGACGAACCAGAGGACCGTGCCCATGCCGTCGACCAGCTTCCAGTCGTGCTCGAAGCCCTCGACCAGCGGCTTGGCTTTCCAGCCATCGCGCGAACGGCGAGCCAGATCGATCGTGTGCAGCTCATAGCGGGCATCGGTGCCCAGCGAGCTGGTGATGACGGCGATGCGGCCGTCCTGCGTCACCGCGGCGCTGTGGCCGCGCTCGGGATGATCGGGCGTCGCATAGACGAGCTGGTCCTCGGCCTGCGGGGTGCCGAGGCGGTGGAAATAGACCGTCTGGTTGTAGTTGCGCGCCTGGAAGGCCTCGCCTTCCTTCGGCGCGGGAAAGCGCGAATAGAGGAAGCCTTCCTCGCCCACCCAGGCGAGATCGGTGAACTTGGCCCAGCGGATCTCGTCGGGCAGGACCTGGCCCGAGGCGACGTCGAGCACATGCAGGATGCGCCAGTCGCTGCCGCCGTCCTGGACCGAATAGAGCAGGTACCTGCCGCCGTCCGAGGGCTTCCAGGCGTCGAGCGCGGTGGCGGCGTCTTTGGCCCAGCCATTGGGATCGAGCAGCAACCGCGGCTTGCCGCGCAGCCCCTTGCGGACATAGAGCTGCGCCTGGTTCAGCAGCCCCGAGTTGCGCGTGTAGAAATAGTTGCCCCCCGGCCTTCATCGGCAGACCGAAACGCTCATAGTCCATCAGCGCTCGGATGCGCGTCTCGAACCAGGCGTGCTGCGGCAGGCCGTCGAGATAGGCGCGGGTGACCTTATTCTCGCGCGTTACCCAGTCGGCAACTTCGGGATCGGTGCGGACGTCGTTCTCGAGCCAGCGGTAGGGATCGGCGATCTTCTCACCGAACAGGGTTTCGACGACGTCGCCGCGGCGGGTTTCCGGGTACTGGATGGATGTCATGTCCTGGGCGGATGCACCTGCGGCTAGGGTCAGCCACGCCGCAGCGAGCGGCGCGAGCGGGAACCGGGGCATCCTCTTCTCCAAATGCAAAAGCGGCCGCGAGCCTAGCACTCGCGACCGCCTTTGCAATGTCATGTCCGAGGCCGAAGCCGCAGGGAAGGATCACGCCTCGGCGAAATCCTCTTCCTCGCTGTAGACCGGACCAGAATCCTGGCCCTTGGCCGACACGTCACGGTCGACCAGCTCGATCACGGCGATCGGCGCGGCGTCCGAAGCGCGGTAGCCGGCCTTGATGATGCGGGTGTAGCCGCCGGCGCGCGAAGCGTAGCGCGGGGCGAGAACGTCGAACAGCTTCGTGAGCTGCGCATCGTCGAGCAGACGGGCGTGAGCCAGACGGCGGTTCGACAGGCCGCCGCGCTTGCCGAGCGTGATCAGCTTCTCGACGTAGGGCGCGAGTTCGCGGGCCTTCGAGACGGTGGTGGTGATCTGTTCGTGCTTGATGAGCGCCGCCGACATGTTGCGCAGAAGCGCCTTGCGGTGCGACGAGGTGCGCTGCAGCTTACGATGGCCAACCTTGTGACGCATATTCTCTACTCCGTTCGTTAAGGGCCCGTATCAGGTAGCCCAGACCAGGCAGCGCTTGAGGTGGCCGCCAAACACCTTTGCAGTTCCCACCCCGACCGTCGCCGGGGTGAGACCTTGAGCCATCAGCCGAGCAGTTCCTGCTCGAGCTTCTTGGCCATTTCTTCGATGTTCTCAGGCGGCCAGCCCGGGATGTCCATGCCGAGGCGCAGGCCCATCGACGAGAGCACTTCCTTGATCTCGTTGAGCGACTTGCGGCCGAAGTTCGGCGTGCGGAGCATCTCGGCCTCGGTCTTCTGGACCAGGTCGCCGATGTAGATGATGTTGTCGTTCTTCAGGCAGTTGGCCGAACGCACCGACAGCTCGAGCTCGTCGACCTTCTTGAGCAGGTAACGGTTGAGCTGGTTGGTGTCGCCCTCTTCCGCCGGAGCCGAAGCCGCCATGCCGATCATCGGCGAGGCACCCATCGGCGTGACGTCCTCGAAGTGGACGAACAGCGCGAGCTGATCCTGCAGGATGCGCGCGGCATAGGCCACGGCGTCCTCGGGGGTCACCGTACCGTCGGTCTCGACGGTCAGGCTCAGCTTGTCGAAGTCCAGCTCCTGGCCGATACGCGCGTTGTCGACCTTGTAGGAGACCTGGCGGACCGGCGAATAGAGCGAGTCGATCGGGATCAGGCCGATCGGCGCGTCGACCGGGCGGTTGCCCACGGCGGGGACATAGCCCTTACCGGTGTCGGCGGTGAGCTCCATGTTGAGCGTCGCACCCTCGTCGAGGTGGCAGATCACGAGGTTCTTGTTCATCACCTCCATGTCACCCGAGACGGCGATGTCACCCGCGGTGACTTCGGCCGGACCGGTCGCCGAGAGCTGGAGACGCTTCGGGCCTTCGCCCTGCATCTTGAGCGCGATCTGCTTCACGTTGAGGACGATGTCGGTCACGTCCTCGCGCACGCCGGCGAGCGACGAGAACTCGTGAAGGACGTTCTCGATCTTGATCGAGGTGATCGCCGCACCCTGCAGCGAGGAGAGCAGCACGCGGCGCAGGGCGTTGCCCAGCGTCAGGCCGAAACCGCGTTCGAGCGGCTCAGCAACGAAGGTGGCGCGGCGTTTGGGGTCGTTGCCCGCCTTCACCTCGAGGTTGTTGGGCTTCTTCAGTTCCTGCCAGTTCTTGATGTTGACAGTCATAGGTGTCCCCTAATGAATTTTGGGCCCTGGGGCATTTTGAACCGGCAGCGGCCGCGTTCCCGAATGGGTCCGCGGCCGATCCGAAATGCGGCGGAAGCGAACCTCCCGCCGTAAAGCTCGATCAGACGCGGCGGCGCTTGGAAGGCCGAACCCCGTTGTGCGGGATCGGCGTAACGTCGCGGATCGAGGTGATCGTGAAACCAACGGCCTGGAGGGCACGCAACGCGCTCTCGCGGCCCGAGCCGGGGCCCTTGACCTCGACCTCGAGGGTGCGGACGCCGTGCTCGGCGGCCTTCTTGCCGGCGTCGTCGGCAGCGACCTGCGCTGCGTACGGCGTCGACTTGCGGCTGCCCTTGAAGCCCATCATGCCGGCCGAGGACCAGCTGATCGCATTGCCCTGGGCGTCGGTGATGGTGACCATCGTGTTGTTGAAGCTGGCATTCACGTGAGCGATGCCGCTGCTGATGTTCTTGCGCTCCCGCTTTTTAATGCGCTGGGGTTCGCGTGCCATGATCGTATCCTGTCGTGTCTCGGTAAGGGAAAGCGTTCGGTTTGGAGCCGAAGCTTACTTCTTCTTGCCGGCGATGGGCTTGGCCTTGCCCTTGCGGGTGCGGGCGTTGGTGTGCGTGCGCTGGCCGCGGACCGGAAGGCCCTTGCGGTGACGCAGGCCGCGATAGCAGGCCAGGTCCATCAGACGCTTGATGTTCATCGCGGTCTCGCGGCGAAGATCGCCTTCCACCGTGTGATCGGCGTCGATCGTCTCGCGGATGTGCAGCACTTCCTGGTCGGACAGGTCCTGAACCCGGCGGCTGTGATCGATACCCAGCTTGTCGACGATCGCTTTCGCCTTGGCGGGACCGATACCGTGAATATAGGTCAGCGCGATGATCACGCGCTTGTTGGTGGGGATGTTCACCCCGGCAATACGAGCCACTTAAATCTCCATGCTCCACAGGGCTGACATCAGGTCCGAAACCGGACTGGCGCATCCCCATCTCATCGCGTTGCTCACCGACAGGAACACAAAGGCAAAAAGCCCGGTTGGCGCGCATCGAAGCAATCGCCGGCCGGACTCAACCGTTTCTGTCGAATGAAGGGCGCGCTTAAAATGATTCGCAGGCAGTGTCAACGCCGCGATGACGAAAAGCCAATGCCCGTCGAACGGCTTCGACGCAGCCCAGCTTGATGGCATTCCCATACAGGATCGCTCGGGCGAGGTCAAAGCGAGAAGCGTTGCGCTCGATGGCGGACTTAGCGGCCGCTTTCCATGCCCGGCTGCGGCTTGGGCTCCTCGCCGGGCGGCTTTGGGGCCGGTGTCTCGGCGGATGCCTTGGGGCCCAGCTTCTCGGCTAGGCGCGTCAGTTGCTCACCGATCACCTTGTCGACCGCAGGAACGATCTGCTCGGGCTTGTAGCGCATGAAGCCGCCGACGACGTATTCCCAGGTCAACCGCGTACCGCCATCGATCGGCTTGAGCGTGACGGTGAGCGTGCCCTGCAATGCCTCCGACTGCAGCGGGCCGAGCGCACCGGTCATGCGCAGCGCCTTGTCTTGGTCGACGAAGACCACACGCATGTGCTCGACGCCGCCGCGCGGGTGGAGCCAACCCTTCTCCCCCTCTCCCGGCAGCACTTCGCAGAAGCAGCCGCCGGCGCGCGCATCGAGGCTGAGGTTCTTGGCGTCGCCCGAGAAAGTGTGGACGCCGTTCCACCAGTCGGCAGGGACGACGAGCTGCTTCCAGGCGTCCGCGGGGCTGGCGGTGACTTCGGCGACATGGCGCACGACGAAGCCGTTGTCGCTGCGGGCGATGACTTCGCCGCCCGCAGGCGCGGCGAGGCACAGCGCGAGGGCGGCGATTGCGAAGCTCCGCATCTGCCCTCCCCCCGTCGTTCGAGCTAGCCGAGAATCTTTTCGATCGACTGGGTCACCGCGTCCATGTCGGCCATGCCATCGACGCGTGCGACGATGCCGCGCGCGTCATAGATCGGCAGGATCGGCGCAGTCTTGGCGCGATACTCGGCCATGCGCGTGCGTACGGTTTCCTCGTTGTCGTCAGGCCGGCGCTTGAACTCGTGGCCACCACACTTGTCGCAGGTGCCCTTGACCTTGGGCTTCTCGAACTTGTCGTGATAGCCTTTTCCGCAGGTGGCACAGGTGTAGCGGCCGGTGATGCGCTCGACGAGCGCGTCCTCGTTCACTTCGAGCTCGATCACGCTGTCAAGCTTGCGGCCACGGCCGGCCAGGATGTCGTCGAGCGAATGGGCCTGCGCGGCGGTGCGCGGATAACCGTCGAAGATCACGCCGGTTTCGGCCGGCAGGCTGGCAAGCTTCTCATCGATCATCGCCGAGACGATCTCGTCCGAAACGAGCGCACCCGAATCCATGACCTCGGCGACCTGGCGGCCAAGCGGGGTATCGGCCTTGCGGGTCTCGCGCAGCATGTCGCCCGTCGACAGCTGGACCATGCCGCGGCTTTCCACGAGCCGCTGTGCCTGGGTGCCCTTGCCCGCTCCCGGCGGGCCCAGCAGGATGATATTCACTCTTATCGCCCCTTATCTTGCTTGGCGCGTCCTAAGTCCTCTCGAGCTTAGCGCAGACGGCCCTTCAGTTTGGCTTTCTTGATGAGGTCACCATACTGATGCGCGAGCAGATGGGACTGGATCTGGGTAATCGTATCCACAGTCACGTTGACGACGATCAGCAGGCTGGTGCCGCCGGCGACGAGGAAATGCATGCCCGTCTCGGCGATGACCCATTCCGGCAGGACGCAGACGATCGTCAGGTAGGCGGCGCCGATCACCGTGATGCGGGTCAGCACGTAGTCGAGATAATTCTCGGTGTTTTTGCCCGGACGGATGCCGGGGATGAACCCGCCGTTCTTCTTGAGGTTCTCCGCGGTTTCCTCCGGGTTGAACACCACGGCGGTGTAGAAGAAGCTGAAGAAGATGATGCCCGCGGCATAGAGCAGCATGTAGACCGGCTTGCCGTGGCCCAGGTACTGGTTCAGCGCCACGACGAACTGGCCCACCTTGCTCTCGGGCGAGAGCCCGCTGCCGGCGAACTGGGTGATCGTCAGCGGCAGCAGCAGCAGCGAACTGGCGAAGATCGGCGGGATGACGCCGGCGGTGTTGAGCTTCAGCGGCAGGTGGCTGCGATCGGCCTGCATCATGCCGCGCTGGGTCGCGCGCTTGGGATACTGGATCAGCAGACGGCGCTGGGCGCGTTCCATGAAGCAGATCAGCAGAACCATGCCGATCAGCAACCCCACCATCGCGACGACGACGAAGCCGTTGACCGAACCGGTGCGGCCGCCCTCGAACAGGTTGACGAGCGACTTCGGCATCTGCGCGACGATGCCCGCCATGATGATCAGCGACGTGCCGTTGCCGATCCCACGCGAGGTTATCTGCTCACCGATCCACAGCAGGAACATGGTGCCGCCGACCAGCGAGATGATGCCCGCGACATAGAACAGCGGGCCGGGATTGACTGCGAAGCCCTGGACCTCGGCGTTCTTGAGGATGGCGAAGCCCTGGACCACGGCCAGCAGCACGGCACCGTAGCGCGAATACTGATTGAGCTTCTTGCGCCCCGAATCGCCTTCCTTCTTGAGCGCTGCCAGCGACGGGTGCAGCGACGAGGCCAGCTGCACGACGATCGAGGCGGTGATGTAGGGCATCACGCCCAGGCTGATCAGGCTGTAGTTCGACAGCGCGCCGCCCGAGAACATGTTGAAGAAGTCGAGGATGCCGCCCGCGCTGCGATCGAGGAACTGCTTCAGCGCCACGGGGTTGATCCCCGGCAGCGGCACGAAGGTCAGGAAACGGAACACGATCAGCGCACCGACCGTGAACCAGATCCGCTTCTTGAGCTCGGTCGCCTTGGAAAAGTTGGCGAGATTCAGATTGCTCGCAATATTGTCGGCGCGTGATGCCATCGGGGTGGTGAGCCTTGCATGATTGCCGGTGTGCTACCGGCTAGCCTCTGCCCATATAATGCCGAAGGGCGGATGTCGAACCCCTGACGTCCAACTTTGTCCGCGCGGCCGCAGAGGCTCTTACCGAAAAGCTTGAGGCCCCCGCTTCCGCGAGGGCCCCGATGCTTACTTGGCGGCCTTGGCGGCCTTGTTCGCCTCGCGGCGAGCGGTCTTCTTCTCGTGCTCGCTCGGCCCGGCCTCGGGCACGGTCACCGAACCGCCAGCCTTCTCGACCGCCTCGCGCGCGCCCTTCGACACGCCGGCGACCAGGAAGCTGGCCTTCGCGGTGAACTCACCCTTGGCGAGGAGGCGGACGCCGTCCTTGCCGCCGCGGGCCAGGCCAGCGGCCTTGAGCGCGGCGTGGTCGATCTCCGCCTTGGCGTCGAGCTTGCCCGCGTCGATCGCCTTCTGGACGAGGCCCAGGTTCACCTCGGCATAGTCCTTGGCGAAGATGTTGTTGAAGCCGCGCTTCGGGATACGCATGTGGAGCGGCATCTGGCCGCCCTCGAAACCGTTGACGCTGACGCCCGAACGCGCCTTGGCGCCTTTCTGGCCGCGGCCGGCGGTCTTGCCCTTGCCCGAGCCGATACCACGGCCGACGCGCATGCGGCCCTTGCGGGCGCCATCGTTGTCACGGAGTTCGTTGAGTTTGAAAGTCATGGTCGTGCACTCGCTTTCGCTTTAGTCGCGCTTGGTTGGAAAGGCGGCCCCTTAGGCGAAGCGTGGCGTGCTGTCACCCCCTTTTGACTCGTCGCCCTCGCCCGTCGCGCCCGCCCGCCGCGCGATGCGGCGGCGCCAGGCCTCGATACCGTCGTCGAGGAAGCGCACGACGACCCAGGACAGCGCCAGGGTAACCGCGATCACCGCCAGGGTCCGCAACCCTGACCGGCCCGCGAAGACGCCGGCCGCAGGAATGATCGCGGTCACGAGGAAGTGCGAGAGATAGACCGGGTAGGACAACTCGCCCACGGTCCGGTCGAGCCGCGAATGGCGGCTCCAGCCATGGATCGCCGGCAGGGCGACGGCGACCAGCAGCAGCGTGCCGATCCGCGCGGGCGAGAAGAAGGCCGCGTCCGGCCAGTCGCCACGCAGCCAGGGATAGGCGGCGAGCACGACGGGCACCGCCAGCGCCAGCAGCCGCGCCGCAGGGCGCTGCCACAGCTCGGGCCGTGCCGCCCAGGCCTTGTAGGCCAGCACGCCGGCCAGGAAGAACGCCAGTTCGAAGGGGAAGAAGCGATAAGAGTAAGGATCGCCGCTGTAGCCCATCAGCGCCGCCACGATCCGCGCCACGATCGACGCGGACATCAGCAGCGCGATCTGCCTCGCCGGCCGCCGTGCGATGAAGGGCGCGAGCGCGTAGAAATAGATCTCGAGCGCCAGCGACCAAGCCATCGGGATCAGCATGAAATGGAAGACGTCATTGCCGTCGAGTTTGAAGGGATGGCTAGTCCAGGCCAGGTGCCCGCCCTGCACCCCCAGGTGCAGCGTCAGGTCCTGCCCGGCAACGGTGAGGTTGAGCAGGCCCATGAACAGCTTCTCGGGCAGCGACACGGTATCGGTCAGATAGGGCGCGAGCGGCGAACTGCCGGTCTGGATCTGCACCGCCGCCATCACCGCCAGGTAGAGCGCGAGAAAGAACAGGTAGATCGCATAGATGCGGATCGCCCGGTTCAGGTAGAACGTACAGTTCAAGGCAGGCCGATCGTAGCGCTCGTTGAGCACAAGCCCCATGTAGAAGCCCGAGATGATGTAGAAGGCCTGGACCGCCACTGGCCCGCCAGTGAGCATGTAGCCGCCGAAGCCGCCGGTATGTCCCAGCAGCACCGCCATCGCCAGCAAGACCCGCAGCATGCCCATTGCAGGGCGATACCGCGGATATGGTTAATGAACGGCTAGCCGAAGGCCGGGATCAATTCCTCTTCTTCCTCGCGATCGCGCTGAAAGATCGTCCAGAGGCCGTTGTCGCCGAGACGCAGCGAAAAGGCGTAGGCGCCGTCCGCGATCACATCGGCTTCGCGGCAGGCAAGCCCGCCGACGATCTGGAAGACCGCCGCGGGATCGTCCGCGATGATCTCGGCGGACGAGAACGTCTGGTCGGTCGGGAAGATCCTGAAGAGGGGCATTGCGGGTCTCCTGCATCGGGCGGGAGCGCTACAAGGCGATCTCAATCGTCAGCACGCCGAGGGTTAGGCTGGCGACGGCTGACGGTACGCCAATCCCATCGCGCCGACTAATCACTAGTGACCACAGCCAACCAAAAATTTGTAAAAATGCGACAGGCCGTTGCGACGGCCCCAACGCAAAAAGCCCCGGCTTCGCCGGGGCTTTCCGTGTTGGGTCGTCGCCAGAGCGATCAGTCGATCACGGCCACCATGTGCGGCAGCTTGGCGATCGCACCGCGAACCTCGGCGGTGTCCTCGAGCTCGACGACGCGGTGCATCTTGCCGAGGCCGAGGCCGATGAGGATCTTCTTCTGCGCTTCGGGACGGCGGATCGGCGAGCCGATCTGCTTGAGCTTGATCTTTGCCATCTCGCTTACTCCGCAATCGCGTCGGCGGCGGCCTCAGCCTCCACCGCAGTGGCACCGCCGCGACCCAGCAGGTCGGCGACCTTCTTGCCGCGACGCTGGGCGACCGACTTCGGCGAGGTCTGGTTGACCAGAGCGTCGAAGGTGGCGCGGATCATGTTGTAGGGGTTCGAGGTGCCGACCGACTTGGTCACCACGTCGGCAACGCCCAGGCTCTCGAAGACGGCGCGCATCGGGCCGCCCGCGATGATGCCGGTACCGGCCGGAGCCGAACGGACGTTGACCTTGCCGGCGCCGAAGTGGCCCTTGCCGTCATGGTGCAGCGTGCGGCCTTCCTTGAGCGGAACGCGGACCATCTTCTTCTTGGCCGAAGCGGTCGCCTTGGTGATGGCCTCGGGCACTTCGCGGGCCTTGCCATGACCGAAGCCGACGCGGCCCTTGCCGTCGCCCACGACGACCAGCGCCGCGAAACCGAAGCGCTTGCCGCCCTTCACCGTCTTGGAGACGCGGTTGATGTGGACGAGCTTTTCAATGAGCTCCTCGCCGCCCTCATCCTCGCCACCACGGCCACGATTGTTGCGGTCGTCCCGGCGGCCGCCACGGCCGCCACGATCGTTGCCGCCGCCACGGTCGTTGCCGCCACGGCCACGGCCGCGACCGCCACCAGGGCCACGGCCCTCGCGGGTGTCACCACCGGCCGGCGCATCGGCCGAGACCGGCGTGTCGATCACTTCGGTGCCGTTGTTGTTTTCGTCAGCCATCATCAGAACTCCAGCCCGCCTTCACGCGCGGCGTCGGCCAGCGCCTTGACGCGGCCATGGAACAGGAAGCCGCCGCGATCGAACACGACGGAGGTCACGCCAGCCTTCTTGGCGAGCTCGGCGAGCTCCTTGCCAACCTTGGCAGCCGCCTCGGTCGTGGCGCCGGGGCCCTTGCTGCCCTTGGTCAGCGTCGATGCGTAGGCCACGGTGCGGCCTTCGCTGTCGTCGATGATCTGGGCATACATGTGGCGACCCGAACGGTGGACCGACAGGCGCGGACGCCCACCGGCACGAGCCTTCAGCGCGGTGCGAACACGCCGCTTGCGGCGATCGAACAGAGAGAGCTTGGCCATTACTTCTTCTTCCCTTCCTTGCGGAAGATGTACTCGCCGCGGTACTTGATACCCTTGCCCTTGTAGGGTTCGGGCTTGCGCCAGCGACGAATCTCGGCGGCAACCTGGCCGACCTGCTGCTTGTCGATACCGCTGATCTCGACCGTGGTGTTATCCGGGGTCTTGATCTCGATGCCTTCCGGGATCGCGAAATCGACGTCGTGGCTGTAGCCGAGCTGCAGCTTCAGGTTCTTGCCCTGGGCATTGGCGCGGTAGCCGACGCCGGTGATCAGCAGCGTCTTGGTGTAGCCCTCGGTCACGCCGGTGACGAGGTTGCTGACCAGCGTACGCTGCATGCCCCAGAACGCGCGAGCGGCCTTGGTGTCGTTCGCCGGCTTGACCAGGATACGGCCGTCTTCGACCGCATAGCTGATCTCGTCGCGCAGGTTGAGCGTCAGGGTGCCCTTGGGGCCCTTTACGGTCAGCTTGCCATCGGCGATGTCCGCGGTCACGCCCGCGGGCACCGGAACCGGTACTTTACCGATGCGGCTCATCAGAACACCTCCGCAAGCACTTCGCCGCCGACGTTCTGGGCGCGTGCTTCGGCATCCGAGAGCACGCCCTTGGGCGTCGAGACGATGGTGATGCCAAGGCCGTTACGGATCACCGGAAGTTCCTTGGAACCCGAGTAGACGCGGCGGCCCGGCTTGGAGACGCGAGCGACGTGCTTGATCGCCGGCTCGCCTTCGAAATACTTCAGCTCGATGCGCAGCTGCGGGTGGAGGCCGGTGGCGTCCTCGCTGTAGCCGCGGATATAGCCTTCCCGCTGCAGCACTTCGAGCACGCGGGCGCGCAGCTTCGAAGCCGGCGAGAGGATCGTGTCCTTCTTCGCCCGCTGGCCATTGCGGATGCGGGTGAGCATATCACCCAGGGGATCGGTCAGTGCCATCGCTTTTCCTTACCAGCTCGACTTGGTCAGACCGGGGATAAGGCCCTTGTTGCCCTTATCCCGCAGCTCGATCCTGCACAGGCCGAACTTGCGATAATAGCCGCGCGGGCGGCCGGTGGTGGCGCAGCGGTTGCGCACCCGGGTCGGGTTAGCGTTACGCGGGATCTCAGCCAGCTTCAGACGCGCAATGAGACGCTCGGTATCGTCGAGCGATTCATCGTCGGCCTGGGCCTTGAGAGCCGCATACTTCGCGGCATACTTCTTAACGAGCTTCTTGCGACGCTCATTCTTGTTGATCGAACTCAGTTTCGCCATGGACTTAAGCTCTCTTCTTCAAAGCTTCACTTACGCGGCCTGCTGCTGTTCAGCAGCATCCAGCGGGAACGGGAAACCGAACAGGCGGAGCAGCTCGCGCGCTTCGTCGTCGGTCTTTGCGGTGGTGGTCACGATGATATCCATGCCGCGCACCTTTTCGATCTGGTCGTAGCTGATCTCGGTGAAGATGATCTGCTCCTTGAGACCCATCGCGTAGTTGCCACGCCCGTCGAAGCTCTTCGGGTTCAGGCCGCGAAAGTCGCGGATGCGGGGCATGGCCACGGTGATCAGGCGGTCGAGGAATTCGTACATGCGTTCACGGCGCAGGGTGACCTTGCAACCGATCGCCATGCCCTCGCGCAGCTTGAACTGCGCGATCGACTTCTTCGCCTTGGTGACGACGGGCTTCTGGCCCGCGATCAGCTGCATTTCCTCGACGGCCGTGGTGACCTTCTTGCGGTCCTGCGTGCCTTCGCCGACGCCCATGTTGAGCGTGATCTTCTCGATCTTCGGCACTTCCATCGCGTTCTTGTAACCGAACTTCTCGGTCATCGCGGCGACGATCTGATCGTCGTACTTCTTCCGCATGCGCGGAACGTAATTGTCAGCCATCGATCGTCTCCCCGGACTTGACGGCCACGCGGACCTTCTTTCCGTCCTTGGTTTCGAAACGGACGCGGGTCGCCTTGCCGTCCTTGGGGTCGGCCAGGCTCACCTTCGAGATGTGCATCGGAGCCTCGCGGCGGTCGATGCCACCCTGCGGGTTGTCCTGGGTCGGCTTGCGGTGGCGCGTGGCGACGTTGATGCCGGCAACCAGCACCTTCTCGTCCTTGGGGAGCACCTGCAGGACGGTGCCGGTACGGCCCTTGTCCTTGCCCGAACGGATGACGACGGAGTCACCCTTCTTGATCTTGGCGGCAGCCATCACAGCACCTCCGGCGCGAGCGAAATGATCTTCATGAAGCCGCGGCCGCGCAGTTCGCGCACCACCGGCCCGAAGATACGAGTGCCGATCGGCTCTTCGTTCTTGTTGATCAGCACGGCAGCGTTGCTGTCGAAGCGGATCACCGAGCCATCGGCGCGGCGCACGTCCTTGCGGGTACGCACGATCACGGCGCGGTGAACGTCGCCCTTCTTCACGCGAGCACGGGGCTGCGCTTCCTTGATCGACACCACGATGATGTCGCCGACGCCGGCAAAACGACGCTTCGACCCGCCCAGCACCTTGATGCACTGGACGCGCTTGGCGCCGCTGTTGTCCGCGACGTCGAGATTGGATTGCATCTGGATCATCGATCCGGTTCCTTCTCAGTCGGCTTGCCGGAACCAGTCCGGCAGTTCCAAAAATCTAGCTCAGACGTCCGCTTCGACGGCGGCAGTCTTGCCGGCCGTGACGCGATCGATGACCTTCCACGTCTTCAGCTTCGACATCGGGCGGGTCTCTTCGATCCGCACGGTCTCGCCGGCCTTGTACGTGTTGTCCTCGTCGTGGGCGTGGTACTTCTTCGAGCGGCGGATGATCTTCCCGTACATCGGGTGCTTCACCTTGCGCTCGACGCGGACCACGACGGTCTTGTCGGTCTTGTCGGAAACCACGGTCCCGATCAGAATACGCTTGGGCATCGTAGTCTCCTTACGCCTTGGGCGACTGAGTGCGCTCAGTCTGCAGCGTCTTGATACGGGCGATGTCGCGGCGCACTTCCTTGATGCGTGCCGGACGTTCGAGCTGGTTCGTCGCGGCCTGGAAGCGCAGGTTGAACGCCTCACGCTTCAGCTCGGCGAGGTCACCCTGCAGCTGATCGTCGCTCTTCACGCGCAGGTCTTCGACCTTGTTGGAGTTCTTGGCGGCCATCATTCGGCTCCCAGGTGCGAGGTGTCGCCAAGACGGGCGACGACCTTGGTCTTGATCGGCAGCTTCATCGCGGCGCGCTGGAACGCAACAGCGGCGAGCGGACCGGGAACGCCGTCGAGCTCGAACAGGATGCGGCCCGGCTTGACGCGGGCAGCCCAGTACTCGATCGCACCCTTGCCCTTGCCCTGGCGGACTTCGGCGGGCTTCTTCGTCACCGGCACGTCGGGGAAGACGCGAATCCAGAGACGGCCCTGGCGCTTGATGTGACGCGTGATCGCGCGGCGGGCCGCTTCGATCTGGCGGGCGGTGATCCGCTCGGGCTCCATGGCCTTGAGGCCATAGGAACCGAAGTTCAGATCGGTGCCGCCCTTGGCATCGCCCTTGATCCGGCCCTTGAAGGCCTTGCGGAACTTGGTTTTCTTAGGTTGCAGCATGACTTAGTTCCTGCGGTCTTCGCGTGCCGGACGCACGCCGGAGGTCTGGGCCTCCATCATGAGCCGGTCCTGCGCCATCGGATCGTGGCCGAGAATCTCGCCCTTGAAGATCCAGCACTTGATGCCGATGATGCCGTAGGCGGTCAGCGCCTCGGCCTCAGCGTAATCGATGTGCGCGCGCAGCGTGTGGAGCGGCACGCGGCCTTCGCGGTACCATTCGACACGGGCGATCTCGGCGCCGCCGAGACGGCCGCCGCAAGTGATCTTGATGCCCTCCGCGCCGAGACGCAGCGCCGACTGCACGGCGCGCTTCATCGCACGGCGGAAAGCCACGCGGCGAACCAGCTGGTCGGCGATGCCCTGGGCGACGAGCTTGGCGTCGATTTCCGGCTTGCGGATCTCGACGATGTTCAGCTTCACTTCGCTGCTGGTCAGCTTGGCCAGCTGCGAGCGCAGCTTCTCGATGTCGGCGCCCTTCTTGCCGATGATGACGCCCGGGCGGGCGGCATAGATCGACACGCGGCACAGCTTGGCCGGACGCTCGATGACAACCTTGGAGATCGCGGCCTGCGGCAGCGATTCCATGATGAACTTGCGCATCTTGAGGTCTTCCTCAAGCATCGACGCATAGCTCTTGCCTTCGGCGTACCAGCGGCTGTCCCAGGTCCGGTTGATCTGCAGGCGCAGGCCGATCGGGTTGCTCTTATGACCCATGGCTCAGGCCTCCTCGACTTCGCGGACCACGATGCGCAGCCGGCTGAACGGCTTGAGGATGCGCGTGGACTTGCCACGGCCGCGCGTGTGGAAACGCTTCATGGTGATCGACTTGCCCACGCTGGCTTCGGCGACCACGAGGGCGTCGACGTCCAGGTTGTGGTTGTTCTCGGCATTGGCGATGGCCGACGCGAGAACCTTGTGGGCGTCCTGAGCCATCGCCTTCTTCGAGAAGGTGAGGATGTTCAGAGCGTCTTCTGCCTTGCGGCCGCGGATCAGCGCAGCGACGAGATTCAGCTTCTGAGCCGAACCGCGGATCTGCGTGCCGACCGACAGCGCTTCCTTGTCGCCGACGCGACGGGGAGCTTTTTCCTTGCCCATTAGCGCTTGCCCTTCTTGTCGGCAGCATGACCGGGGAAGGTGCGCGTGGGCGCAAATTCACCGAGCTTGTGGCCGACCATGTCCTCGTTGACCGAGACCGGGATGAACTTGTGGCCGTTGTAGACGGTGAACGTCAGGCCAACGAACTGCGGCAGAATCGTCGAGCGACGCGACCAGGTCTTGATCGGACCGGCGCGGCCGCCAGCATCCTGCGCGGCTTCCGCCTTCTTGAGCAGGTGCAGTTCGACGAAGGGGCCTTTCCAGACGGAACGTGCCATGGCGGTTACCTCTTCTTCTTCGCGTGACGCGAACGGATGATAAGCTTATCCGTCTGCTTGTTGTTGCGGGTGCGCGCACCCTTGGTCGGCTTGCCCCAGGGCGTGACCGGATGACGGCCACCCGAGGTGCGGCCTTCACCACCGCCGTGCGGGTGATCGACCGGGTTCTTGGCGACGCCGCGGGTCAGCGGACGACGACCCTGCCAGCGCGTGCGCCCGGCCTTGCCGAAGTTCTGGTTCTGGTTGTCGGGGTTCGACACCGCACCAACCGTGCCCATGCAATCGCCACGCAGGTAACGTTGCTCGCCCGAGTTCAGGCGAACGATGACCATGCCGCGGTCGCGGCCGACGAGCTGCACGTAAGTGCCTGCGGAACGTGCGATCTGGCCGCCCTTGCCCGGCTTCATCTCCACGTTGTGGATGATCGTGCCGACCGGCATCTGGCTGAGCAGCATCGCGTTGCCCGGCTTCACGTCGGTCTTCTCACCGGCGACGATCGTGTCGCCGACGGCAAGACGCTGCGGCGCGATGATGTAGGTCTGCTCACCGTCCTCGTACTTGACGAGCGCGATGAAGGCCGTGCGGTTGGGGTCATATTCCAGACGCTCGACGGTGGCCGGCTGGTCCCACTTGCGACGCTTGAAGTCGATGAAGCGGTACTTCTGCTTGTGGCCGCCGGCGATGCCACGCGAGGTGACATGGCCCTTGTTGTTACGGCCACCGGTCTTGTTCTTGCCTTCGGTCAGCGCCTTGACGGGCTTGCCCTTCCACAGCGACGACTTGTCGACGAGGATCAGGCCGCGGCGTGCGGGGCTGGTCGGATTGTAGTTCTTGAGTGCCATGGTTCGCGCCTCAGATCCCGCTGGTCACGTCGATCGACTGGCCAGGAGCCAGGGTCACGACGGCCTTCTTGACGTCGGAACGGCGATAGGGCTTGCCCTTCCACCGCTTGGTCTTGCCCTTCTGGGTGAGCGTATTCACGCTGGTCACCTTGACATCGAAGAGCGCTTCGACCGCAGCCTTGATCTCCGGCTTGGTCGCCTTTTCGGCGACCTTGAAGACCACGGCGTTATGTTCGCTGAGCAGCGTCGACTTCTCGGTGATGTGGGGAGCCACGATCACGTCGTAGTGACGCGTGTCGATTGCGTCCTTAGCCATTGAAACGCGCCTCCAGTTTCTCGACCGCGGCGCGCGTCAGCACCAGGGTATCATGCTTCAGGATGTCGTAGACGTTGGCGCCCACGGCCGGCAGCACGTTGATGCCGATCAGGTTGCCGGCGGCGCGGGCGAAGCCGGCGTCCACTGCGTCACCATCGATCACCAGCACCTTCTTGCCGAAAGCTGCCTTGGCGAGCTGCGCCGACAGCGCCTTCGTCTTGGCATCCTTGAGCTCAAGGCTGTCAACGATGACCAGGCCGCTCTGGGCCTTGGCCGAAAGCGCCATCTTGAGACCGAGCGCGCGGATCTTCTTGTTCAGCGAGATGTCGAACTCGCGGCGACGGGCGCCGTGAGCCTTACCACCGCCGATGAACACGGGGGCCGCACGATCGCCGTGACGGGCAGTACCGCCACCCTTCTGGCGACCGAACTTCTTGCCGGTACGGGCAACCTCAGAGCGCTCGCGGGTCGCGCGGGCGATGCCGCGGCGGTTCTCGAGCTGCCAGGTGACGACGCGGTGCAGGATGTCGGCGCGCGGCTCTAGGCCGAACACGTCATCCGACAGCTCGATGTCGCCCTTGCCGGCGGTGCCGTCGATGTTGGAAAGCTTGACCTTCACGACTTAGCCCTCCTGACCTTCGGCCGCTTCGACAGCGACGGTCTCTTCGGCCGGCGTGTCGGCGGGAGCCGAGTCGTTGCTGTTGGCGGCCTGGATCAGACCAGCGGGATAAGGAGCCTCGGCGTGGCGGGCGACTTTCACCGAGTCGACCACGGTCAGCCAGGCGTTCTTGGCGCCGGGGACCGAGCCCTTGACGAAGATCAGGCCGCGCTCGTCATCGACGCGCACGACTTCCAGGTTCTGCTGGGTCCGCTCGCGGTCGCCCATGTGGCCGGCCATCTTCTTGTTCTTGAAGACGCGGCCCGGATCCTGGCGGTTACCCGTCGAACCGTGGGCACGGTGGCTGATCGAGACGCCGTGGGTGGCGCGCATACCGCCGAAGCCCCAGCGCTTCATCGCACCGGCAAAGCCCTTGCCCTGCGTGTGGCCGGCGACGTCGACCAGCTGGCCCGGCACGAAGTGCGAGGCGGCGATCGTCGAACCGACTTCGAGAACGGCGTCGTCGGCGACGCGGAATTCCTGAACGCGCTGCTTGAGCGGCACCTGCGCCTTGGCGAAGTGCTCACGCTGCGGCTTGGCGACATTCTTCTGCTTGGCTTCGCCCGCACCGAGCTGCACGGCAACATAGCCGTCGCGCTCTTCGGTACGAACCGAAACCACCTGATTCACTTCCAGCGCCAAGACGGTAACCGGCACATGCCGACCGTCCTCCTGGAACAGGCGGGTCATCCCCACCTTCTTGGCGATCACGCCAGTGCGCATGATCCTTACTCCATACAGAGGCCTGAGAGGACCATCCCCTCAGGCGTGTTCAGCCCAATTGTGATACGAGCCCCCGTCGGGCTGAGCGCCATCCCCTGCCCCACTCGGGACTGCGGATGGCAGACGGGGGACGCATGCCCGGTTAAGAAACCGGAGGTATCCCTATGTCCGCGCGGGAAAGGTTCCCGCGGAACCGGCCGAAGCCGGAAGGTCGGGCCATTTCTGGCCCACTGGCGGTTAGGCCAGCTTGATCTCGACGTTCACGCCGGCAGCCAGATCGAGCTTCATCAGCGCGTCGACCGTGGCGGCGTTGGGCTGCACGATGTCGAGCAGCCGCTTGTAGGTGCGCACCTCGAACTGCTCACGCGACTTCTTGTCGATGTGCGGGCCGCGGTTGACGCAGAACTTCTCGATCTTCGTCGGCAGAGGAATGGGGCCCCGGATCAGCGCGCCGGTGCGGCGGGCCGTGTCCGCGATTTCGCCAGTCGCCTGGTCGAGCACGCGGTGGTCAAACGCCTTGAGGCGAATACGGATATTCTGAGCTTCCATGTCCAACTACCGATGAGAAAGAGCCAAGGGGCCGACGCCCCAAACAAATTCGAAGCGCGCCCCTACATCGGGGGCGGGATTCGCGCAAGGCCTGTTTTTCGGGATTTGGTTGGGGGTGCGACCGGAAGATGCGTTACGGAAGCACATCAATGGGGCAGGCAGTTTCGTTACGTAAGAAAATGTCCCTAGAGGCAATGCCCGCACGTAGAATAGTTCGTCGATGCTGGTCGATCGCGCAGGAGATTGAGCCTCCTCTCCGGCCGACATGGCATTCGTTGCTGCGGGAGATCTCGATGTTTCGGCGCCGTCGTTCGTTCGGCTGTGGATTTCTCCGAATGGTGTAGATGACGCCAGGGTGAGTCAGCGATTTGAGGACAATTCGGATGTTGCGGGAATTCAGCCTCGAGGGTCGCGTTGCCTTGATCACCGGTTCGGCGCGCGGGCTGGGGTTCGAGATTGCCCGCGGCATGGCCGCTTCCGGGGCTAAGGTCTATATCAACGGTACCAACGAGGACCGGCTGCTGCGGGCCGTCGAGCGCCTCGAAGCCGCCGGCGCGAGCGCCACTCCCCTGTGCTTCGACGTCACCGACGATAGCCTGGCCGCCGCCGCGATCGAGCGGATTGCCATGGAAACGGGCCGGCTGGACATTCTCGTCAACAATGTCGGGGTGCGCATGCGCGAGCCGTTGGAAAAGATAGGCAGCGCAGAATTGCGGCACATGCTCGATGTCGACCTGGTCTCCGCCTTCGCCCTGGCAAAGCTTGCCGTCTCGCACATGGCCAAGGGTGGATATGGACGCATCATCAACATCAGTTCCGTAGCGGCTATGCGCGGCCGGGCCGGCGATGCCGCCTACATCATCGTCAAAGGCGGAATGAACGCCATGACCAGGAGCCTCGCTGCGGAGTTCGGCCCCGAGGGGATCACCTGCAATGCGATCATGCCGGGCGGTTTCCTCACCGAAACGAACGAGAACCTCAAGACGCCCGCCATGCAGGAGATGTTCAGGACGAGAATGCCATTGGGCCGAGCGGGAGATCCTGCGGAAATCGCCGGGCCGGCGGTGTTCCTGGCATCGCCTGCAGCGAGCTACGTCACCGGCATTTGCCTAGCCGTCGATGGCGGAGCGCTCGCGACGGGTTAGGGAAAGAACTGTCAGGTGAGTGAAGACTGCGATCACGCCGATCCCACGATCAAAACCGAAGCGGCGGCGCAAGCCGAGGCCCGTTCGGCCGAAGCAGCGGCGATTCGCCGGCGATGGATCACACTCGGCGAAGCGTTGGCTGTCGTCGCCGTCGTGATCTCGGCCTTGACGCTCTGGAATAGCTGGAGCGAACGCGCCGACACCGAGGCTACCAATAGAGCCGAGGCGCAACGAGCATCAGCCCGTGCTCAGACCCTGGTTTTGACCGCGACGCGTTCGAGCGAGCGCATGCTGGCCCTGAAACCGGTTTCCGCCGACCAGTCTGTGCAAGCCCAGTCCATTTCGTTTCCGAAAGCCCTGGGATTGGCGCCGGTACAAACCACGGGCGAGCCGAGGGTGGAAGCCGGCTGGTTTGCCGATGCGCTAAAGAAGGCGCGCGACAACGCCGGCATGCCTGACGACAGCCGCGGTGACGAACGCTTGCCGGTGGCGATCACCACGCAGTTTCTCGCTGACGGGAGGACGCACGAAGACATTGCGATCTACGATGTCGGCTACACGATCGCGGGGCGGTTGCTAGGCGGCCATACCGTCGCGCTCCGCGGTGTCTCGCTCGTTTCCCACGCCAAAAGCGGTGGGGCACAGGCAACCCTGGATGCACGCTGGGCCAAGCTGCTTCCTTCCAGGTAGTGCAGCTTACGGCGCTATTTGGCGGTCATGCCCGCTGACAAAGCAGTCATTCCCACGCTGAAGCGAACTCGCCGACAGCGATCAATCCTAGCGCCTGATCAGCCTGAGCTTGCCGAAGGCCACGCACTGTCCGAACGCAAAAAGCCCGGCCTTCCTTGCGGAAGACCGGGCCTTTTCAACTCGGTTGTCCGAGGATCGCGAAGCTTACTTCGTGATCTTGGCGACGACGCCCGAACCGACGGTGCGGCCGCCTTCGCGGATGGCGAAGCGCAGGCCTTCGTCCATGGCGATCGGGGCGATCAGCTTGACCGACAGACCGATGTTGTCGCCGGGCATGACCATCTCGGTGCCCTCGGGGAGGATGACCTCGCCGGTGACGTCCGTGGTGCGGAAGTAGAACTGCGGACGATAGTTCGCGAAGAAAGGCGTGTGACGGCCGCCTTCGTCCTTCGACAGGACATAGACCTCGGCCGAGAACTCGGTGTGCGGCTTGACCGAACCGGGCTTGCAGAGGACCTGGCCACGCTCGACGTCTTCACGGGCAACGCCGCGAACCAGCGCGCCGATGTTGTCGCCGGCTTCGCCCTGGTCGAGCAGCTTGCGGAACATTTCGACGCCGGTGACGACGGTCTTGCGGGTGTCCTTGAGGCCGACGATCTCGACTTCCTCGCCAACCTTGACGATGCCGGTCTCGACGCGGCCGGTCACGACCGTACCACGACCCGAGATCGAGAACACGTCTTCCACCGGCATCAGGAACGGCTTGTCGGTCGGGCGCGGCGGCTGCGGGATGAACTCGTCGACGGCCTTCATCAGCGCGTAGATCGATTCCTTGCCGATGTTGTCGTCGCGGCCTTCGAGAGCGGCCAGAGCCGAACCCGGGATGATGGGGATCGCGTCGCCGTCGAAGCCGTACGAGCTCAGCAGCTCGCGGATTTCGAGCTCGACGAGCTCGAGGATTTCGGCGTCGTCGACCTGGTCGACCTTGTTCATGTAGACGACGAGCTGCGGCACGCCGACCTGGCGGGCGAGCAGGATGTGCTCGCGGGTCTGCGGCATCGGGCCGTCAGCGGCGTTCACGACCAGGATCGCGCCGTCCATCTGGGCGGCACCGGTGATCATGTTCTTCACGTAGTCGGCGTGGCCCGGGCAGTCGACGTGCGCGTAGTGGCGGTTGGCGGTCTCGTACTCGACGTGGGCGGTCGAGATCGTGATGCCGCGCTCGCGCTCTTCGGGAGCCTTGTCGATGTTGGCGTAATCGGTGAACGTCGCGCCGCCGGTCTCGGCCAGCACCTTGGTGATCGCGGCCGTCAGCGTGGTCTTGCCGTGGTCGACGTGACCGATGGTGCCGATGTTGCAGTGCGGCTTGGTCCGCTCAAATTTTGCCTTCGCCATTGTTCAAACCTTCTGTTTCGCTTGAATGAGAATCTGCGGGAAGGTGCGGCGCCCGCTGAATCAGGCGCCGCCCCTAGTATCATCTTGCCGCTTAGGCAAGCTTCTCCTTGACCTCGGCCGCGACGTTCGCCGGGACTTCGTCATAGTGGGAGAAGAACATCGAGTAATTCGCTCGGCCCTGGGTGAACGAGCGGAGCTGGTTCACGTAGCCGAACATATTCGCCAGCGGCACCATGGCCTCGACCGCCTGGGCATTGCCCCGCGTGTCAGTGCCCTGGATCTGGCCACGGCGGCTGTTGATGTCGCCGATGACGTCGCCGAGATATTCCTCCGGCGTCACCACTTCCACCTTCATGATCGGTTCGAGCAGCTTGATGCCGGCCTTCTGCGCCACTTCGCGCATCGCTGCACGACCGGCGATTTCGAATGCCAGCGCCGAAGAGTCGACGTCGTGGTAGGCACCGTCATAAAGCACGATATCGAAGTCGATGATCGGGAAGCCGACCAGCGAGCCCGAGGCCGCCGTCTCGCGGAAGCCCTTTTCGATCGCGGGGATATATTCCTTCGGAATGTTACCGCCCTTGATCTCGTCCTTGAAGGTGATGCCCGAACCGCGCTCGCCCGGCGTGACCTTGACCTTCACGCGGCCGAACTGACCGGTACCGCCCGACTGCTTCTTGTGGGTGTAATCGACGTCGACCGGCTTCGCGAGGTATTCGCGGTAGGCCACCTGCGGCGCACCGACGTTGGCCTCGACCTTGAACTCGCGGCGCATACGATCGACGATGATGTCGAGGTGAAGCTCGCCCATCCCCTTGATGATCGTCTGGCCCGATTCGTGATCGGTCGACACGCGGAACGAGGGATCTTCCGCCGAGAGACGATTGAGCGCGACGCCCATCTTCTCCTGGTCGGCCTTGGTCTTCGGCTCCACCGACAGTTCGATGACCGGCTCGGGAAATTCCATGCGCTCGAGCACGATCGGCGACCGTTCGGCGCAGAGCGTGTCGCCCGTGGTGGTTTCCTTCATGCCGGCCAGCGCGACGATGTCGCCCGCGAAGGCCTCGTCGATGTCCTTGCGGTCGTTGGCGTGCATTTCGAGAATGCGGCCGACCTTCTCCTTCTTGTCCTTCACCGAGTTCAGGTAGGTGCCCTTGGAGAGCGTGCCCGAATAGATGCGGATGAAGGTGAGCGAGCCCACGAAGGGATCGTTCATGACCTTGAACGCGAGCGCGCTGAACGGCGCGTCGTCGGTGGCGGGACGGCTGTCCGGCTCGTCGCTGTCCATCTTGACGCCCTGGACGTCTTCGATGTCGAGCGGCGAAGGCAGGTAGTCGACGACGGCGTCGAGCAGGGGCTGGACGCCCTTGTTCTTGAACGCCGAGCCGCAGACGACCGGCACGAAGGCGTGGCCCAGCGTACCCTTGCGGATCAGCGCCTTGAGCGTCGCGACGTCGGGCTCGTTGCCTTCGAGATAGGCTTCCATCGCGTCGTCGTCCTGCTCGACGGCAAGCTCGATCAGCTTCTCGCGATATTCGGCGGCCTCGTCGACCATGTCGGCGGGGATCTCTTCATAGAAGAACTCGGCGCCCAGCGCTTCGTCCTTCCAGATGATCGCACGGTTGTGCACGAGATCGACCAGGCCCTTGAGGTCGGCTTCGATGCCGATCGGGAGATAAAGCACCGCCGGCTTCGAACCGAGGCGGTCGATGATCGACTGGACGCAGTACTTGAAGTTCGCGCCGGTGCGGTCGAGCTTGTTGATGAAGCACATACGCGGCACGCCGTACTTGTCGGCCTGGCGCCACACGGTCTCGGACTGCGGTTCGACGCCGGCAACGCCGTCGAAGCAGGCAACCGCGCCGTCGAGCACGCGCAGCGAACGCTCGACTTCAATCGTGAAGTCGACGTGCCCGGGGGTGTCGATGATGTTGATGCGATATTCGTCGCCCTGGCCGCTGTCGGCCTTCCAGAAGCAGGTCGTCGCGGCCGACGTGATCGTGATGCCGCGCTCCTGCTCCTGCTCCATCCAGTCCATGGTCGCGGCGCCGTCGTGGACTTCGCCGATCTTGTAGGACTTGCCGGTGTAGTAAAGGATACGCTCGGTCGTCGTCGTCTTGCCGGCGTCGATGTGCGCCATGATACCGATATTGCGGTACTTCTCGAGCGGATGGCCGCGTGCCATGGTGGTTTCCTTGATGTGATGAGGGGAGCCGGCTTGAGGCTCCCGCTCATATAGTGTGCTTTATGACAACCGAAAGACGTCCGGCCCTAAGCGGCGCGAACCTACCGGCGTCCCATTACCAGCGATAATGGCTGAACGCACGGTTGGCGTCGGCCATGCGGTGGGTGTCTTCGCGCTTCTTGACCGCGTTGCCGCGGTTGTTGGCGGCGTCGAGCAGCTCGGCCGAGAGGCGCGCCGACATCGTCGTTTCCGAACGGTTGCGGGCGGCCGTGATCAGCCAGCGGATGGCGAGAGCCTGGGCGCGCTCGGGGCGAACCTCGACCGGCACCTGGTAGGTGGCACCACCGACGCGGCGCGAACGCACTTCGATCTGCGGCTTCACGTTCTCGAGCGCATTGTGGAACAGCCCGAGCGGATCGGCCTTGGCGCGCGTTTCCATGGTTTCCATGGCGCCATAGACGATGCTTTCGGCGACGGACTTCTTACCGTCGAGCATCAGGTTGTTCATGAACTTCGACAGAACCTCATCCCCGAACTTGGGATCAGGCAGGATTTCCCGCTTCTCGGGACGACGACGACGTGACATCGGATGAATTCCTTATTCTCAGGCCGCTGCGACAAAGGCGCGGCCGGGAAAAACCAGCCTGAGGCTTACTTCGGACGCTTGGCGCCGTACTTCGAACGGCTCTGCTTGCGGTCCTTGACACCCTGGGTGTCGAGCACGCCGCGCAGCACGTGGTAACGCACGCCGGGAAGGTCGCGAACACGGCCGCCGCGGATCAGCACGACCGAGTGCTCCTGCAGGTTGTGGCCTTCGCCCGGGATGTACGAGATGACCTCGCGGCTGTTGGTCAGGCGGATCTTGGCCACCTTGCGAAGCGCCGAGTTCGGCTTCTTCGGCGTCGTCGTGTAGACGCGCGTGCAGACGCCGCGCTTCTGGGGGTTCTGCTCCATCGCAGGAACCTTCGACTTGGCCTTCTGCGGTACGCGACCCTTGCGGATCAGCTGGTTGATAGTCGGCATGAAGTACTCTTCACCTGTGTTTGGGGACAGCGGAATTGCCGCCCCGGTATGGCATTCGAGAACCGATGGAGATGTACGGGATCACGCATGTGCGCCGCGCCCCGGGCAAGCCGGGCAGCAGGCAGTTCGCACAGCGTGAGCCGAAAACACTCCACCCGGTCGAAGAATGCCGGGTTACTTTGACGATGGGCGCGAGGAACTGGCCCTCACCCGCACCGCCAATGTTCAGCTCTATATCCGGCAAGCGAGATAAATCCCGTCCGGAAGCCGGCGCCCTTAGTGCGGTTTGTAAAAGCGGTCAAGCGCGCGATGGCGCGCCGCGCGATCAAAGCGCCGGATCAGAGCGCGCGCGAACCCGCTTCGCCGACCGACTCGATGTCGCGACCGACACCCTTGACCGTATTGCATGCCGCAAGCGAGGCCAGCAGACCGCCGAGCACGGCCGCACAGAGCAGTTTGCGATATGGCGTCATTCTTCTCATTCCCCGCGCAACAATCCTGCCCATCCCTAGCATCGCGGAGGCGCATATCAAGCGTCACGCAATGCGGCGACCGGGCGCTCGGCGGCGACGAGAAGGTTTGGCCCGGCCCTCAGGACGTGATAGGGTAATCCCCTACATGGCGGAAGAGGAGAGCCAGCCATGATGGATCCGACACTGCGCCTGATACTTGCCCGCAAGGAAGTACTGCTCGCCTTGGGTTCGGAAAGCGCCGAGGACGAACGGCTGCATCGCGCATTGGCGGACCAACTCACCGCCGAAGCCGTGCGTGACATCGATCGCGAACCCGGACGGAAGTATGACTGGTCGCGGCTCGCCTTGCCGGCCTAGGTCATAACGCTGAGAACTAGGCCTTCTGACTGGAGCGCGGCTCAGGCAGGATGCCTGCCTGCAGCGCGGCGAAATCGGCGCAGTCGGCCGCTGCATCGATCCGAGCCTGGAGCGCGCGGTAGTGCGTCAGCACGGTCTCGCCGAAAGCGCTGACTCGCGCGCCGCCGCCATGCGCGCTGCCGGGCGAGGTTTCGACCAGCGGGCGCTGCCAGCAGCGGTTCATCGCATCGACCAGTAGCCAGGCGCGGCGGTAGGACATGCCCATGGCCCGGCCCGCGGCCGAAATCGATCCGTGCGCACGGATCGCCTCGAGCAGATCGGCCTTGCCCGGTCCCATCGCGATCTCCTCGCCAGAATAGAGCTGCACCTTTAGCTTGAGGATCGCTTCGTCCGCCATTCCGGCATCCTAGCGCCAGTCCGCCATCGCGGCGAGCCCCCAACTTTGCGGCGACAAACGATCGCCTTCAGCCCATCCGGCCTGAAAAATTTGCTTAAAATGCCGTTATCTACGTTCGGATCAGGGGGCATCCCAAGCGCGAAAGATTGTGCAATGCAGCATTTTGACTACCGCAAGGCGACGGCTTCTGTACACTGCGGCGACTTTCCGGTCGAACTCACGCGGGGCAAGCGCATGGCGGGGCAGTACGATTTCATCGTCATCGGCAGCGGTCCCTCGGGCCGCCGCGCCGCGATCCAGGCAGCGAAGCTCGGCAAGTCGGTACTCGTCGTCGAAGGCCGCAAGCGGGTCGGCGGCGTTTCGGTGCATACGGGCACGATCCCTTCGAAAACCCTGCGCGAGACCGCGCTCAACCTCTCGGGCTGGCGCGAGCGCGGCTTCTATGGCCGGTCGTACCGGGTCAAGAAGGAGATTGGCAGCGAGGATCTGGGCATCCGCCTGCACAAGACGCTCGAGCATGAGGTCGACGTGCTCGAACACCAGTTCCTGCGCAACGGCGTCCACACGATGGAGGGCTTCGCCCGCTTCGAGGACGCGCACCGCCTGATCGTCACCTCGCCCGACGGCAGCCAGTTGGCGGTCGAAGGCGAGCGCATCCTGATTGCCGTGGGCACGGTTCCTTTCCGCCCCGAGGGCATCGACTTCGACGACGATTGCATCCTCGACAGCGACGAGGTGGTCGAGATCCCGCGCCTGCCGCGCAGTCTCACCGTCGTCGGCGCGGGCGTGATCGGCATTGAATATGCGACGATTTTCAGCGCGCTCGACGTGGCGGTGACGATCATCGAACCGCGGAGCACTTTCCTCGATTTCATCGACCGCGAGATCATCGACGAATTCGTCCACCAGCTACGTGACCGCGGCGTCTCGTTCCGGCTCGGCTCGCCGGTCAAATCGGTCGTTCGCGAGGGCAACCGCGTCGTCTGCACGACCGAGGACGGCCGCATCGTGCGCAACGAGATGTTGCTCTATTGCGCCGGCCGCATGGGCGCGACCGACCAACTCGGACTCGACGCCTGCGGCCTTACGACCGATGGGCGCGGGCGGCTGAAAGTGAACGCCGACACGTTCCAGACCGAAGTTCCGCACATCTATGCGGCGGGCGACGTGATCGGTTTTCCCAGCCTTGCTTCAACCTCGATGGAACAGGGCCGTATTGCTGCCTGCCATGCCTTCGAGCTGCCGCTGCCGCCGGCTCCGGCCTATTTCCCCTACGGTGTCTATGCCGTGCCGGAAATCTCGACCGTGGGCATGAGCGAGCAGGAAGTGCGCGACAAGGGCATCGCCTACGAATGCGGCATCGCCCGCATGCGCGAGACCTCACGCGGGCATATCATGGGCCTCGATCAGGGCATGATGAAGATGATCTTCAGCCACAAGACGCGTCGGCTGCTGGGCGTCCACATCCTCGGCGAAGGCGCTACCGAGCTGATCCACATCGGCCAGGCGGTGCTCAACCTTAAGGGCACGGTCGACTACTTCATCGAGAACACCTTCAATTACCCGACGCTGGCGGAGGCCTACAAGATCGCCGCACTCGACGCCTGGAACCGCATGCCGCGCGATTGAGGGCGGCCCACGTCATAGGGGAGGCCGGGGCGCTTGGCTGACAGCGCCCGCGCCGGGGCGCAGGCGCTTGCGCTCGCTATTGGCGTAGGAAAGTACCTTCACAATGGAGCAACTAAGATCTGCGACGAGTTCCGCGAGGCTTGCCGCTGTCTATCAAGCTCTCTAGCGTGAAGGCTATGAATGAAATGCGTTTTTACCGCGTCGTAGCACCTTTGCTGGCTGTTTCGGCGCTGACTGGGTGTGGGGATGGCGGAAGCTCTACGCCGTCGCCGACCCCTACGGCGACGCCGAGCCCGTCTCCGACCCCCACACCCACACCCACACCCACACCCACACCGCTTACGACGCTGCCGACGCCGGCCGCTGCCGTGGGCGATTCCGGTGCCGGCGTGCCTCAAGGCCAGCCCGTTCCTGGAACATTCTTTCGCACCGTCTGCCGCCCCGACGCGGTCTACAGCGATACGTTTTCGGTTCCGCTCGCGCGGATCAGCGCAGACGGCGGAGCGCTCTCGCCGCCCTCGCTGACCGATCGGCTCCACTATTCTCAGGCGACCAAGCGCTACACCTTCATCGAGTTCAACAGTTCGCTGGATTCGAGCATCAGCTTCGGCCCGGACAACATCGTCACCACTGCGACCACACCCGAGGAGACCCTGTTCCGCCGCGACCAGTGCCTCACCACTTCGGGGTCCGACGTCTACATGCTGCGCCTGTTCAATCCGGGTTCCGCCAACCCGACGCTCAATCTGAACTATGCCAGCTTCGGCCTGTTCACGATCCAGAACGCGTCTCTGGGCGGCCCGCTTATCACCTATCTGCCTTTCGGCTATGCCCTGCCGACGGGTGCCGCGGGCCTCAACCGCGCGGGCGTCGCGACCTATACCGGCGTGGTGAAAGGCATCGCCCGAGACAACAGCGCGCAATATGACGTGATCGGAACGCTTACCACCACGGTCGACTTCACCAGCAAGGCGTTCTCGACGAAACTCGACCTCACACTCAAGAATCCGCAGACGAATGCGACCGTGAATATCATCACGATCAATTTCAACCAGTCGGGAACGCCGACGTTGTCCACGCTCAACGGCACGGCTTCAACGGGCTCCGGCGACGTCGTCGGCGTTCTGGCAGGCCCCCAGGCGGAGGAAATCGCCATGGCGGCGACTCTGACCGTCGCGTCCCCCCAGAACGTCACTTCGGATATCCGGATCGCGCTTTCGGCGGCCGGGAAGCGCTGAACGAGCCCTGACGGCAAAGGACGAGGGCCGCCGCCCGCCTCTGCATCGGGCCATCGATGTTGGAACCAAATCGCCGCGGGTGTACTTAATCCGCGGAGGTAGACCATGGCCGCTCGTGCTTACTGGAAAGGCCAGATCCGACTGGCGCTCGTCTCGATCCCGGTGGAGATCTACAAGGCGACCAAGTCGGGCGCCTCGATCTCCTTCCGCCAGATTCACGAGCCTTCGGGCAAGCCGATCAAGTACGAGAAGGTCGTGCCGGGCATCGGCCCGGTCGACCGCGACGAAATCATCAAGGGCTACGAGCTCTCCAAGGGCCATTTCGTGCTGCTCGAGGACGCGGAGATCGAGGCGGTCAAGCTCGAGTCCAAGCGGACGCTCGATCTCGTCCAGTTCGTCGATGCCGATGCGATCGACGTACTCTATTTCGACCAGCCCTATTACGTCGTCCCCGCCGACGATCTTGCCGAGGAGGCCTACGTCGTGCTGCGTGAAGCCCTTCGGAAATCACGGAAAGTAGGCCTTGGGCAGCTCGCGATCAGGGGCCAGGAGTTTCTCGTCAGCCTCAAGCCCTGCGGCCGCGGGCTGGTGCTCGAGACGCTGCGCTATGCCGACGAGGTGAACAAGGCGGCGAACTATTTCCGCGATATCGGCGACACGAAGCCCGATGCCGACCTGCTCGATCTCGCCACCACCCTGATCGAGAAGAAGGCGGGCAAGTTCGATGCCGGCGAATATCACAACCGTTATATCGACGGGCTGCACCGGCTGATTGAAAAGAAAGCGAAAGCCAAGGGCAAGCGCGTGCTCGAGGATGTCGAGGAACCGGGGCCGGCTTCGGGCAAGTCCAACGTCATTGATCTAATGGCCGCGCTCAAGGCCTCGGTCGAGGGCAAGAAGACGGCGCCCGACAAGGCGGAAAAACCGACAGCCAAAGCGACACCCAAGAGCCGTCCAGCTGCCGCAGCCAAGCCCGCGGCGCGGCGCAAACGCGCCTGACCGTGGCGACGCGGCAGAAATCCGATCCGCTGGCGAGCTACAATGCCAAGCGCGACTTCAAGAAGACTGCCGAGCCGAAAGGCACGCGCCAATCGAGCGCCAGGGGCAACCGCTTTATCGTCCAGAAGCACGAGGCAACCCGGTTGCACTGGGATTTCCGGCTCGAAGCCGATGGCGTGCTCAAGAGCTGGGCGGTGACCAGAGGGCCAAGCCTCGATCCCAATGACAAGCGGCTCGCCGTCCGCACCGAGGACCACCCGATGTCCTACGCCGAATTCGAGGGGGTGATCCCCAAGGGCGAATACGGCGGCGGTACGGTCATGCTCTGGGACAAAGGCACCTGGGAGCCGATCCCCGGCAAGAGCGCCAAGGACATCGAAGAAGGCCACCTCCATTTCATCCTCCACGGCGAACGGATGAAGGGCGAATGGATCCTGATCCGCCTGAAGCCCCGCCCCGGCGAGAAGCGCGAGAACTGGCTGCTGCGCAAGATCGAGGACAAGTACGCCGCCGGCTCGGGCGAACTGGTCGAGCGCGCGCTATCCAGCGTGCTGACCGGGCGCTCGATGGCCGAGATCGCGGCAGACAAGCAGGGGGCCCATTCGCTGAAAGGCAAGAAAGGCGATGCCTTCGCCGCCGAGATGGCCAAGGCGGCAAGCCACAACAAACGGGCCGCCAGGCCTGCGCGCAAGACCGGCGGCAAGCCTCCCGCTTTCACCGCGCCGCAGCTTGCGACGCTGGTCGATGCCGTGCCCGCGGGCAACGACTGGTTCCACGAGATCAAGTTCGACGGCTACCGCGCGCTGATCTCGGTTGCCGGCGCGGACGTGCGCGTATTCACGCGCAACGGGCTCAACTGGACCGACAAGTTCGGCCCGCTGGTCGAGGCGATCGCCGCAATGGACCTGCCGCCCGCGCTGATCGACGGCGAGATCACCGCCCCCGGCGCCGACGGCAATCCCAGCTTCTCCGCCCTGCAGAACGAACTGAAACGCGGTCACGGCGCGCAGAAGTCGCATATGGACTTCCACGCCTTCGACCTGCTCTCGCTGAACGGCGAGGACCTGAAGGCCCTGCCCCAGATCGAGCGCAAGGAGCGGCTCGAAGCGCTGCTGGTCGATGCCGAGCCGCCGGTCCGCGTCGCCGATCACCTCATCGGCGCGGGCGAGAAGCTATACGAGGCGATGTGCCAGGCGGGGATGGAAGGGATCATCTCGAAGCGCATCGATGCGCCCTACCGCGGCGCGCGGACCAAGACCTGGGTCAAGGTCAAATGCACGCGGCGGCAGGAATTCATCGTGATCGGCTGGGCCAAGTCGAGCGCCAAGGCGCGGCCGTTCTCCTCACTGTTCCTCGCGCAGTACGAGGGCAAAGAGCTCGTTTACAAAGGCAAGGTCGGCACCGGGTTCGACACCGCGACGCTCGACGAGCTTGCGCGGAAGATGAAGCCGCTGACGTGCGACAAGCCGGCCGCCGAAGTGCCCCGCCCCGAAGCGCGCGGCGGCACCTGGATCGAACCCAAGCTCATCGCCGAGATTGCCTTCGCCGAAATGACTGCTGACGGCCGTGTCCGTCATGGTAGCTTCCTCGGACTGCGCGGCGACAAGAAGGCCAGCGATGTGAAACCCGAGAAAGCCCAACCTGCCCCTGCCCCGGACACCGGCGTCAATATCACCAGCCGCGAGCGCGTGATCTTCCCCGAGAGCGGCCAGACCAAGGGCCAGCTCGCCGACTACTACACCGCGATCGCGCCGCTGATGCTCGCCCATATGGCGAACCGGCCGATCAGCCTGGTCCGCTGCCCGCAGGGCCGCGCCAAGAAGTGCTTCTTCCAGAAGCACGACAGCGGTTCGTTCGGCGAGGATGTCCACCACGTGCCGATCCGCGAGAAGGACGGGGGCACCGAGGACTATCTCTACGTCGACAGCGCCGCGGGCATCCTGTCCTGCGTGCAGATGGGCACGATCGAATTCCACGGCTGGGATTCGCACGCCAGCGACGTCGAATTGCCCGACCGGATGATCTTCGATCTCGATCCCGACGAGGGCCTGGGCTTTGCCGAGGTCAAGCAGGCCGCCTTCGACCTGCGCGACAAGCTGAGCGATCTCGGCCTGACTACTTTCGCCATGCTGACCGGCGGCAAGGGCGTGCATGTGATCGTGCCGCTGACGCCCGGCCATTCATGGGACGAGCACAAGGACTTCGCCAAGCGCTTCGCCGAAGCGCTGTCGATGGCCGAGCCCGACCGCTTTGTCGCGACGATGTCCAAGGCCAAGCGCGTGGGCAGGATATTCATCGACTACTTGCGCAACCAGCGCGGCAGCACCGCGGTGATGCCCTATTCGGCGCGCGCCCGCGAAAATGCGCCGGTGGCCGTGCCGATCACCTGGGACGAATTGAAGGACATCGGCAGCGCCCACGAATGGTCGATCGCCGATGCCCAGAAACTGATCGAGCGCGCGGCGAGCAAGGAGCTCAAAGGCTGGGGCTTCGCCGCGCAGGTTCTGCCGGAAGTGTAGCGGCGCGCTTAGGAGGGAAGACGGTATGCCTGGACGCCTGAGGGCGCTTGTCGCGCTTGTTGCTCTCGCCGCATCGCCGGCTCAGGCCCAGCAGGCCGGCTCGCTGGTTTCGGCGCAGCCTATGCTCAACGCGCCAGCAGGAATGCAGGCCTGGAAGATCACCTACGGCACCACCGACGAGAACGGCCGGGCGATAACCGCGACCGGCATCGTCGCCGCCCCGACCGGCCCGACGGCATCGCGGATCAGGCCGGTGATCGCCTGGACCCACGGCGCCTGGGGCATCGCCCAGCGCTGCGCTCCGTCGCTGAATCCGGCGATCCTGACACTGAGTCCCGCGCTGGGCGAGATGGTGGCGCGCGGCTATGTCGTGGTCGCGGCCGACTATCCGGGCCTCGGCTCGCCGGGGCAGCACGCCCTCCTGCTCGGCCGCGAGACCGCCCATTCGGTGCTCGACGCCGTGCGCGCGGCGCGCGGCATACCTGCGGCGGGGTCGGGCCACGCTTTCGCCGTCTGGGGCGAATCGCAGGGCGGCCATGCCGCGCTGTGGACCGCGGCCGAGGCCCGGCGCTATGCGCCCGACCTGTCGTTGACCGCCACCGCCGCCGCGGCGCCGCCGACCGATCTGGCTGCCAACCTGCGCTCGGGCAGCGATCTCAACGCCCGCGCGATGCTGACGACTTTCGCGGTCTACAGCTGGTCGCAGCGGCTGGATGCGCCGCTCTCGACGCTGTTCACACCGTCGATCCAGGGCGTGGTCACGCGCCTCGCCCAGAACAATTGCATCGAGCTCAACGGCAAGCCGCGGCTGGGCACGATCCTCGGCGTGGTGGCCGTGCGCAATGCGCTGCGCAGCAAGGACGTCGGCGCGATCCGGCCCTGGTCGGTCATCGCCCGCGACAACAGCGTCGATCCGCGAGCGGTCCCCGGCCCGCTGATGATAGCCCAGAGCGATGCCGACAAGATCGTCGCGCCGGCGGTGACACGCGACTTTGCCCGCCGCTACTGCCGGCTGGGCCGCCCGCTGCGATATCTGCGCATGACCGGCACCGCGCACGAGAACAGCGCGCGCGATAGCGCCAAGACTACGCTCGACTGGATCGATGCACGCTTCGCCGGCCAGCGCGACTCGGACGATTGCCGGGGGATTTGAACGGCTTGAGTCGGCCCATCGCCGGAGTCCCGCCGTCCATCGCATTTCGACTCCTCATGCGGGCGCCCGCCGCCAAGTTGAGCGTTGCAAATACGCCATCAACAATTGGGAGTTACAGCGTGAAGAAGATTTTTGCCGCAATCGTTACCGTTTCCGCCCTCGGCATGACGGCTCCCGCCATGGCTCAGGATGCCGCCGCCGCGCCGGCCCCCGCCGCCGAAGCCCCAGCCGCCCAGGCTGCGACCGCCAAGGCAGGCGACACGATCTACGACACGGCCGGCGAAGTCGTGGCTACGGTCGAGAGCATCAGCGGCGCGAATGCCGTCATCACGACCGGCTCGGCCAAGGCGACCGTCCCGTTGAGCTCGTTCGCCGCCGGCCCAAAGGGCCCGACGATCAGCATGACCAAGGCCCAGCTCGAAGCGGCGATCTCCGCTTCGAAGTAAGCCCGAACTGACAAGAGATGCTGGCAGCCGGTGCCCCGCGGGCTGCCAGTTTTCGTTTCAGGCGAGCTGTTGTTCGGCGTTGGGCGCGAGCTGTTCGAGAATCTTCTCGTCTTCAGCCGTCAGCAGCGCTCCGTCCTTCGGGATAACCTCAATCGCGACCTGATCGGCCCCGGCGTCCCAGTGCTCTTGCAGGCGCCGCCGGATCGCTAGGGCATCGCCCCAGGCGACCATCGCATCGGCCGCCGCGTCGGACACCTCGCCGCCCGCATAGTCCTCGTCGATGAGCCCCATGCGCAGCAGGCTGTTGCGATAGTTGGGCATGGTTGCCAGGCCCGAGACCAGCCCGCGGCCGACCGCCCGGGCCTTCCCTGCATCACTTTCGAGCATGACCCTTTGCTCGACCAGCAGCAGCTTGCCGGGCCCCAGGATGTCGCGTGCCATCGCAGTGTGCTGGGGCGTGGTACTGTACGGATGCGCGCCGTCGACCTTGTCGCGCGCGAGTTCGAGCATCTTGGGACCGAGCGCGGCGATCACCGTCAGCGGCTTTTCGGCCGGTGGCGGGCCGGCATAGTCGAGCCCCGCCATCGCATCGAGATAGGCGCGCATCGTCGCCACCGGCTTCTGGTAGCTGTGCCCGCGCATCCCTTCGACGATGAAGGCGTGGCTCGCCCCCAGGCCCAGCAGGAAGCGCCCGTTCCACTGCTCGTTGAGGCCGTACTGCGCGCCGATCATCATCGTCGGGTCGCGCGAATAGATGTTGGCGACGCCTAGCGCGACCTGCAGCCGCTCGGTGTCCGACAGGATCTTCGCGGCCAGGACCATCGGATCGCTGCCCATGCCGTCGTTGATCCACAGGGTGCCATAACCCCAACCCTCGAGCCGACGGGCGAAAGCGACGAGATCGGCCGAAGGATAGCCCATCGTGTTGATCCAGACTGCGAGCTTGTCGATCCTCATGCGCCGATCCTCATACCCTTGACCTTTCGTGCGATTCAATTCCCAATGACGACATAGGCCAATACCGTCTTGGGAGAGACAAGGCATGACCGAAATCGAACGACTGCTGGCGATCGAGGAGATCAAGCAGGTCAAGGCGAAGTACTTCTATGCCTTCGATCACAAGGACTGGGACATGTGGCGGCGCGAGGTCTGGGCGCCCGAAGGTCGGCTCGAAGTGCCCGAATTCCGTGAGGAACCGTTCACGCCCTTCGAGGAAGTGCTGAAATATGCCTCCGAGGCGGCGGCGGACCAGGCATCGGTGCACCACGGGCACACGCCGATCATCGAGTTCACTTCGGACACCGAGGCCAAGGTGATCTGGGCGATGGAGGACCGGCTCTACCGCACGCCCGAAAACCCGCTCTACGACGGCAGCACCTATCTCCACGGGTTCGGCCATTATCGCGAGACCTATGTGAAGCTGCCCGTCGGCTGGCGCATCCTGGCGAGCCGCCTCACCCGGCTGCGCGTCGAAATGCGGAAGGTGTTCTGATGGCTCCCCCCGAAGGCATGTCGCCGCTCGAATATCTGACCGCGATCGAGGCGATCAAGCAGCTCAAGGCGCGGTATTTCTACGGCTATGACCACAAGGACTGGGCGTTCTGGCGCGATCAGGTCTGGGCGCCCGACGGCCGGCTCGAAGTGCCCGAGATGGGGCAGGACATCGCCCCGCGCGAGGCGATGATCGAATGGGTCATCGAGCGGTCGATGAAGCAGGTCTCGGTCCATCACGGGCACACGCCGATCATCGAGATCACGTCGCCCACCACGGCGACCGGAATCTGGGCGATGGAGGACCGCATCTACCGCGACCGGGATCACCCCGATTACAAGGATGCCGCGCGCATCCTCGGCTTCGGCCACTACCGCGAACGCTACGTCAAGCTGGACATCGGCTGGCGCATCCTCTCGACGCGGCTGACGCGGCTGCGCACGATCTACGAGCGGGTGTTCTGATGGACGCGCGGCAATACGAGCTGCCCGGCGGCATCACCGTCACGCGCACCCAGCCCGCCTGCGGCGCCGTGCTCGGCGGGATCGACCTCGCTCGGCCGATCGGCGAGGTCCAGGCGGAATCGATCCGCCACGCCCTGTTCGCACATGGCGTGATCTTCTTCACTGGCCAGCAGGCAATGACCTTCGACGATCACCTCGCACTGGCCGAGCTGTTCGGCACGCCGATCGTCGACGGGCCCGATCCCGAGCGACCGCAGATCACGCCGGTCCGCGCCAAGGCGGGTTCGCGCGAGGGGACGGCCTCCACCTGGCACAGCGACGGCTGCTACTACGCGGCGCCGCCGGCGGTCTCGGTGCTGCGTGCGATCGATGCCTGCACTTTCGGCGGCGACACCTGCTTTGCAAGCGCCACGGCCGCCTATGCCGGACTGTCCGAGGAGATGCGCGGGCGGATCGAGAAACTGAAATTCATGTCGAGCCTTGCGGCGCGGATGCCGAAGAACAATGCCTCGTTCGGCAGCGCCGACAAATGGAACGAACTGCGCGACCGCTTTCCGCCCGTCCATCAACCGGTCGCGATCGTCCATCCGGTGACCGGCGCCCGCGCACTCTACGTCAACACGACCTGGTCGCTCGAAATCGTCGGGATGGAAGATGCCGAAGGCCAGGCGCTGATCCGCGAGCTCGCCGCCGAATTCCACAAGCCCGAGTACCAGACGCGCTGGCAATGGCAGGACGGCGCGCTGGCGATCTGGGACAACCGGCTGGTCCAGCACTACGGCGTGCCCGACCAGCAGACGGACCGCTATCTCGAACGGATCACCCTGGCGGGCCAGCCGATGCTGTCGATCGCCGACTGGGAGGCGCGGGCGAAAGTGGCGGCTTGAATTGAAATAGGCCCCCTCCTCTTCAGAGGCGATTGTATAGATTGCAAACACGCGCCTTAGCGGCTGTGGCGGCGTGCGATTCTCATGCCCCAAAGCCAAATGATGAAGAATGCTGCTATCGAGCCTTCTTGTATCCAAGGTGCGTTTAGCAATCTCGCCAACAGCGTCAGGATACCGAATGACGCAAAGACTGTAGCAACTAGGCCGAAGATCACTGCGATCCCCTTCCAGTGGCAGGGCATGTAACTCCAGAGGACCCGATCAAACCAGATTTCGGGCGTGGGGTCCGTCACTCCGGTTTCTCCGGCTTCGGCTTGACCTTCACCAGCTTGCCTAGCTTCTCATCCCAGCGGGTTTCGTCCTCGTCCGCCTCTAGCTCGCGAGCGAGTTCCTTGAACTTGTCGAGCTGGGATGGCTTGGGGTCGGTCATGCCAAAAGTCTCTTTTCAAGCCTCTCTAAGACCGCAATGTGATCGTCCGTCCGCAACCCGGCATTCCCCCACCAGTAGTTCGCCGAAAAATCAACACCGTCGCGGCGCGCCAGCATAAAAACCGGCGGCTTCTTCGCCACATGAGCAACTATATCGGTTGAAACGTGGAAGCCGGCAAAGTGATATTCTCCAGGAACACCCAAATAAGTGCGGGAGTAATCCGACATATCCTTGAAAAGTTCATTAAACAAATTCAACGCCTTTTCAATGTCGCCATCCATCTGTATGACAACTTGACTTTCATAAAGTCGAACTGGCGGTGGCTGTTGCGCAAGCAAAATCCCAAAATCGGACTCTATAAAATCATGAATATCATCAATTAAAGCGTCCAAAATTCGAGAATTACACTTTGCGGAGACAATGTACCCGTCATTGTACACGCTGAGTTGATCGACTTGGATATCCATCCAGCGACCAACTCGGAAATGGACTGCCCCGGCCTCTCCAAGAGGGTCAGGGGATCGATCGGGTAGGTATTGAAACTGGTATCGAGTTGCCAAAGCGCTCAGGAGGTCCAGAAAAAACGGATTGCCGTGGGTAAAACGATAGTTCCCCAGCGCTGTTATCTTGGCCTGCTCGATATTGATTAATTCCATTGGGATACCTCAACGAAGGTCCGCTAAATGCGGGTTGAGACTGTACTAATGCGTAGGCCGCGCTCGAATGCGCAGTACTCACCGCAGCAGCCGCGGCAGTCTCTTTGGGGTGGTCTTTATATTCTTCGATGATGTCTTCAGATGCCTCGACCACTACGCGAAGACGTGCGTCTAGCGCTTCGGCTAGGCGAAGAAGGAAGTCGAACTCCCAAACAGGCTCGGTGGATTTCTCGAACCGAGAAATAGCCGGCTGCTTGGTGCCCATCAGTTTGGCCAACTCCGTCTGCGTCATTTGGCGACGCTCTCTAAGCGCCAGAAAGGCCGAAGGCACAGCCTCCTCAAGCTCGGCGCGAAACCATTCACGACGAAATTCTTGATCGCCCAGCCTGTCGGAGATCGACAAATCAATGGGGCTGATATGGTTCAGGGCGGAGTCCTCCTGGATCTATCTGATCTCGTCTAGCTCTGGCGTTATCTAGGTGTCTCTGAGGCGTCTTTTGAGTCTTCTTCTGGAACGACTCCAGGATGATAATTGCGCCCCCTCGGAAGATGAAGATGTTCCGGTAGATGTTGGACCCAAGATCGGTCCTCAACTCAAAGAGCCCATCACCGAGGCTGTCCGTCTTCGGATAACGCAGTGCATTCCCTTTGCTCGCCAAATTCCGGAGATCGCGCAACAGACGCGTCTCGGCCGCCAGCCCCACTTCGCGTAAGAAAGCATCGACTTTCCCATCGCATTGGAGCAGCGTCCAGCCCAATATCACCTCTGTGTTATAACGGCAAGGCCCTGCGCTTGCAGCGATATAACTTGTGCGTTATATGCGCGAGTCGCAATCCCCCTGACGGGCTTTTGTGGGGCCGGAGGTCAGGTGACCAGGAACGATTTGCAGCGTCTCCCCTGGGGTTCAATTCCCCCCGGCTCCACACTCTATTTACCGCTTTTGGCGGGCCGGTCTAGTCCGGGGCATTCTGTGGGGCTTCCCGCGCCACCGTTGTTGCTTGGGCGGCTTGGCCGCTGCGACCTTAGGCGCCGAGGTCAGGCCTTGCGTAAGTGAGGCGCTTGCCAACGATACCCGCCAGCGCGCGTTCGGAGCGGTCACGGTCGTTGCAGCCAGTTGCCTCCCGGTTGGAATAGCGGAAGTCGAACTCGGCAAGGTAGCGGTGGAGGTGATGCTTCGCGCAGTGCTGGTACACACCGCGCATACCGCGCTTGAAGATAGAGAAGCTGCCTTCAATTGTGTTCGTGTGGATCGTCGGGTTGTTCGGATCGACATAGACGCCCTTCATGTGCGGCGTCGTGTTGTGGGTTGCGAAGTGGCGATGCATGAAGCGGTACTGGCCGGCGTCGTCGGTCAGTAGGTTGGCTTCGGCGGCGATGTTGGCGCGCAGGATCGGGGTGACATCCGCGATGGTGATGCCATCAACAACGAACGAAATGCGGCGACCAGTGTCACGGTCGAGCAGTGAGAGCACCTTCATCTTGTGCTTGAAGCCGCCCTTACCCTTTTCCATGCCAGGCTCGCGGCCGATGAAGGTCTCGTCCACTTCAACGAAACCGCCGTTGCCGCCGAACGGGGCAAGCGCACCGTCGCGCATGGCTTCACGGATGCGGTGGGCCAGGAACCAAGCCGACTTGTAAGTGATTTCAAGGGTGCGGTGCAGTTGGTGAGCCGAGACGCCCTTCTTGCTGCACGACATCAGATAGACCGCTTGCAGGGCCTTATGCAGCGGCAAGCGCATGTGCTCGAACACGGTGCCGATCTTGACGGTGAACTGCTTTTTGCAGTCGCCGCAGCGCCACAGACCCTCGCGGATGCGCTTCGCCGGGTTCGCCTTCACTTTCGTGATCCGATCCAGTCCGCCGCAGTGAGGGCAAACGCGACCTTCGGCCCACACGATCTTTTCGAGGTGGGCGAAGGCCGCTTCTTCACTGTGGAACTCAGGGCGGGAAAGGGCAGACATCGAAACAACTCCTGTTGAGACAGCTTATGCCTCAATCAGGGCGTGTTTGCAAGGTATATAATCGCCTCTTCAGAGGAGGGGGAGGCTGCTTCAGAACTTCACCGTACCCTCGACGCCGACGATCCGCGGATCGCCCCAGGCGAGGATGTTGCCATAGGTCGAGCTCGAGTTGCCGAAGGTCGTATAGGCCGAGTTGAACAGGTTCTTGGCATAGACCGCCAACTCGTACCTGTCATCCGCAGTACGGACGCCGAAGCGGGCGTTGACCAGCCAGTAGCTCGGCCCGACCGAGTCGGGCAGCACGCCGGGTAGGCCCGACTGCTGCCAGATGATCGCGTCGGTATAGGACGCCAGCACGTTGCCGACGACCTTGAAGCTGTCGTTGATCGGCTGGTCGAGATCGGCGCCGAACGACAGCTGCCATTCGGGCGAGTTGATCATCCGCGTGTTGCTGAGATCGAACGGCGCGATCACCGGATTGCCCGGCGCGATGCGGAAGGTCTTGTACTTGGCATTGAGGTAGCCGACCGAGGCGTTGAGTGTCAGCGGCTCGGCCACGCGCGCGGTCACGCTCGCCTCGGCGCCATAGGTCCGGGCGCTGCCGGCATTGACCACCGAGATCGAGACCAGCGCCGCCAGCGGGAAGGTCGGCGAAACGTGCGCCGCCACCTGGACGTCCTTGTAGTCGTTGTAGAATACCGCCGCACTGACCTGAACCTTGCGGTCCATCAGCGAAGCGTGCGCGCCGACCTCGTAAGTATCGACATGCTCGCCGCGGAAAGCGCCGCCCTGGTTTATCGGATCGGGGAAGAAGCTCGTCGGCACGACCGGCACGATGCCGCCCGACTTGAAGCCGCGGGCCCAGCGGGCATAGACGTTGCCGCCGCCGTCGAAGCTGTACTTGAGCGTTGCGGCCGGCAGGAACGGATGCTCCTTCAGCAGGAACGGATCCTGCGTATTGGCGATCGGGTTGAACGAGATCGCGTCGTTCTTCTCGTTGATATAGCGGCCCGAGAGCATCAGGTTCAGCTTCTCGGTGATGTCGTAATCGGCCTGGAGATAGGCCGACCAGTTGGTCACCGTGTACTTGCCGCTGCCCGACGGCAGGTTGGCGAGATAGGGGATGCCCTTGAAGATCGTCGTCGCCAGGCCGCCGTCGAACTTCGCCTGCAGGTAGGAGCCGCCGACGATCCAGTGCAGCGGGCCGTCACCGGTCGAGGCCGCGCGCAGTTCCTGGTAGAAGGTCGACTTGTCGATATCGACCTTCGCCGCGAGGAAGTTGAACGGCAGGAAGCCGAGCTCGGTCAGGAAGCGACTGTGGTTCTCGCGGTAGGCGGTGATCGACGTGATATCGACACTGCCGAGGTTGAGCACTGCGGTCCCCGAGACGCCGTAGTCCTTGAGCTTGACGTAGCCCTCACCGCGCTGCGCCGTGGTGAACTTCGCCGTAGCCAGGGGATTGCCGATCGGCGCCAGGCCGGCCGGCGTGGTATTGGCGCCGGCATTCGCGTTGAACAAGGCCGATGCCACTGCGACCGCGTATTGCGGCGTCAGGTTGTAGAGGCCGTTGCCGTTGTCGTCGTCCTTCTTGCTGTAGTCGCCGGCGATGGTGATCTTGAAGCTGTCGCTCGGACGGAACAGAATCTTGCCGCCCACGGCCCAGAAATCTTCGGTGCTGTAGCTGTCCTTCGCCGAGAGGCCCGAATTCACCAGGGCTGCCATTTGCGCCCCGGTGCCGAGGATGGGGGCGCCGCCTGCACCGAAACCGACGATTCCCGAGGCGCCGCCGAGCGCCGGATTGGGCGGGAACATCGCGGCCGTGTAGATCGGCCCGGCATTGGGCGTGATGTTCTTGATGTAGCCGTCGTGGCTGCGCCGGTCGCCGGTCAGCGAGATGGCCAACTGATCCGAAAGCGGCAGGTTCACATAGCCCGAGGCCTGGAAGGTGTTCTTCTCGCCATAGCTGGCGCGGAACGTGGCGTGGACCGCGTCGGTATCGGGCTGGCGCGTGATGATGTTCACCGCGCCGCCGGTCGCATTGCGGCCGTAGAGCGCGCCTGGCGCGCCCTTGATCACTTCGACGCGTTCGACGTCGACGAAATTGTTGACCATCGAGCCGAACACGCGCGGCACTTCGTCGATGAACGTAGCGACGCTCGGGTCGGCACCGACGAAGATCGAGTTGCCGATGCCGCGGATGAACATCTGGTTGTAGCCCGAGGCGTTGGACGTGGCGAAGCCCGGCGTGGTGAGCTGCAGATCGCTCATCTGCTTGATGCCGGCCGAAGCCAGCTGGTCGCCGGTGGTCGCCTGGATCGACAGCGGCACGTCGAGCAGGCTTTCGCCCTTGCGCTGCGCGGTGACGATGATCTCGTTGACGCCCTTGTTGTCCACGGTTGCCGTGTCCTGCGCGAAGGCTGGTGCCGACAGCACAGCCACGATCGCAGATGCCAGATAGAGTCCGGCCTTTGTCGAGTTCCTCATTGCTTCCTCCCCTACCATGCGCCGGTCTTGCCGGTCGCCGTGTTCGAATTATCCGCCCGCCCGCAGGCCCTGTTTTTTTTGGTACGCCTTTGGTCTATTTCCTCTGTTTAACGATATCGCCGCGCCTGCGCCAGAGTCTTGCTTTGCCTGTCCCCGCAATCGAATTCCTTTTCCGATAGTGGATGCTATCTTGCCACAGCGAATCCACGGGAGAGGATATGAGCAAGACGATTGTGATCACCGGCGCGGGCACCGGCCTCGGCCGCGCGATGGCGCGCCGACTGGCGCAGGACGGGCATCGGCTGGTGCTGCTCGGCCGCACGCTGGCGAAGGTCGAGGCGGTCGCGCAGGAAATAGGCACCAATGAAAAGAGTGGAGGCGCCTGGGCGGCGTCCTGCGACGTCGGCGATGCGGCCAGCGTCGAGGCGGCCTTCGCCGCGATCGCGGCGCGCGAGCCGCGGATCGACGTGATGATCAACAACGCCGCGGTCTACGAGCCGCTGATGATCGAGGACGCCACCGAGGCGAAGATCGCGGAGACGCTCGACACCAATCTCGCCGGCACGATCCGCTGCAGCCAGGCCGCCATGGCGCAGATGGAAAAGGGCGGTCACATCGTCAACATCTCGACGCGCACGGTCGTGGCGCCAGCGGTGATGCTGGCGCTCTACCAGACCAGCAAGGCCGGGCTCGAACGCTTCACCAAGACGCTGCGCGAGGAAGTGGCCGAACGCGGCATCCGCGTCACGATGATCCGCGCCGCCGGGATGATGGAAGAGGGCATGAACTGGACGATCTCGCCCGAGACCGCGCGCCGCTTCCAAGAGGAACGCGCCAAGCGCGGCGTGGGCAATCGCGAGGGCGCAGTCAGCCAGTTCGCCTCGGTGGCGGAATTGCTGCCCTGGCTGATCGACCTGCCCGGCGACGTCGACGTGACCGAGCTGATGCTGGAAGCGCGGAAGGGCTAGGCCCCCAGCGCGCGGAGCACCGCTGCCGTCAGCGGATTGGCCGGATCCCAGAGCAGCTTCGCCGTCAGCGCCAGGCTGACGACGATCAGCAGCGGCCGGGCGACGTTGGCGCCGAACCGGATCGCGACATGGGCGCCGAGCTGTCCGCCGGCGAAGTTCGCCAGCGCCATCGCCAGACCCACGACCCAGAGCACATGCCCACCCGCGACGAGCACGGCGAGCCCGGCGACATTGCTGGCGAAGTTGAGCAGCTTGGTGTGGGCGACCGCGCGGATGAGGCCGAGCCCGAAAAGCGCGACGAGCGCGGTGGTGAAGAACGAGCCGGTGCCGGGTCCAAAGAAGCCGTCGTAGCAGCCGATGATCATCGCCACGGCGAGCAGCAGCACGGGACCGCCACGGCTATGCCTGTCCTCGTCGGTCATCTTCGGCGCGGTGACGAAGTAGATCACCATGGCGAGCAGCAGGACGGGCAGGAGGCCCGAGAGGAAGTGCGGATCGACCAGGGTCAGGATGAAGGCGCCCATAGCCGATCCCGCAAAGGAAGCCAGGGCCGGCCAAGCGAAGCGCCTGAAGTCTATATGCCCCTTGAGGGCATAGGCCAGCACGGCCCCGCCGGTGCCGAAAGTGCTTTGCAACTTGTTCGTGGCGATTGCTGCGACGGGTGGCAGCCCCGCCGCGAGCAGCGCCGGTATCGAAATCAAGCCGCCGCCGCCCGCAATCGCGTCGATCGTCCCCGCCATGAAGGCGGCGGCCATGAGCAGCGCGATGATGTCGGGCCCGAGGTGCATCGAACCGACCTAGCAGCCCTTTGCTGCACTGCCGCATGCAACGGCTGCAATTGTTGTGGATTCAGGGCGCGGTGAAGGCGCCCCGCACCGCCGCGGCCCGATCGTGGATCACGCAGCCCGAGGCATGGTCGTTGATCAGGCCCATCGCCTGCATGAAGGCGTGGACCGTGGTCGGCCCGACGAAAGCCCAGCCGCGCTTCTTGAGGTCCTTCGACATCGCGACCGAGGCCGGCGATGTCGCGGCACCATGCTCGGACGAGGACGGCTCGAAGCGCCAGACGTAGGCCGCGAGCGAGCCTTCCTTCTCGACCAGTTCCTGCATCCGCCGGGCATTGTTGATCACGGCCTCGATCTTGCCGCGGTGCCGGACGATGCCCGCATCCTGGAGCAGCCGCGCTACATCAGCCTCGCCGAACTTCGCGACCTTGTCGTAGTCGAAGTCCGCAAAAGCACTGCGAAAATTCTCGCGCTTGGCCAGGATAGTCCGCCACGACAGGCCCGACTGGAAGCCTTCGAGGCACAGCTTCTCGAACAGGCGGCGGTCGTCGGCGACGGGGAAGCCCCATTCGCTGTCGTGGTAGGCGAGGTATTCGGGCGTGGAGACGGCCCAGCGGCAGCGAGGCCGCCCGTCCGGGCCGTCGACCGTATCGCTCACGCCTTGTTCTTGTGGACCGGCGTGACCGCGCCGCGGCCTTCCATCCAGTCGGCCAGGTTGCGGTGGAGATTGATCACCTTCTGCTCCTGGTGCGGATTGGGCAGCGGGCCGCGGAAGCCGCTCGACTTCATGCCCTTCTGGACGAATTCCATGTTCGAGAAGTCCTGCGCCAGGACCGAGCCCCAGTTCTCGCCGGTGGCTTCGGCATAGACCCATTCGGTCACAGGCGCCTCGCCTTCGGGAAAGCGTTCGAGCGCATAGCTCTCGAAGATGCACTGGTTGGGATCGTCGCCATAAGGACGCACGCGGTAGCAGAGCGCGAAAGTCTCGCCGTGGAGAATGTTCTGGTTCGGCCAGAGCCCCCAGGCGAGGCCGCCCTCCTGCTTGATCTCGGGCGGGACCTCGGGCCAGATCACCCCGCGCGCGGCGTCGTCGGCCTTGGCCGACTTGATCCAGTGGGCGATGCATTCCTGCGCGGTCGCGGTCTCGGGCAGCTCGTCCTTGAGCCGGCTGGCGGCATTGACCAAGGTTTCGGTCGAGGCCGAGAAGTTCACCGTCTCATAGTTCTCGCGGATCAGTTCGTAGGTCGAGACTCGCGGATCGTCGCCCTTGCCGGCGCGGGTGGTGCCGGCGCTCTCGCTCATCTGGAACTTGGCGTCGCGCGTGTCATAGCTCGATACCGAGTGCAGGCCATACTGCCTCGACAGCGCGTAGTAGTCGCCATAGGCGAGCAGCTGCGTGTGCGTGCCGGCAACGTGGTAGGGTTCGAGGAAGGCCTCGATCGCGGTCTTCCAGTTGCACGGATAGATCGCCCACTGGCGCCACTTGTAGCTCAGCCCGGCGATATCGAAATGATCGAGGATCTCGCCCGCACGGCCCATCCATTCCTTGAGCGACATGCTCTCGGGATCCATGTTGATGTAGATGTAGCCGCCCCAGGTATCGACCTTGACCTCGGACAGGCAGGTCATTTCCTTGGTCAGGCCGCCCTCGCCCCAGTCCTGCTTGTCGAGGATGTAGGTGTTGGCGCCGTCGAGATCGTAGGTCCAGCCGTGGAAGCCGCAGATGAAGTTCTTGCGCTGGTTGCCGCGGACGTCGTGGACGTAGCCCTTCTTCGTGCTGTGGGGGTTCGGCAGCATGTCGGGCACGTCGATCAGTTGGCGGCCGCGGTGCGGACAGACGTTGTGGAAGGCCTTCAGCGAGCCGTCGCCCTTGCGCAGGATAATGACCGATTCCTCGGCGACGTTATAGGTCATCCAGTCACCGGGGTTCGGGAGATCCGCCTCGCGCTCGACCATCTGCCAGATCTTGGGCCAGAGCAGCTTCTTCTCCGCTTCGAGATATTCCTTCGAGAGGAAAGCCTCGGTCGGATAGGTGACCATCAGCTCGGCATCCATGGTATCGGCGCCAATATTGTCCGAGGTGATCTTAGACAGCTCGTTCACGGTTTTCTCTCCACTTCCCAGCCTAGCCGCGGGACTTCGGAGCCTCGCGTGCCGTAACGCCAATTGCCTGTTTCAGTATCGTAGATCGGCGGCGGATGGAACCGGCCAGCGGCCCCAGCGCGAACGATGATATACGATCGCGACTCCGTGTAGGCTAAAAAGAATGAATGATCATTCTTTTTTTGCTATGGTCGGCTTTCTGCTTGGCGCAGGGTGCCGTTCGGATAAACAGGCGGGCCGATCATCGGCCCCTTCAGAGGAATGCCCGAAGAGAATGGCGCACACTGCCGAAGCCCTCGCCCGACGCCAGCAGAGGACCGAGCTTCGCCGCGACCAGGTGCTCGACGCGGCCGAGCAGTGCTTCCGTGCCGAGGGCTTCCACGGCGCGAGCATGGCGCGGATCGCCGCAGCGGCGGAGATGAGCGTCGGACACATCTACCAGTATTTCGAGAACAAGGACGCCGTGATCATCGCCCTGTGCGAGCGGCGCTTTTCGGGCTTCGAGGCGCTGCTGGTAGCGGCCGAGGAAGATGCGCGGACCACCGGATCGCTCATCGACGCCTGGATCGCGCAGTTCGCCTGGTGGATCGATCCGCTGCGCGCGCCGCTGACAACCGAAATCACCTCGGAGGCCGGACGCAATCCTCAAGTCGCGCAGGTCGTCCAGCGGATCGACCGGCATTTTCGCGAGATCATGCGGCGCAGCCTGCTGCCGCTTTCGGGGCCGATCCCGGCGGACGAGATCGACGATCGCCTGGAGGCCATCGTGATGCTGTCGCACGGCATGACGACGCGCATCACCGCCGATCCCGATGCCGATCCGGAGCGTCTGCTTGCGGCCTTCCGGCTCGCGGTGCATCGGCTGCTGGCGGTGGATTGACGGTCGGTCGACTTAGCGTTCGATCAAAATCACCGTCGCCCCTGCGCAGGCAGGGGCCCAACCGAACTCTCGCCCGACCGCACGCTTCTCGTTTGAACGCCAGGCCAGATGGGCACCTGCCTCCGCAGGGGCGACGGCTTTTTGTTTCGATCGCTACTCCACCAACGCCGGACCCTTCACCATCAGCCCCGCCAGATCGCCCGCTTCGCGCCAGGCGCCCAACATCGCCTGGAAGTCGTGCCAGCCATGGCCCCAGGGGCGGAACAGCGCCCACTTGGGCTTCTCCTCTCCCTCGTTGTTGAAATAGGACGGCGTGCATTCGCGGGCGAAGGCCGAGCTATCGGGCTCGATCTCCTCGAAGCGTGCAACATAGGCGTTCTGCGCGTCCTGGCTGGTTTCGACCACTGCGGCGCCGCGCTTGAGCGCCTCGCCGATGATGTGGGCGATGTGCTGGCCCTGGCGGCCGAACTGCTCGGTGACCGAGGCATTGATGCCGCCCTGGATATAGCCGACGAAGAACTGGTTGGGGAAACCGTGGGTCATCGTGCCGTGGAGCGTGACCGGCCCCTCGCGCCAGTGGTCGTAGAGCGAGCGCCCTTCCCGGCCCTCGACCACCGAGATGCCCCAGCGGCGTTCGAGATCAGAGGTCACCTCGAAGCCCGAGGCGAAGATCATGCAATCGACCTCGATCTCGCGGCCCTCGTGGACGAAGCCCTTCGCGGTCATCGCTTCCAGCCCCTGCGTCGCCGAGACGTCAACGAGGTGGACGTTGGGCTGGTTGAACGCCGGGTAATATTCGTTGTTCGACAGCGGCCGCTTGCAGAGGAAGCGGAACCAGGGCTTGAGCGCTTCGGCCGTCTTCTTGTCCTCGACGATCGATTCCACGCGCTGACGCATGCGCTCCATCACCTGGAAGTCCATCGCGTCGCGGCGGGCCATGAATTCCTCGGGAGGCAATTCGGGCCAGCCTTCGGCTTCCAGTTCCGTGGCGAGGTTGCGCGCGATCTCGGTCCAGATGTCGCAGATCAGGTCCTGCTCACCGGGCTGGAAGAACTCCATCGCGGCGCGGTGGAAATTGTCTTGCCGCTCGTGCTGCCACCCGGGCTCGAGCGACTGCGCCCAGACCGGATCGGTCGGCGGATTGGGCCGCTCGTCGACGTTCGAGGGCGTGCGCTGGATGACGTAGAGCTCCTTCGCGTATTTCGCGAGGTAAGGCACCGCCTGGATCGCGGTCGCGCCCGTGCCGAGGATGGCGACGCGCTTGTCGCGCAGCTTTTCGAGCTCGGGCACGGTGTGGCTGCCGCCGGTGTAGCCGTAGTCCCAGCGCGCCGTGTGGAACATCTTGCCCTTGAACCCGTCGATGCCCGGGATCCCCGGCAGCTTGGGCATGTTGAGCACGCCGCAGGCCATGATCACGAAGCGCGGGCGGAACTCGTCGCCGCGGTTGGTGCCGACGCGCCAGCGGCCGATCCGATCGTCCCATTGCAGCGAGGTGATCAGCGTGTGGAACACGCCTTTGTCGGCGAAACCGAAAGTCTCGGCGATGCGCTTGCAATAGCCGTAGATCTCGGCGCCGTCGGCGAACTTCTTCGAGGGCAGGAAACCCGTTTCCTCGAGCAGCGGCAGGTAGCAGTAGGCGTCGTTGTCGCACTGGATGCCCGGGTAGCGGTTCCAGTACCAGACCCCGCCGAAATCGCCGGCGTGGTCGATGTTGCGGAAGTCGGTCACCCCCGCCCGGGTCAGGTGATAGGCCGCGAGCAGCCCGCCAAAGCCGCCGCCGAGGATCAGAACGTCGAGGTCCTCCGAAATCGGATCGCGCGGTGCGACGGGGTTGTGCGGATCTATCGCATAGACCTCGTTCATCTCGCCCGAGACGCCGCCGGAAGCGGGAACGTACTGCTCCTGCCCGCGCGTGTTGAGACGCTTGTCCCGCTCGGCCGCATACTTTTCGCGCAGCGCGGCGATGTCGAGGGTGTCGGCAGCAGGAACGTTGGTCGGTTGACAGGTCATGACTCACTCCCAGTGATTCGCAGAGAGCGATCTATCTTATAATCAACAATGTTGTCTATTATAAATGTATCCAAGCGAGAGCGCATCGGGAAATGCCCGGCACGCGCCTAGCTTCCGTCAGTTAGAGCAGCTTGCGCCCTGGTACCGGCACCTCAGCCTTGAGCACGGTGCCGGTCGCGGACTCGGTGAAATAGATCGTCCGGTTGTCCGGCCCACCATAAGCGAGGTTCGTGGTCATGCGGCCCTTGGGCGACCTGATCCGCAAGGTCGGCTCACCATAAGCGTCGAACACCCAGACCGAGCCCATGCCGACGTGGCAGACCGCGAGGCCGTCATCCTCGTCGATGGTGATGCCGTCGGGGCCGTGTCCGCCCGAAAGCTGGATGAAGATGCCGACCTTGCCGGTGCTGCCGTCGGCGTTGAAGTTGATCTTCCAGATCTGATTGGCGCGCGTGACCGCGAGGTAGAGCGCATTTTCGGCCTTGTTCAGCACGAGGCCGTTGGGGCTCGGGATATTGGCGAGCACGACTTCGAGGCGGCCGGTGTCGGCGCGCAGGCAATAGACCTTGCCGTAGGCATCGGCGAGGCTCGATTGCGCCTGGTCGGTGAAATAGACGTCGCCGTTTTTCGCGATGCACAGGTCGTTGCAGCCGCGGAACGGCTCCAGCAGGCGGCGGGTGATATGCGGCTCGACCGTGCCGTTGGCCGGATCGAACTTCATGATGCCGTTCTTGAGGTCGGCGATCAGCGCGGTGCCGTCGGCCAGGAATTTGAGGCCGTTGGGATAGCCGTCGTATTCGGCGCCCACCGAGACATCGCCGGCGGCGGTGATCTTCAGCACCCGGCCCCAGGGAATATCCGTCACCCAGAGCGTGCCCTGCGCATCGAAGCACGGTCCTTCGAGGAAAGTCGGCGTCGGATTGCCGTGCACCTGCACCGATGCCCAGTCCGATTTGCGGTCGCCGTAGCCGATCGATTCGGGGATGACGGCGAAGACTTCCGCTTCGACACTCGGTGGGATCGGATACATTTTACGCTCTCCTCGAAACAAAAGGGGTGCATCGGGCCGCGCTGCACGCTATGCGACATCCGGGCCGGCCTTGTCGATTCCGGCCCCTATTATGAGTTGACCGACGACGAAAGAGCTTTCACGTAACCCGGACAGTCCGACCAAGATCGGATACGTTTGGGCGAGCGGCGCAGAGGACAGGCCATGGGCAAGTACATTCATCTGGTCAGTTTCCAGATCAATTCCCCGATCAACCATACCGTGCTGTCCTGGGCGGCGCCCGAGGACAACCGGCTGAAGGCGCTGGGCAACCTCGGCCTGTGGATCGACATGGCCAAGACGCTCGAGCGCGGGCTGTTCGACGCGATCTTCTTCGCCGACACGCCGGGCGTGTTCGACCGCTACATGGACCGGATGGACGACGCGATCCGCTACGGCGTCTGCTGGCCGACGATGGACCCCGTGACCTTACTCGGCGCGATTGCCGGCGCGACGACACGCCTCGGGCTCGCCGCCACGGTCTCGACCGGACCGCATCATCCCTATTCGGTGGTCCGCCAGCTTTCGACGCTCGACTACATGAGCGGCGGGCGCGTCGGCTGGAACATCGTCACCGGCCACCTGCGCGGCGAGCACCGCGCCTACGGCCTGACCGAGCTGCCGCACGACGAGCGCTATGACCGCGCCGAAGAGTACATGGAGATCTGCTACGCGCTGTGGAACAGCGTCGGCGAAGGCGCGGTGATCGCCGACAAGGCCAGCGGCATTTTCGCCGATCCGAGCAAGGTCGGCAAAGTCGCGCACGAGGGCAAATACTTCCGCTGCAACACCGTCGCCCCTGCCCTGCCCTCGCCGCAAGGCCGGCCGGTGCTGTTCCAGGCCGGTAGCTCGGGCCGCGGCCAGCAGTTCGCGATGAAGCACGCCGACGTCGTCTTCGCGATCCAGCCCAATGTCGCGGGCATGAAGAAGTTCATGACCGATTTCGCCGCCTCCGCCGCGCAGTACGATCGCAGCCCGGCACCGGGCGTGACTTTCGGCATCCAGCCGATCATCGCCGGCACCGAGGAAGAGGCGAAGAAGAAGCTCAACGACATCGTCGAGCGCATCCCGCTCGAAGCGGCGATCAGCCGGCTTTCGGGCACGATGGGGGTCGATTTCGCCGGCATGGAGCTAGACCAGCCGCTCGCCGAGATGCAGACGCAGGGTTCGCAGGGCCTGATGAAGGCGTTCTCGAACATCGTCGGCGAGAAGCCGCTGACCTTGCGCGACGTCGCCATCCGCTGGGGCCTCGCCGTGGGCATGCCGCAGATCGTCGGCTCGCCCGAGCAGGTCGCCGACCAGATGGAGACGATCTGGCGCGAGACCGGCTGCCACGGCTTCAACGTCACGCCCAACATCATGCCCGTCTCGGTCGACGACTTCGTCAACGAAGTCGTGCCGATCCTGCAGAAGCGCGGCGTCTATCCGACCGAATATCTCGGCACGACGCTGCGCGAGAACGTGGAGCTGGCATGACCGAGACCGTCTACATTCTCGACCCGATCCACCCGGCCGGCGCCGAGAAGATCGCGGCGGTGCATGACGTCATAACACCCGAGCAAGGCACGTCCGATCCGCGGATCGAGGATACGACCTTCATCGTCATCCGCACGACCGAACTGCCGGAGGCGCTGATCGCGCGGATGCCGAAGCTCAAGGCAATCGTGAAGCACGGCGCCGGGGTCGACAACATCCCGATCCCCTTCGCGACGAGCCGCGGCGTGCTGGTCTGCAACACGCCCGGCGGCAACAATTCGACCGCCGTGGCCGAAGGCGCGGTAACGCTGATGCTCGCCGTGCTGCGCCGCGTGCGCGAGATGGACGCCGTGGTGCGCGAAAACCGCTGGGACGAGCGCTGGAAGACGCGGCTCGGCGATCTGACCGAGGCCCGCGTCGGCCTGATCGGCTTCGGCCGGATCGCGCGTTTCACCGCCAAGATCTGTGGGGCCGGCTTCGGCGCCGAGATCGGCGCCTATGACCCGATGCTCCCCACGGCCGAGGTCGAGATCGCCGGTGCAAGGCCAATGGACCTGCCCGAACTACTCGCCTGGGCCGACGTGATCTCGATCCACGTACCGCTGACCGACGGCACGCGGAACCTGATCGGCGCGGCCGAACTGGCGCAGATGAAACCCGGCGCGGTGATCGTGAACACCAGCCGCGGCGGCATCATCGATGAGAGGGCACTGGCCGAAGCACTGAAGGCGGGCACGATCGGCGGCGCGGGCATCGACGTGTTCGAAGCCGAACCGCCGCCGGCCGATCACCCGCTGTTCGCGCTGGGCAATGTCGTGCTCGGCCCGCATGTCGCGGGGGTGACCGAGGCGAGCATGAAGCATATGGCGCTGCACTGTGCCCAAGTCGTCGAAACCATCCTGAGCGGCGAGCGCCCCGCGACGCTGCTCAACCCGGAGGCCTTGTCGTGAAGCCCGTAAAGTCCGTCATCTACCGCAATATCCCCCGGCCCGACCCGGCGCTGCTCGCGCGGGCTGCCGAATTCGGCGTGGCCGATCTCCACGGCGCGCTCGGCCTCGTCGCCGGGCGGATGAGCCTGATGAGCCCGAACATGAACCCGATCGCGCCCGGCCAGAAGCTCTGCGGGCCGGCGATCACCGCCTGGAACTTCCCCGGCGACAACCTGGCGATCCATTGCGCGCTCGACACCGCGCAGGCCGGTGACGTGCTCGTCTTCACCAACGGCGGCGGCCACCAGGGTGCGCTCTGGGGCGACGTCGCCTGCGGCTTCGCGGTCAAGAAGGGGGTCGCCGGCGCGGTCGTCCACGGCTCCTGCCGCGATACCGATGCGATACGCGCGCTCGGCTTTCCCGTCTGGTCGACCCACGTCTCGGTCGAACAGCCCGAGAAGCGCGGCCCCGCCGCGGTCAACGTGCCGATCGTCGCCGACGGCGTGCTGGTCGAGCCGGGTGATATCATCGCCGCCGATGCCGACGGTGTCGTGGTGATCCCGCAGGCGCTGCTGGCGCAGACGATCGCCGGAGCCGAAGCTCGTGCCGCCAACGAGGTCAAGATCCGCGCGCGCATCGCCGCAGGCGAACTGCCGCTCGACATCCTCGGCATCCGCAATACGATCGAGACGCTCGGCATCGAGCAGATCGAAGGCACCTGGCAAGACGACCAGGGCTAGTCGCGATCGATCGGGGGAATGACAGGGTGAAGCCGGCGTACAATATCTGGGACCTGCGCGATCAGGCCAAGCGCAGGATTCCCAAGGCGATCTGGGAATTCATCGAGCGCGGCAGCGAGGACGACATCCTCATCCGCGAGAACAACGAAGCGCTGCGCCGGATCAAGTTCGACCTGCGCACCTTGCGCGACGTCACCACCCGCGACATGTCGATCGAGCTGTTCGGCAAGAAGCGCCCCTCGCCCCTGATCATCGCCCCCACGGGCATCGCCGACCTCGCCTGCTTCCGCGGCGAAAGCGCCATCGCCGGCGCTGCGGCGGCAGCCGGCCTGCCGTTCAGCCTCGCCACCAGTTCGACGACCAGCGTCGATACGATCGCGCGGATCACCTCGGGCGGCACCGGCTTCTGGCAGCAGATGTACCTGTGGGAGCGCCGCGACCTGTCGTGGCAGGTGGTCGATCGCGCCGCCGCGCTCGGCGCCGAGGCGCTGATCGTCACGGTCGACGTGCCGATCTGGCCCAACCGCGAGTTCAACAAGCGCAACGGCATGGCCAATCCAATCAAGGCCAATCCGCTGCTCGCCTGGTCGATCATGCAGCGGCCCGGCTGGATGACCACGGTGCTCGGCCGCTACCTGCTCAACGGCGGGCTGCCGACTTTCGCCAACTACCCCGCGGAAGTGGCCAAGACCGGCCGCGTGACCAATTCGCCTTCGGTGACCTGGGACGACGTCAGGGAACTGAAGCGCCGCTTCCCCGGCAAGCTGCTGCTCAAGGGCATGCTCAACCGCGAGGACGTGATCGCCGCGGCCGATAACGGAGTCGACGGCGTCGTCGTCTCGAACCACGGCGGCCGCACTTTCGACGCGGCGCCGGCCTCGATCGAAGTCCTGGCCGAGATCGTCGATGCGGTGGCGGACAAGATGACGGTGATCTTCGACAGCGGCATTCGCCGCGGCAGCGACGTGCTCAAGGCCATGGCGATCGGCGCCCACGCGGTGATGATCGGCCGCGCGACGCTCTACGGTGCCGGCGCCGGCGGCCAGCCGGGCGCGGCGCGAGCGATCGATATCCTCAAGGAAGAGATCAGCACCTCGATGGCGATGATCGGGGTGCGCTCGCTCGTCGAACTCGACCGCAGCTATCTGCGCGCGGGGACCGTGCCGGGGCTTTAATCCCCGTTCGGATAGACGCCCTTCAGCACCGTTTCGAAATGCTGCTTCACCAGTTCGTTGCATCCACAGGCGCGCGAGCGCAGGCCTTCGGGATTGAGCACCTTGAGCCCACCGCGGCGCGTCTGGATGATGCCATCGCCCTTGAAGCGCTGGACGACGCGGCTGGCGTAGGAACGGCCGATGCCCATCATTGAGGCAAGCTGCTCCTGTGTCATCGCGATCTCGTCCTTGCCCGTGCGGTCGAGCGCGGCGCAGAGCCACTTGGCGGCGCGCTGCTCGATCGTGTGGCTGGCGTTGCAGGCGACCGACTGGAACACCTGCGCCATCATGCAATCGGCATAGCGCGCGAAGAGGTGGCGGATCTGCGGAGACTGTTCCTTGACCTGCTCGAGGTCGACCGAGGAAATGCGGTAGAAGTCGCCCTCGTGCATCACGCAGGACCGCGCATAGCAGGGAACGCTGCCCTGGCTGACGATGCCGCCGAGCGCGCCCTCGCGGCCGACCATCGTCGTCTCCACGACCTCGCCATTTTCCATCATGACGAGGAACACCGCTAGAGCGGAATTGCGAGGGAAATAGGCGTAGCGGACGACCTGTCCGGGCTCGTAGATCGTTTCCCCGGCGGCAAGATGGCACTCGGTCATGAAAGGCTTGAGCAGAGCCCGCTCCTTCTGCCTTAGCGCCCCCAATAGATTGCTTTCCTCAAGCATCCCCGAACCTCTTCTCGCAAAGCCGAAACCGCCGAACTGAGGCCAAACGACGGAACTATAGAAAAGTTCCAGAGAATGGTCACAAGTGGACAGACAAATGAAGGTTATGTGCTAAGCTGAACACAAGACGCGCTGCCGACGGCGGAGCGCGCCATGCCGGCAGGCTCCGTATCGCCGCAATGGGTCGCGACTGCTGGACTTCATTGGAAAAAAGTGGGTGCCGCAATGCGGGCTCGATCTGATCGTGGGACTGCGGAGGCGCTCGTCCCATCGACCGCACGTGTCGGCCCGCCCGGCGAGGGGTGTTCGTCAAACGACGTGCTGACTTCCGCTGCAATTGCGAATAAGACGGTCTCCGGATTGGGTACGGAACAATGACAGCGAATTCGCGGACGGCGCTTGTCGTCGAAGACAACATGATCATTGCCATGGAGGCGGAGGAGATTCTCCGCGACCTCGGCTATGCCGACTGCCACGTCTGCAGTTCGGTACGCAGCGCGCTGCAGATCATCGAGGACAACCCGATTACTTTCGCACTGCTCGACATGGATCTGGGCACCGAGACCAGCGAGGACATCGCGACGTCGCTCCAGGCCAAGGGCACCCCTTTCATCTTCGCCAGCGGCTACGATGAATTTCCCGAAATGACCGAGGAACTGACCGGCGTGCCCGTAGTCAGCAAGCCCTATACCGGCAGCGACATCGCCGCCGCCATCGCCGGGCTGGGGATCTAGCCCAGCGCGGCAACCGCGCGAGGCGTTTCCAGAAAATCGATCAGGCCGCGCTCGACCCGGCTCAACCACGGCGTCTGGCGCGGCAATCTTTCGGGCAGTTCGGCGATCGGCGCCTCGCCCTTCGCTGCGGCGGTGACCGCGGGATGGATGTAGGACTTGCGCACGATAGCCGGCGTATTGCCGAGCCGTTCGGACACCGCCTCGAGCATCGTCTTGAGCGGAATGTTCGGGTTCTCCACCAGCAGGCCGAAAGCCAGCGCCGAGGCGGCCCAAGTGCGGAAATTGCGGGCGGTGAACTCCTCGCCCATCGTCTCGCGCAGGTAGAGGTTCACGTCGGCCGAATCGACCGGCACCACGTCGCCGTCAGGGTCCACATACTGGAACAGGCGCTGGCCGGGCAGGTCCTGCATCTTCCGCACGCAGCGGACCAGCGCGGCATCGCTGCAGTCGATTTCCTGCTGCTTGCCCGACTTGCCGCGGAAGCGCAGCCGCAGCCGCCGGCCCTCGATCTTGGCATGGCGATTGCGCAGCGTCGTCGCCCCGAAGCTCTTGTTCTCGCGCGCGTAGAACTCGTTACCGATGCGGATCGCGCCGGTATCGAGCAGCGCGATGACCGAAGCGATGGCCCGCTCGCGCGTCAGGCTGCGCAAAGCGAGGTCATCGGCCACCCGCGCGCGCAGCCTGGGCAAAGCGCGGCCAAACGGCGCGCAGAGCTCGAACTTGCGGGTCTCGCGCTCCTGCCGGTAGTCGGGGTGATAGCGGTATTGCTTGCGCCCCCGCGCATCGTAGCCGATCGCCAGCAGATGGGCGTCGGGGCGCGGCGCATACCAGGCATCGCGGTAGGCCGGCGGCAGCGCGATCCGGTTGAGGCGCGTCACTTCCTCCGCGTCGGTAATACGGCTGCCGTCCGGCAAGAAATAGGCCCATTTCCCACGCAGCAATCTGCGTGTGATCCCTGGCATGCCGTCGTCGAGAAAATGGAGCCGCATGGCGCACGAAACGCTTGAGACGGCTTTTGGTTTTGGCTCCTCTCGTCGTCCCCGCGAAGGCGGGGATCTGGAGCAGGTAAAGCCCTAGGCTGCGCGCATACCGCCTGAGGTCCCCGCCTTCGCGGGGATGACGGGTTGGGGTGGACATAACCTCGAATAGAACATATCAAGAACTAATGCCACTGATGTCTTTGAAACAAAAGCTCGAAGTCCTGGCCGACGCGGCCAAGTACGACGCCTCCTGCGCCTCCTCCGGCACGGCCAAGCGCGACTCGCGCGGCGGCGGGATCGGCTCGACCGAGGGCATGGGCATCTGCCACGCCTATGCGCCCGACGGCCGCTGCATCTCGCTGCTCAAGATCCTGCTGACCAACGTCTGTCAGTTCGACTGCCACTACTGCATCAATCGCAAGAGCTCGAACGTGCGCCGCGCCCGGTTCACGGTCGACGAAGTGGTCGAGCTGACGCTCGGCTTCTACCGCCGCAATTACATCGAGGGGCTGTTCCTCTCGTCGGGCATCATCCGCTCGTCAGACTACACGATGGAGCAGTTGGTCGAGGTCGCGCGCAAGCTGCGCGAGGAGCACAAGTTTCTCGGCTACATCCATCTCAAGACGATCCCCGATGCCGATCCGACACTGGTCGAGGCGGCGGGGCTCTATGCCGACCGGGTCTCGATCAACATCGAATTGCCGACCGTCGCGGGGCTCGAGCGGCTGGCGCCCGAAAAGTCGGCCACGCGTATCGCCAGGGCCATGGCGGGCATGCAGTCGTCGATCGTCGAGGCGCACGATGCGAGCACGCGATTCAAGTCGGCGCCGCGTTATGCCCCGGCCGGGCAATCGACCCAGATGATCGTCGGCGCGGATGCCGCGACCGACAGCGACATCATCGCCAGCGCCGCCGGACTCTACCGCGACTATGCCATGCGGCGGGTCTATTATTCGGCCTTCTCGCCTATCCCCGACGCCAGCGCCGTGCTCCCCCTGAAACGACCGCCGCTGCTGCGCGAGCATCGGCTCTACCAGTCCGACTGGCTGATGCGGTTCTACGGCTTCCGGGCCGACGAAGTCGGTGCGGCGACGGAGGGAGGCATGCTGCCGCTCGACATCGATCCCAAGCTCGCCTGGGCGCTCAAGTTCCGCGGTTCGTTCCCGGTCGACGTCAACCGCGCCGACAAGGAGCACCTGCTGCGCGTGCCCGGGCTCGGCACCAAGGCCGTCTCGGCGATCCTCTCGGCGCGCCGGCATCGGCGCCTTCGCCTCGACGATGTTGGCCGGCTGACCCAGTCGATCGCCAAGGTTCGACCCTTCATCTCCGCCGCCGACTGGCGCCCCGCGCGGCTGGTCGATCGCGACGACTTGCGCGCGCTCGTCGCACCGCCAGCCGAGCAGCTCGAACTTTTCGCTGCCTGAGCCGTTCACTCGGCAAAGCTCAGGAGAATTCGCATGGCCGAAGCCCGTATCTTCGCAGATCTTAAGCAGGACCACGATCGCCAGCGCAAGCTTTTCGAACAGCTCGGCGAGACGCAGGGGGCCAGCGATGAGCGCAAGTCCCTGTTCGAAACCCTCCGCAAGGAATTGCAGGCGCACGCCGCTGCCGAGGAGGAATCGCTTTACGCGACGATGCTCGGCATGCCCGACCTGCGCGAGGACGCGCGCCATTCGGTCAGCGAGCACAAGGAAGTCGACGACATGCTCGGCAAACTGGTCGAGATGGACATGAGCTCGAGCGGCTGGCTGGTGAAATTCAAGGAAATGCGCCACCGCTACCTCCATCATATCGGCGAAGAGGAGGAAGAGATGTTCCCCACCGCCGCCAAGGGGCTGTCGAAGGAGGCAGAGAAGCGGCTTGCCGCAGTGTTCGAAAAGCGCAAACCGCGCGAACTCGAACGCGCTGCACACGAACAGCCCGGTGACGCGCGCGAGTAATAGTCAGGCGACCACGCGCGAACAGCCGCGCGTGGTCCGGCTTGCCGCGGAGGACGACTTCGACGGCTGGCGCGATGCCGCACGGCGCCTGGCCAGTGCGAAAATATCACCCGATGCGGTGGTCTGGCAGGTCGGCGAAGATAGCGCCGACCTGTTCGGCACGGAGCAGGAACTGCCCTCTGCCCCGAGCGGCGAACTGCGTGTGCCGCGCGCTTTCATCGAACTGGCGCAGGCAGCGGTCCTTCACCGCGATCCCGGTCGCTTCTCACTGCTCTACCGGCTGCTGGTCCATCTCGGCGAGAATTCCGGGCTGATCGAAGACCACGCCGATCCGCTCGTCCGCCGCATCGAAGGCCTGGCCAAGGCGGTACGGCGCGACATGCACAAGATGCGCGCTTTCGTCCGGTTCCGCGAACTCGACGGCACCTTTGTGGCCTGGTTCGAGCCGGAGCATCACGTGGTCCGCGCCAATGCCGGCTTCTTCGTCCGCCGTTTCTCCACGATGCGCTGGTCGATCCTGACTCCGGAGATTTCACTCCACTGGGACGGCGCGGCGTTGCGCGAAGGCCCTGGGGCCGATCGCAGCCAGGCACCTGACGGCGACGTGCTCGAAGAAGTTTGGAAGGCCTACTATGCGTCGATCTTCAACCCCGCCCGTCTCAAGGTATCGGCGATGCTCAAGGAGATGCCGCGCCGTTACTGGAAGAACATGCCGGAGGCCCAGCTCATTGCCCCGCTCATCGCCGGCGCGCAGGCTCGCGAGGCGACCATGACCGCGCAGGTCGTCGCGCCAACCGAGCGGGGGATCACACTCGACGGCCTTCGCAAGGAAGCCGACGCCTGCCGCCGCTGCCCGCTGTGGAAAGACGCGACGCAGTGCGTCTTCGGCGAAGGTCCGCCCGATGCCCGCATAGTGGTGGTCGGCGAGCAGCCCGGCGACGAGGAGGACCGCGCCGGTCATCCCTTCGTCGGCCCCGCCGGCCAGGTGCTGGCTCGCGCTATGGAAGAGGCTGGCCTCGACCGCGGCCGCATCTACCTGACCAATGCGGTCAAGCACTTCAAGTTCGTCCTGCGCGGCAAGCGGCGTATCCACCAGACGCCCAATGCGGGCGAGATCGACGCCTGCCGCTGGTGGCTCGACCAGGAGATCGGGCTGCTCCGACCGGCCGCCACGGTGATGCTCGGCGCCAGCGCGGTCCGCAGCGTAACCGGGCGCACCGGCGCGGTCGGCGCGCTGCGCGGCAAGGGCGTGACCCTGGCGCACGGGATCGGCGTGGTCAGCTACCACCCGTCCTACATCCTGCGCCAGCCCGATCGCGAAGCCGCGCGAGAGGCCGAGGCGGCGCTCGTCGCCGACCTGAAACGCGCCGCCGACGAAGCGAAATAAGCGCTTCGATTCAGCCGGTTTTTCCGGAACGCGCCTGCCTTCTTAGCGTTGATCAATCATCACGCCACGGCGTCCCCAAAAGGCAGGAGCGAACGATGAAGAAGGAAATTCGCGAGGAATTCTGGCACGCTTTCGAAAAGAGCCCGTTCATCATGATCCGGCTCGACGACGCATCCGCTTCCGGTGCCGGTCACGCCGAGCCGATGACCGCTCAGCTCGACAAGGAAGCCTTGCATACGATCTGGTTCTTCGCATCGCGCAGCAACCGCATCGCCACCGGCGGCCGGGCCATGGGCCAGTTTGCCAGCAAGGGGCATGACGTCTTTGCCTGCCTCGCGGGCACGCTGGTCGAAGAAACCGATCCCGCGCGCATCGACAAGCACTGGTCGAAGGAAGTCGAAGCGTGGTTTCCCAACGGTCGCAACGATCCCGATCTCATGATGCTGCGCTTCGAAATCGACGATGCCGAAGTATGGACCGTAGAACCGGGCCTTTTCGGTACTTTCAAAATGCTGACCGGGAGTGCTATCCGCTCTAGTGAAATGGGCAAACATGCGGTCGGCTTGGTCTGACCCTTAGGCGCTGACAGTTCACAGGGGGGAAGCGCGTGTGAGCGAAGGCTGGTCGTCCAGAGGTGCCGAAGCGCGGCGCCGTGCGATCGTCGCCTCCTATGCGGTGGAGCGCGAGGACGTCACCGCGCACCTCGATCGGCTCGCTCGCCTCGCCGCCACTATCTGCAACGCACCGATCGGTCTCGTCAGCCTCATCGAGACCGATCGGCAGCGCTTCATCGGCCGCAGCGGCACCGATCTTGCCGAAACCCCGCGCGAATATGCGTTTTGCGACTACGCCATGCATCTGCAGGACTGCATGATCGTTGCCGATGCGCGCGGCGACGCGCGCTTTCAGGACAACCCGCTGGTCACCGGTGCGCCGGGCATCCGCCTCTACGTCGGCCAGCCGCTGCGCTCGTCGGAAGGCGCGCCGCTGGGCACGCTCTGCATCATCGACACCACGACGCGCCCGCCACCGACCGCGGAGCAGCAGGACGCTCTGAGGACCCTGGCCGATTCCGCCATGGCGCTGCTCGAACGCTGGCGCGCCGATACCCATAACCGGACGCAAGAGGCGCAGTCGCGCAATACGATCCACGAGCTCGAACAGCGGTTTCACGTCCTGTCGGACGTCATCCCGCATATGGTCTGGTCGACCCTGGCCAGCGGGCGCGTCGACTATGTCAATCGCCTGTGGTGCGAATTCACCGGAGGTCCGCCGGAAGAAAGCTACGGCGAGCGCTGGATGCAGTTCCTCCACCCGGACGACGTCGCCGATGTCGACAAGGCCTGGGTCGAGGCCGTCGACAGCAGCGGAGCTTACGAGGCCGAATACCGGCTGCGCGGCGCCGATGGCGAATACCGCTGGATGCTGGCGCGCGGCACGCCGATGCTCGACCAGGGCGGCAAGGTCTATCGCTGGATCGGCACCTGCACCGACATCCACGAGCAGAAGGCGGCGTCCGAACAGAGCGAATTGCTGACCCGCGAGCTCAGCCACCGGATCAAGAACATCTTCGCAGTGATCAGCGGCCTGATCGCGCTCTCGCTACGCCGCCATCCCGAGCTCAAGACGCTGGGCGGCGACTTGCAGCAGCGGGTCCTGGCGCTGGGCCGCGCGCACGATTTCGTCCGCCCCCACAGCGAGCATTCACGGCCCTATCAATCGCACAGCAGCATCGGCGGCATGCTCGACAGCCTGATGAGCGCCTATCAGGCGAACCCCGGAGACCGCATCATCGTTCGCGGTGACGAAGTGCGCATCGACGACCGCTCTGCCACGCCGCTGGCCCTCTTCTTCCACGAACTGGCGACCAACGCCGCCAAATACGGCGCGCTGTCGGTCGGCGAGGGCCATGTCGAGATCGAGATCGACGCGAGTGCTCCCGACTGCATCGCGCTCACCTGGACCGAAATCGGCGGCCCGCCCGTCCTCCCGCCCAGCGAGCCTGGCTTCGGCGCCAGCCTCGTCGAGATGAGCATTACGCGCCAGCTCGGGGGGACGCTCGATTACGACTGGCGCAAGCAGGGCCTCTGCGTCCGCGCACGCATCCCTGCGGAGATGATGGCGCGCTAGCCCCCCGCCCGCTTGCCCTAGCCCGCTTGCCCAGTCTGCCTGAGCCGGTCATCATCGCCGATGAAGACGGGAGGGTTCATGTCGGGAAAAGTCGTTGTCATCACCGGAGCCAGCAGCGGGATCGGCGAGGCTGCCGCCCGATTGCTGGCGAAGGACGGCGCCAGGCTCGTCCTGGGTGCCCGCCGGACGGACCGGCTGACCGGCCTGGCGAACGAGATCGTGGCGGCCGGCGGCGAAGCCCTTGCGGTCATGCTCGATGTCACGGCTCGCGACAGCATGGACGATTTCGTCGGCCGCGCGATCGAACGCTTCGGACGGATCGACGTGTTCGTGCACAATGCCGGGTTGATGATGCTGGGCCCCTGGGCCGAGCTGCGCCGCGACGAGTGGGACCGCATGTTCGACGTCAACGTCCGCGGCGTGCTGAACGGCATCGCTTCGGCGCTTCCGCACATGCTGGATCAGCAATCGGGTCACATGATCCTGATCGGATCGACCGCCGGACATCACGTCGTGCCGCTGGGCGGCGCCTATTCCGCGACGAAGTTCGCGTTGCGCGCCATCGCCGACAGTCTCCGCGCGGAGGGCGGAACGGCGATCCGGGCCACTCTGATCTCGCCGAGCGCGACGCGGACCGAAATCGTGGAGAACGTCGATCATCCGATCATGCGCGAAGCCCTGCTTTCGCGGCGGGATCTCATGCTGTCGGCCGACGACGTCGCGCGCGCGATCGCCTATGCCATTGCCCAGCCAGCCCATGTGGACGTCAGCGAGATCATCGTTCGGCCGACGAGCCTGAAGGACTGAAAGCCGCTACCCCAGCGAAGCGATGAGGTCGGCGATCGGCACCGTGGCAAAGCCGATCGCGCTGTCCGAGATGCCATAGGGCATGAACAGCACCTTCCCGACGCGCATCGCACCGCAGGTGTAGACGACGTTGGGCACATAGCCTTCGCGGTCGCTATCCTTCGGCGACAGGATCGGCTTTTCGCTGCGCGCCAGCACCTTCGACGGGATGTGCCGGTCGAGCAGGATCGCGCCGATCGAATACTTACGCATCGCGCCGACGCCGTGGGTCAGCACCAGCCAGCCCTCGTCGGTCAGGATCGGGCTGCCGCAATTGCCGAGCTGGATGAATTCCCAGGGGAACTTCGGCTCGAGCAGCAGCACGCCGTCGTCGTCCCAGCGGTCGAGCCGGTCGGACGACAGCAGGTAGAGGTTCTTCCCGTCCTGCCGCCCGAGCATGTAGTAGCTGCCGCCGAGCTTGGTCGGGAAAAGAGCCAGTCCCTTGTTGCGCCCCGCCCGGCCCTCGATAGGCCCCAGCGTGAAGTTGCGGAAATCGCGCGTGCAGAGCAGCTCTGAACGGATCTCGCGGCCGTTGTAGGCGGTATAGGTGCCGATCCACTGGAACTCGCCGTCGTCGTCGACGAAGCGCACCAGCCGCAGGTCCTCGAGCCCGTTGCGCTGCGGCTCGGTGATCGGGAAGATCACCGAACCCGAAAGTGTGGACTCGGGATGCCGGCTCACCTGGACCTCGCCGACCTCGTGCGCCTGCGACTGGTCGGTCAGTGACACGGCAGTGGCGACATTGGGCTGCGGCCATATCTCGAAGCTGCCGTCGGGCTCGACGATGCCCTCGCGGAAGGCGATCGAACTGATGTGGCCCTCGCCCACCGCGCGCAGCGACATGACGAAACGGACGGCGCCGCCGGTCAGCCCCGACTGGTCGGGATGTTCGACCACGCTGGGGTTCATCAGCGCCGCGGCGGCATAAGAATATTCGTGGCAGAAATAGGCGCCGATCAGTCGGCGGCGTTCCTGCGACAAGCCGCGCGGCAGGCGCACGGTCTGGGCGACCTCGTCCGCCCTTTCGTCGAAGACACGTTCGGTCTGCCAGTGCCGCTCCGAGAAGTCGGACAGGATCGCGCGGTATTCGGCGTGCACCACCTCGTCCGGCAGCGCGAGGATGTCGGTAACGAGCTTGCCCGCTCGCGAAGAGCTGTGCCCCGAAGCCTGCCAACCGAGGTGGAACGGCCGGATCACCACGCGCGACGGAGCCGCCAGAAGCTTGCGCTCGTGGAATGTCAGCAGGCTGCTTGAGCCCGCGTGGTCGGGTGCGGTGGCTATCGGTTCATCCTCGATGGCTCTGAGCGGCATCTTCCCTCCAGTCGGGGCCGGCGCATCCGAGCAACTGCTCGTAGCCGTAATAAGCAAGCTGGAACGCCAGCAGCGATTCCGCGCCGACGTTCTGGTTGGCGCCGTGCGGGGTCACGCCATCGAGGCATGAACCGAGCTGCAGGTCGGCGAGCGGCACGTTGCGGTCGTTGTCCCCCAGGAACCAACGATAGGCGCGGCGACCATGTTCGAGCCATAGGGAAGAATCCGGATCGCAACGCCGGGCCGAAACGCAGGCGTCGATCGCCGCCCAGGCTTCGAGCGGCTGCTGGTCGAAAGGCAGGATGTCGCCGCCGCGGCCGAAGCTTTCCGAGCCGACCGGGCGGAATACGCCCTTGGCCCCGCACTGGTTGGCCAGGACCCAGCGCAGGCTGTCGAGCCCCGCTTCGATCCAGTCGGTGCGGCCGAGCGCGCGACCGCATTCGATCAGGGCCTGCGACAGCCGCGGATTATCATAGCCGATCACGGTCTCGAACCAGGTCCAATCGGGGCGGCGGATTCCACCCAGCAGCTTGTCGAGCAGGTCGCCGCAGCGTTCGATGATCGCGCGCGCCATGCGGTGTGAGGGATCGCCTTCGAGCAGAGCCGCCGCCCCGAGTGCGGCAAAGGCGACGGAGCGCGGCGAGACGAATTCCAGCGCGATCTCGGCATGGACGTCGAAACCCTGCGCCGCCCAGCCGCGCAGGCCGGGCAGTCGCGAATGCGCAGCGGTATCGCCCAGCGCCCAGATGGCGCGGCCATTGCTGTCCTCCGAACCGATCGTCTCGCACCAGCTGCGATCATAGTTCATGAAATTGCGGAAGCGCCGGACCTCTGGGTTCCAGGCATACTGCAGGAAGGATGCGAAAGTGCTGGCGCGCCGCAACTCCTCGCCCGGACTGCGCCAGGGCACGCGGCTTACGAGCATCAGCGCGCGGACGTTATCGTCGAGACAATAGCCATGGCGGCGGTCCGGTACGACATAGTTGCCGTGCTGGAGCATGCCGGTGCCGTCGCACAGCACGTCGAAAGCGGCGAGCCCCGGGGCGATCCGCTCGATCGTGACGGGCAGCGCGCGCTCCGGTGCCACCGCGGATTCGAGTGCGGCCTTGGCATTGGCGGCCCAATGCCGCCAGATCGTCCGCCGGCCGCGCCGATAGGTGCGCAGTTGCAGGGCTTCGAGCTCGGCCGGATGATCGAGCAGGCGGTTCACCGCCTTGGCGATGGCCGCGGAATCGCCCGGCTCGACGAGCACGCCGCCAGTATCGGCCAGCAGTTCGCGTGCGTGGATATAGGGTGTCGAGACCACGGCACGGCCCAGCGCCACGGCATAGCTCAGCGTGCCGGAAGTCGCCTGCTGAAGGTTGAGATAGGGCGTCAGGTAGATGTCGCAGTCCTGCAGCAGCTCGCCCAGCTCCTCGGGATCGAGGAAACGGTTGATCCACTCGATATGGCCGGCCACGCCGAGCCGCTCGGCAAGCGCCTCCAGGCTCTGACGATAGGCCTCGCCATGCCGGCGCAGTTCGTTGGGATGCGACACACCGGCGATCCGGTAGATGGTATCGGGGTGACGCCGAACGATCGCCGGAAGCGCCTCGATCGCCGTTTCCAGGCCCTTGCCAGGGCCGAGCAGACCGAAGGTCATCAGCCGGCGCGACTTGGGCGAGCCTTCTCCGGCGCCGCTCAGCCGCAGCGGCCAGTCGGGCGCACCGTGCTCGATCACGCTGACCCGATCACGGTCGGCACGATAGCGCTCGACCAGAAGATCGCACCCCGCCTGGCACATGACCATAATATGGCTGGCGCGCGCCACCAGCCTGCGGGTGATCGCATCCTGAAGCGTCGAAGGCTCTGACAGGACCGTGTGAAGCGTGACGATCAGCGGCGCGGCGATGCGCTCAACAAGGCCGAGCACATGCTCGCCGCAATCGCCGCCGAAGATGCCGAATTCGTGCTGCAGCCAGACCGCGTCGACTCCATCCTCGTTCATCCGCCGCGCGGCCAGGGCATAGGCATCGGGCTCGCTGCGCAGGATTTCCGCATAGGCGCGTGCGTCGGCGGCCTCGTCCTCAGCGTCCTGCAGCGCATAGACGTCGAGCCGCGTCTCCGGCTGAAAGCGGCCGAGTTGCTCGAAAATGTCGGTCGTGAATGTCGCGATGCCGCACTTGCGCGGGGCGAAGTTGCCGATCAGCGCCACGCGCATCGGCCGAGTCCAGGCCTGCGGCACTCCCGAGCTTCTCGGCTCGAGCGAAACGACCTCGGCCGCCTCGGCAGTACTTTTCACATTTCCCAGAAGCAGGTTCTCCACGGGCAGCCCTTCTCGCTTTGTGATGCGCGTTCGCCAGCGCACCGCTCGAAGGGTGAACTGCAATCCAAGGTTAAGGTTTCTCGCAGTGCAACAAATTTCCGATGGACCGAAGAACTCGCAAGCTGAAGTCCGGCGATCCGCCTGCTGCGCCGGGCATTCGGTCGCGCAGCAGGAACATTTCGCATGCGAGCGGCATTGAGTCGGCAATCGCTCCAGCCGGTCGAGAAACCGGAGTGGACCTTTCAACGGAGAATAGCAAATGTCTGATAGAAAAGGCGAAGGCAGCTACGACGGAACCGAGCAGTTCCAGAAGGAACAGCACAAGTTCGCCAAGGATGGCCCGGTGAAGGAGAAGGCCCGAGAGGCAGCAGAAGCGCTCGACGGCGAAGAGGCTGAGGAACTCGAGCGGGCGCGCAAGGCCTCGGCCGAAGGCCGCAGCGCCTGAGCACGCGGGGGCAGGCGCGGGACGCAGAAAGGGCTGAAGTTCAGCCCGATACTCCTCCCGAAATCGGCGTCGGCATGGGTCCCATGCTCGCGGCGCTTCTGGCGCTGGTCATGGCAGCGCTCATCGCATTCTCGGTGATCGGGACAGAACAGTACCGGCCGGTAGACACGGCCATCATCACGTCAAAGGGCTCCGGCTAGGCGGCCGGGGCTCTTTCCTTCGCGTCGTTCGTGCCCGATCCGCTCATCTCCTTGCGGTGCGGGGACAGCAGATAACGCCAGACACCCACCGCATTGATGACGAGTAGCACGACGTTCTGCACGCCGATGCCCTCGCTCTCGGGCTGGAGAAACCCCCAGGCGATCAGTGCGAGCGAACTCGTGACGAAGATGACCATGGCATAGCCGGTCCACTTCCGACCGAGATCTAGCGATACCAGCAAGGCGGCAATCGCCGCGGCGACGGCGCCGTAATATTGAAGCGCGGTCAGTGCGGTTTCGTTCATCGCGGCGTTGCCTGCCCCGCCATCGGTGCGCGGTTCATTCGGAGTAATAGAGATCGAGCTCGGGCGGCAGGGTTCCCGCCTCACCCTTCAGCGCGAGCGAAACCGCGGCCAGGATCGCGTGCTGCGAGAACGGTTTCTGCACGACGCCGAGCGCAGTCGATGCCGGCGTGCCGATCTGGCCGGGGTTCGCTGTCACATAGACGATGATCGTACCGAAACGCTCGGCAAGCTGGCGGGCGATGGACGGGCCCGAGGGCCCGTCACGCAGATTGAGGTCGACCAGAGCGACTTGCGGCGTTCGATCGAGCTTTTGGACCGCCGCCTGATCGGGAGCTATGCCGACGACAGTGTGCCCGGCATCGGTAAGAATGTCTTCAAGCTCCAGCGCGACGAGGAATTCATCCTCGACGATAAGGATGTTGGCCCCTGTCATCGGTCCGCAATTCATCGCTGTGTGCAACATGCCCCGGCTCTCTCAGGCAGCCGCCGTGTCCGCCGCCTGGGTATTCGCGATCTGCGCCAGTTCGGCGAAAAAGGCGTCGACGGCGTTCCCGGTAAGGACGAAATTGTGACGGAAGTCCGGTAGCTGGCCCGAAGCGAGCACCTGGCTGAGCATGGCCCGGGCGCGGCAGATTCGGCTCTTCACGGTTCCCAGCGCGATCCCGCAGATATCGGCGATCTCTTCATAGGAGAGGCTGCCGATGGCAACGAGGATCAACGCCTCGCGATAAGTATCGGGCACGACCGACAGCGCACGCAATACGTCCGAAAGCTCGACCGCGCTTTCCTGCGAGGCAGGCGCCCGCAGCACGCGCTCGGCCACGCCCTCGTCGTAGTCGCCGTGGGAATCGAGCGCGGCGGGCCTCGCTGTAGAAGTGGTTGCGCAGGATGGTGAAAGTCCAGGCCTTGAAATTGGTCCCGGCGCGATAGCGGTCGCGCGCGGCCCAGGCCCGCATCAGGGCTTCCTGGGCGAGATCGTCGGCGCGGTCGCGGCAGCCGCAGAGGCCGCGGGCGAAGGCACGTAGATGAGGGGCGACTTCGGTCAGGGCGTGCTTGAATTCCCTATCGCTCAAGGGGCTGAATTCGCGCTCGCTGGGCTCCGCCGTCGTAGTCATCTCCGCCGCCATACGAACTCCTCCAGGTTGTTTATTCTCCACCGACAAACGCCGGTTGTGTCACAATGGTTCCCGCCGGTCCGATTTCGTTCCAAATCCGGAACTGCTCCGCGGCGCCCGCGTTCCTGTTCTGCCCGGCCGTCTTGGCCGCGACACACAGGAGATCGTAATGGGTGATGTCACCGACACAGCGCCAGCGCATGCGGTCAACAACGACGCCGCAGCGGACAAGGCCCCCCGATCCGCGCCGGCACTATTCGAGCCCCGAAGACCTGCGCGAGGACATCGATCTCGATGTCGCGACGCGTGAAGAGCTGCTGCGACAGTGGAAGAAGGACCTGGATCAGAGGCTCGAAGCCGAATCCGAAGGAATGAGCGCTTCCGATCCGATTTCGCAGGAACAGGAATCGCGCCTCGCCAGCGAGCACCGCCGCGTCAGCAAGGCGCTCGAGGAGCTCGTCGCCGAACGGCAGTAAGCCCTCACCGAGCTCGCAACGAAACCTTGCGGCGGCCGGTCAGCGATCGGCCGCCGCTTTACGTGCAAAAAAGCGCATAGGAACCTGGAACCCATCGCCACGCCGCGCGTTCTGCGGCGTGTTCGGTTGCGTCGTCGACGCTCCGCGAGCACGCAAGATAGGGCGGGATGCTGCGAGATGTTTTCACCGGCTTCGAAAATGCTGATCGCAGCCATCCCCACCGGGCGGAATTCTCGGACCCCAGAAACCATGAGACCTCCGCACTCGGTGAAGGGAGCGGAGGTCTCGGGATCGGGTCACCACCGGTTTGCGGGGGTGGGTACGGGAGGGCCAGTGGTGATATCGGAAAAACACCATCTCTTGCGCTTGGTTCCCGCGACCCGAAAAAATATTTTTGGCGCCCGGAAACCCGCAAGGTGATAGAAACGCGCTGCATCCGGTGCGATCGGCGCAAGGCTCCGCCCTGAGCGGTCGACAAGTTGCTGCGTTCGATTACACCATTCAAATCCTGATAGATTTCTCGAGGTACGTCATGTCGATGGCTGATCAGATTGCCGTCCAGCTTCCCTACCTGCGCCGCTATGCTCGCGCGCTGACCGGCTCGCAAACGTCGGGCGACACTTACGTCCGCGCCACGCTCGAAGCGGCGTTGGCCGACAGCGAACTGCTCGACCAGATCGGCAAAGGCCGGGTCGCGCTCTATGCCGCGTTCAACCGCATCTGGTCGACCGGCCACGTCGAACCAGTCACGGCCGATGCCGGCGGCGATATCGGCGGCGGATCGCAGGAACAGGCGGCGCAGACGCGGCTGGCGCATGTCACGCCGACCCACCGCCAGGCGCTACTGCTGACGACGCTCGAGGATTTCTCCTACGAGGAGGCGGCGACGATCCTCGACACCTCGCCCGGCAATGTCGATGCCATGGTCGCCCAGGCGATCGAGGAAATCGAGAGCGAGACCACGACCGACGTGCTGATCATCGAGGATGAGCCGCTGATCTCGATGCAGCTCGAAGGCCTGGTCAGCGATCTCGGCCACCGGGTCATCGGCACGGCGGCGACGCGCAGCCAGGCACTCGAGATCTTCGCCCAAAACCCGGCCGGCCTCGTCCTCGCCGACATCCAGCTCGCCGACGGCAGTTCGGGCATCGACGCGGTCGAGGACCTACTCAAGTTCGGCGACCTGCCGGTGATCTTCATAACCGCCTATCCCGAGAAGCTGCTGACCGGCGAGCGGCCCGAGCCGACCTACCTCGTGACCAAGCCGTTCCAGGAATCGACCGTGCGTACCGCGATCAGCCAGGCGCTGTTCTTCGGCACCGGAAGGCCGCTTAACTGATCATCAAAGACTGAGAGAACAGGCGTCCTTCCCCTACTTGGGAGGGGCGCTAGGTCCGTTTGCCGCTGCGCAGGGCGAAGCTCGTCAGCTTGCGCACAGGGACGCGCAGCGTGCATTCGACGCCCGAGGGATCGAAGCGCAGGTCGACCTTCGATTGCAGCTCGTGCGCGACGATCTTCTCTAGCAGGTCGCGGCCGAAACCGCGCTTGCTCGGCGCCTGGACTGGCGGGCCGCCGGCCTCGCGCCAATGCAGCTCGGCGACCTCAGGCGATACCAGCCGCCATTCGATGAACACGCGCCCGGCAGCCGTGCTCAGCGCGCCGTACTTGGCGGCATTGGTCGCGAGCTCGTGGATAGCGAGGCCCAGCGACATGGCATCGTTGGGTGCGAGGTTTATCGCCGGGCCGGTCAGTTCCACATGCGCGTCGCCGGTCCCCATGTAGGGCGCCAGTTCGCTGCGAACGATCTCGGCGATCGGTGCGTCGGTCCAGTCGCTCTGCGAGAGCAGGTCGTGCGTCGCCGATAGTGCACGGATGCGCCCGGTCAGGCTTTCCGCGAAATCGTCGATGTCGACCGAGCGCCGCCGGGTTAGCGCGACGATCGACAGCACGTTGGCCAGAGTATTCTTGACCCGGTGGTTGAGCTCGCGGGTCAGCGAGGTACGGATCGCCGACTGGTCGCTCAGCCATTCGAGAACCACGCGGTCCTCGGCCGAACGCTTGGTGATGAGCCGGGCGATGAACAGGACCAGGACACCGAGCACCGCACCGAACACCAAGGTCGCGCGCGACAGGGCCGACAGCGTTCGTGCTCGCTTGAAGCTGACGCTGACGATCCACGGCCGGTTGGCGACGACGATGCGGCGGTCCATCGACATCGCGTTCTCGCCGGAAACCGCGCGCGAGACGAGCAGGCGGTCGGGACGGCGGATGCCGTCGTAGATGGAAATTTCGACACCCCGGTCCCGCACCAGTTCGACGGCGGAATCGAGGAATTCGCGCGCCCGGAACGGACTATAGACGAAGCCGCGGACGCGGCGCGCAGAGCCTTCGCCCTGGAACACCGGCATGTAGATCAGGAAGCCGGAAGCCCCGGGCTGGTCAGCGTCCTGGACCAGGTGGACCTTGCCCGAAGCCACTGGCTGCCCCAATCCCGCGGCCAGTTCCATGGCCTCGCGGCGCGTAGCTTCCGAATACATGTCGAAGCCGATGGCAGCGCGGTTGGCCGGGCTCTCCGGCGCGACATAGAGAATGGGCACCGCAATCTCGCGCCCGTCCTCGGCAGGTGGATGTACCTTGTAGTCCGGATCCACCCCGCCACGCACTGCCGTTTCGAACTGCGCAACCTCGCCCACCGGCATCCAGCGCGCCCAGGCAAGGCCCATCGCGCCGTGATAGTCACCGCCGGTATAAAGGCCCTGCGCAATGCCGGCGAAGGCCTGCGGCGTGACCCGGTCGTTGGCGGTGAACAGCGCCGCACCAGCCCGCAGGATGGCGATATTCTCCGAAGCGCGGCGCTGCAGGCCCGATGCCAGTTCGGTGACGTTGCGATCGAGCTCCAGTTGCCGCCGCTCGGCCTCGGCGCGCTCAATCGCGATCACACTGAGCACGGTTCCGAGCGCGACGAGCACGAACAGCAGCAGTGGCCAACCGCGGGGATAGCGGTGAAACCACGCCTGCTTTTCAACACGGGCTAGCAGCGCTCTGTCCATAGACCTCGATCATATCGGGAAACCGGCTGTCCCAGGTCAGCGCGCGTGCCCTCCCCCCTCTTGGCAAGCTTTTCACGGCAATGGAACCATGTGTCCGGTTGAAAGTTCCAATCCTGATAGTCGTTCTCAGCAGCGTGCTTGACGCACCCGCTGATTGGAAGGAAATAGGACGTTGCAAGATGGAGTTCGTTTTGAGTCAGCCACCGGGAATGGATGACCGGAAGCGCGCCCCTCGCCGCCCGTCAAAGGCTGGGGACGCCAAGGAACCCGGCTGGGCAGATGGCTTGAGGCAGCTCTACAACTCCGTCGTGCACGAGCCCCTGCCCGACAGCTTTGACGATTTGCTCAAGAAGCTCGACCGGGCGAAGAACGAGCGTGACTGAACCAACCGCAGCCGAAGGCGACGACGGATTCAAGCGCGATCTGCTGGCGGTCCTGCCGCATCTGCGTGCCTTCGCTCGTGGCCTCTGCGGCCGGCCCGACTTCGCCGACGATCTCGTCCAGGAAACCGCGATCAAGGCCTGGGTCGCACGCGATCGCTTCACCCCCGGCACCAATATGCGTGCCTGGACTTTCGCAATCCTGCGCAACCATTTCCTGAGCGAACTACGCCGCAACCGCCACCAGGCCGACTACGACCCCGATGCGGCAGAGCGGCTGCTGACGATGGAAGCCGATCAGGAAGCACCTTTGCACTTGTCAGACATGGAAACCGCTTTGCTCAAGCTCTCGCCCGAACGGCGTGAGGCGCTGCTGCTCGTGGGCGCCGGCGGTTTCACTTACGAGGAAGCCGCAAACATCAGCGACTGCGCGATCGGCACGATGAAAAGCCGTGTCGCCCGTGCGCGCGACCAGCTCGCCCGGCTGCTCGATCCCGACCGCGACACGATCACCGTCGAACACGAGAAGGCGTGATCCTCCCAGTCGGGAGGATCACGCGAAAGGGTTACTTGGCGGATTCGAGATTGAAAGCCGACTGTTGCGCTGCCGCCGGATAGTGCCAGGCGCTGCCGCGCTCGAAGTTTTCCGAAGCGAAGCTCCAGTTCAACAGCTTGTCGAGCACCGCTTTCACATAGTCGGGACGCTTGTTCTGCACGTCGAGGTAGTAGGCGTGCTCCCACACGTCGATCGTCAGCAGCGGATTGCCCTTGCCTTCGCTGAACGGCGAGGCGGCATCGTGCGTGTCGACCACGCTGAGCTTGCCATCGTCGGCGACGAGCCAGGCCCAGCCCGAGGCGAAATGGCCGGTAGCCTTCTCGGCAAGCTGCGTCTTCAGCGCGTCAATCGAACCGAAGTCGCGGTCGATCGCCTGCTGCAATTTGTCGCTGGGCTTGCCCGCGCTAGGCGTCAGGCTGTTCCAGTAGAAGCCGTGGTTCCACACCTGCGAGGCGTTGTTGAACAGCTTGGCTTCACCCCTGGCGGCCAGAACGATGGCGTTGAGATCGGCGTCGGCCAGGTAGGTGCCCTTGATCGCCTCATTGGTCTTGTCGACGTAGGCCTTGTGATGGGCCCCGTGGTGCAGCTCGAGCGTGCGGCTTGAAATGTGCGGTTCGAGCGCGTCGGCGGGATAGGGCAGCGGCGTAAGCGAAATGGTCATGGGTGGGTTTCCTGTATTGCGTGCCTTGGAAAAGCCCCACTCCCCTATCGAGTTGCCGACCTACCGACCGGATGTGCAAAAAAGATGACGGGCACGCGGCCCGCCATCCTTCTTGCTGCAATTGCTTAGGCTTAGCGAACCGAGCCGCGGCGGAAGAGGTTGATGATCGCCAGCAGGACGACCGCGCCGAGGAACGATGCCAGCAGCGACATGAAGTCGAAAGTGCCGCTGGTGATCGGCGCACCGCCGATCAGCGGGGTGATCAGCACACCGGCGATCAGCGCGCCGACGATACCGACGACGACGTTGAGCAGGACACCCTGCTGGGCGTCGGTCCGCATCACGATGCTGGCCAGCCAGCCGATGATGCCGCCGACGACGAGAACGAGAATAAGGGTCATGGCACGCACACTCCTGTTGTGATGTACGGCATAACGATAGGCTATGGGTTTCGTTCCCGATACCGGGGGATAGCCACTAGGCAGCGCTACGCCACTCGCCAAGCGGCGCGGCCAGCAGCCGCGGCACGCGCAGCGCGGGCACGGCCTTGCCGTAGAGGTAGCCCTGGCCATAAGTGCAGCCGCGGGCGAGCAGGTGGCTCTCCTGCTCGGGCGTCTCAATACCCTCAGCGACGATGGCGATGTCGAGGCTGTGGCCAAGGCTGATCACCGTATTGATGATCGCCTGGTTCTGCGGATCGAGCGCGAAATCGTGCAGGAACGACCGGTCGATCTTCACGATGTCGACCGGGAACTGCTTGAGGTGCGACAGCGAGGCATAGCCGGTGCCGAAATCGTCGAGCGCCACGCGGATACCGGAATCGTGCAGCAGGCGCAGCGCGCGTTCGACATATTCGGCGCCGCGGCCCATGAACACAGTCTCGGTTATCTCGACCTGCAGGCAATCGTGCGGCAGTCCGTGGCGGCGAAGGCTTTCGAGCAAGCGGTCGGCGAAATCGTCCTGCTTGAGGTCGGCTGCCGTCACGTTGATCGCGACGTGGCCGAACGACAGGCCGCGATCGAGCCAGCGCCGCATGTCGAGCAGGACGTGGCTGAGCATCCGCTCGGTGATTTCTCCCGCGAGTTCGAGATCCTCGAAGGCGGCCTGGATCGTCGCCGGCATCTGCACGCCCTGAGTCGGGTGACGCCAGCGCAGCAGCGCCTCGAAGCCCGCCACCCGCCCCGAGGACAGCTCGACCTTGGGCTGGTAATAGGGGATGACGAAATCGCGGCTGAGCGCATGGCGTGCCAGCGAGATTTGACGGTTGCGCTTCTCGACCGCGGATTTCATGCTCGGACGGAACACCGCGATCTGGCCCTTGCCGCGCGACTTGGCGTCATAGAGCGCGATGTCGGCGTGCTTGAACAGTTCCTCGGCGGTATCGCCATGCCGCGGGGCAAGCGAGGCGCCGATGCTGACGCGGCATTCCCCCAGCCGTCCCTTGTAGAGCCAGGGCTCGCGCAGGCTTTCGAATATCCGCTCGGCCACGGCGACCGCGCCGGGCTCAGTGCGAATGTCGCGCGCGATCACGGCGAATTCGTCGCCGGCGAGGCGCGCGACGATGTCGCCCTGGCGCACGGCCTTGGCGAGACGCTCGGCGACGGTGATCAGCAGTCGGTCGCCGGCGTCGTGGCCCAGCGTGTCGTTGACCATCTTGAAATTGTCGATGTCGAGCAGCAGCAGGGCGAAGCCTTCCTGCCTGGCCTGCCGGACATAGCCGTCGAGATGTAGCTGGAACTGCGCGCGGTTGGGCAAATGAGTCAGATCGTCGTGCGACGCCTTCCACCGCACCTGGTCCTCGATCTCGCGTTTCTCGGAAATATCGCGCGAAATGGCCAGGTAGCGGAACGGCCAGTCGTGATCGGGCGGAAGCTTCGAGATGATCGTATCGAACCAGCGCTCGCAGCCGTCGCCGTCGGGGTAGCACAGCGTAAACCGGCCGACGCCGCCGTCGCGCGCTGCGAGCAGCGCGGCATCGCGTTCGACCTTGGCCGCGGGATCGAGCCGATAGCCGTAGGGCTTGCCCAGCAGGTCGGCGAGATCGGTCAGCCCGTGCGCCTGCAGCAGCGCCTCATTGGCGAAGAGCGTGGTGTGATCCTCGTCGAGCAGCGAGATGCAGTCAGGATTGGCCGAGGCGACGAGCCGGTTGAACTGCTCGCTGTTGCGCAGTTCGATTTCCCGCTCGCGCCGGGCGAGATCGCTGCGGAAAAGCGCCAGCGTGCCGACCATCAGCAGCGTCGTGGTGATGATGATGTTGGTGATGATCTGCAGCGCTATGCCGGCTTCCTCGCTGTAGAGGCCCTTCTGCAGGCCCCAGATGCGCAGGACGCCCGCGACCAGCGGAAGCATCACAAGAAGCGGCAAGGTCTTGCGGAACATCGTTCCCGCCGGTCCGCGGTCACGCCAGATCATCACCAGACCGATCTCGCGCGTCAGCAGGAAGCTGCCGATTCCTATGGCGATGAGCCCGAGTGCCGTCGGCTTCGCCATCGGCAGATAGGTGCCAATCTTGCTGAAATAGAGCAGGTCGAAAGCATAGCCGACGAGCACGAACATCGCCGTCAGCATCACCCAGGAGGTGAACAGCTGCGCCAGCAGCTTGGCCCGCCGGCTGGGGACATGGATCAAGGCCAGCGCGATGCCGCTGAACAGCATCGCGATGGCCGTGTTCGGCGCCATCCTGCTCGGCGTGTAGAGCATGGTATCGAGCCGGTCGGTGAAAAGCAGCCTGTCGACTGGGACACAGCCACAGGCCAGATCGACCAGTTTCGCCTGAGCGATGGCCATGAGCACCACGGCCGCCAAGGCAGCGAGACGGGGCCTTCCGGCGCCGGCGAGGGCAACCGACGTGCCGCCCATCACGAGCGCAGTCGAAGTCGCCGGGTTGATCGTGGTGAAGACGATCAGGGATCCGTGTAGCCAGTCGCTATCGAAAAGCCAGCCCGACGCTCCCAGCAGGCCGAGCGCGATCGCAGTGCAAGCGCAGGCGAAGATGGCCGTATCCGTTGCATGACGGCGCCGCGAGTCCCACAGGCGGGCAATCAGGGACTCGGCTCGATGCATCGTTGCTCTTTTCCTAGGCGCCCTGCCCCCGGCCTTTGCAGCTGTCGGGACCGTGCCCTGATGCCCGCGCATGGTTGATATATCTCTAACCGCCTCGCGGCCCCGCCACATATGGCCCGGTAAGGTAACCGCAATTGACCGGGCGGCCGGATGGCTTGACCGCCACCAGAGAGCACAGCACCACAGGCGAAACCCCAACGACAATCAACGGGCAGAGGACCGGCGCATGTTCCTGAAGAACCATTTCCAGAACGCCTATGTGACGCACGATCTCTACAAGGCGATGGACCTGATCGACGACCGCTTCGGCAAGACCGACTGGATCGTGTTCGAACCCGACATGGTGCTGCAAACCCCCGAAGGGCCGAAGGAATCGAGCGTGAAGGCAGCGCTCGGCTGGAAGGACGGCCTGCAGATCGAACTGATCGAGCCGGTCAAGGGCTTCGTCGACCACTATCTGCCCGCCCTGCCCGCCGACAAGTCTGACTTCACGCCGCAGTTCCACCACATCGCGGTGCGCCGCGACGACGAGGCGGCGATGCGCAAGGAGATCGCGGAACTGGGCTTCCCGGTCCTGTTCGAAAGCTCGGTGCCCGGGCTCGTCTTCATCTACCTCGACGGCCGCGAGACGTTGGGGCACGCCTACGAATATATCTATGCCACGCCCGAAGGCTGGGACATGCAGGGCTGGCCGAAGGACAAGCCGGTCCAGGCCTGAGGGCACAGTGTCCCCGCGAACACGGGGACCTCAGGCGGACAAGGACTCGCACTGAAACGGCCTGAGACCCCCGCCTGGGCGGGGGATCACCAGACCGGGCGTCCCTCGGGCCAGCCGACGAACTGCCAGGCCTCGGGGCTCTTCCAGGTAAACTCGACATAGTGACCCAGCGAGGCCCGGCCATCGAGATAGACGAAGATCAGCGGCGGAATGTCCGCCTCACTGGTCAGCGGGCCTTCGAAGGCGAGCGGCAGGCCAAGTGCGGCGATCTCCTTGCGCATCTCGGCCTCGTCGTCGCGGCGCAGCGAGATGTGGTGAAAGCGCGGCACGCAGTCGGTCTTGTCGGCCGGCAGCATGTTCAGGTAGTCGTCGACATAGCCCGACACCGGCTGGATTATCTCGATATTGAGGCCGCCCGCCCAGTAGGACGCCACCCGGTTCGACATCGGCTGGTTGCCCTTCGGCGTCTTGATCGTCAGCACGGGATCGATCCGCTGGAACGGCTCCATGCCGTACTGGTTGCCGATGATCTCGATGGCCTTGTCGAGATCGTGGGTGACATAGGCATTCTGCATGTGCCCGCGCAGGAACATCATCGTATCTCTCCTATTTGCCGCGCCATTCCTCGGCGACCGGGCCGAAGGCTTCGGCGATCTTTTCCTCGGACCAGCCGTAATCCTCGAGGTCGTAGCCGTAGGAACCCAGTTTGTGCCGCGGGTTGTCGATGTCCCACTGGCGCATCGCCGCCTCGCCTTCTCTGGTCCAGGGCAAGCCGGCCAGGTCGTAGAGATCACGCGCGACGCTGATGCCGTCGGCGATGCTGGTCTTGTAGTCGCATTCGAGCAGCCGCACCTCAGGCCCCTTGTCCTTGAGCTGCTGCAGGTAACGCTTGGTCTCGTAGGCCCAGTTGTCGACCGTGTACTGGCCGACGAACTTGGGGTCGAGCGGATCGAAGGTGTTCTGCAATATCTCGGTGCCCATCCGCATCGACGAGCCCATGGTCTTGTAGATGTCGCGCCGCGACATCACGAAAGTGGCCTTGGGGAAGACCTCAAGGACTTCCAGGAACTCCCCGGTATTGCAGGGATTCTTGAGTAGGCAGGGGCCTTTCTTGCCGCCCTGCTGCCACTGGAGATACTTGAGCATCTCCTTGAGATAGGCCTGCGAGGGCACGCGGCTGCGCGAGCGGAACCATTCGAGGTACTTGTAGTCGGGCGCGGTGATGAACTGGCCGATCGAGTCGAAGTTCATGATCGGGATGAAGCTCGATTCCTCGGCCTCGTCGGCAGCGAATTCGTGCATCTTCTGGTAGGTCTCGCCCGTGTTGGTCACTGCATTCATCATGCGGTTGGCCCAGTCGCGCCGCAAATGAGCCTCGCCGCGCTGCTCGCCGGGAAAGGGTGCCGGATTCCACATCGCCCAGGCCGGCGTCGCCTGCAGGCTGGGATCGGCCGACAGGAAGCGCTGCATCTTGGTCGTGCCGCTGCGCGGCAGGCCAAGGACGACGATCGGATCGTCGACGTCCTCGTCTAGGATCTCGGGATGCTTCGCGACATCGGCTTCCCAGCGCAGCCGGTTGACCAAAAAGCGCAGCGAATTCGCCTGCATGATCTGCACGCCGCGCAGCGAGATGTCGATGTTGTGCGGAATCTCCAGAACCTTGCGCAGGTTGGGAAAGAAGCCCTCGTCTCGAAACGCTTTTGCGCCCGTGTCCGCCTCGGCAAAGGCCGCGTCGAGCAGAGGCTCGAAGGTAAAGGCCTGCTTGGCCCGTGCCAGCTCATCCATTGTCGGCGGTCCCTATCAGAAGTCGTTGAAACGGCGTCGGTAGACCGAGAGGAGCCGCTGCTCCATCTGCGCCTGCCGCTGGCCGCGCGTGACCCGCGGCATGTCGCTTGAGATGTGATTGGATAGCTCGGCAAGCGGCACCGTCTTCACGCGGGGTTCGCCGTGCTCGGACCTGGCCTCGAAGAAGCGGAAGCCGATCAGGTGGAGGTTGCGGCCCGAGCAATCGAACCAGTTCGGCAGGCCGGGATCGCTCCAGCTGGCGATGAAGCGCACTTTGCCGTCGGCCTCGTAGTGGACCTGCGCCAGGTTGTAGTTGACCAGCCGAGCCCAGTAGTCGCCCGGCTCCCACTGCAGCTGGGCGAGCTCGACATTCCAGTATTCGCAGTCGGGCTTGTCGATCTCGATGATCACCGCCTCGTCGGACTTGCAGCGGAAATAGCCCGAGAAATAGTCGGTGCCGGCGAAGGCGCCGGGCACGATCATGCGACCGATCCGATCGGCCGGCGAGTTGAGGTGCTGCCGGACTCCCGCCTCGCAGAAATCGGCATGGACGCGCAGTAGGTCGACAAGCCGCTTGAACCGCGTTTCCGAGCTTTCCCGGTCAAGCAGCGGCGGCGGGAAGATCTGGTTCTCGCAGGTCAGCGTCAGGCTCGCCGGCTCCTCGCCGAACCAGTCGGCATAGTACTGGCGAAGATGCAGCTCGCAACGGCCCTCGGGCAGCTCCAGCCAAAGCGCATCGCCGAGATCGGCTGGCTTCTTGTGGCTCAGCACGACGTCGATCTCCTTGCCCGCGGCAAGCTTCGGCGTGTCGACGTTGTTCATGTTGCCGATCATCTTCCAGCCGCCAACGAAGTCGCACGAATGGCTGTTGAAAGTGCTCATCTGGAACACCCTGCAGGTCCCGCGATAGCCCTTGAGGCGATAGCTATAGGCGCCGTGCAGGATCGCCGAGTGATAGTTGCAGTCGGTCGACTGGAGCTGGAACTGGATCCGGTTGGTGCCGCCCATCTTGGTCAAGGTCGGGTTGCCGTAGTCGCCCTCGACATGGGCGGCATGGCCGAAGCTCATGTTGCGCAGGAGATGGCGCAGGGCTTCGTAAGTGTTGAGCTCGCGGTCGTCGTCAGGCCAGCCGACTATCTGCTTTTTCAATGAGTAACGCATCGACTCTACGAGCTTGTCGAGCTCGCCATTGGCATAGGCCAGCGCAGTCTCGTCGGAGGAGAAGTCGGCCGGCGCGCGTTTGGCCGTCTCGGCCACAGGAACGAAATTGTCCTGGGACATGGCAGTGGTGTCGTCGCTCATCGCGTTATGCCTGTTCCTTGAGATCTGCGGGATAGGTCGGTGCGGCGCTCGCCTTGGGCGCCATCAGGCCGCTGCCCGTCACGGCCCCGCCATCGGCAACAAGCGCGTGGCCGTTGACGTAGGAAGCAGCCGGCGAGATCAGGAACTCGATCACGCTCGCCATTTCGTCGGGATCGGCCCAGCGCTGCAGCGGGACCTGCCGCTTGAGCACATGGTAGTGCGGCGGCAGATTGTCTTCGACCACGCCGTCCATGCCTTCCATGCCGGCGATGGCCGTCTTGGTCGGCCCGGGGCAGAGCGCGTTGATGCGGATGCCCTCCCAGCCGATCTCGCGCGCCAGGCTGCGGACGAGCCCGATCAGCGCATGCTTGGTCATCGAATAGGCCCAGTTCTCGGAATCGCCGGCCACGCCCATCGTCGAAGAGGTGATCGCGATGGCACCGTTGCCGCGCTTACGCAGCAACGGCAGAGCCGCGCGTACGCCGAGCACGGGGCCGACCAGATTGACGCCGAGGATCCGCTGGAACTCGGCAAAGGGCAGATCGTCGATCGACCCGCCGCCGCCGATGCCCGCATTTAGCGCGGCTGCGTCGAGCCCGCCGAACCGGGCCTGCGCTTCGGCGGCCATGCGGGCGTTGTCGGCTTCGGACGACACATCCACGGCGATTGCGGATATGTTCGCCTTGCCTTCGGCCCAGGCCAGCTTGCCAGCATCATAGTCGGCCGCGAGCACCTGCCAGCCATTGGCCGCCAGCCGCTCACAAGTAGCGCGGCCGATGCCGCCGGCCGCGCCGGTGACCAGAACTGCCTTGCCTTCGCTCATCTCGGCTCTCCTCAAACCCGATCCGCTCAACCTGCTGAAATCTGCCAGCCGCCGCTGGCGTCGAGCACTTGCCCCGTGACCCAGGAGGCCATGTCGCTAGCCATGAAGGTTATGACCTTGGCGATGTCCTCTGGCTCGCCCATGCGGCCGAGTGGGGTCACCGACTGGACCCAGGCCTTGGTTTCCGGCTCGTCGAACGAGCGGCTGCCGTCGGCATATTCGCCGCGGGTCAGGCCCGGCGCGACGGCGTTGATGCGAATGCCCTTGGGCCCGAGCTCGGGCGCCACCGACCGAGTGAACTGGTTGAGCCCGGCCTTCGAGGCGCCGTAGACCGACAGCCACTGCGAAGGACTCAGCGTGTAGCGCCCCGCGGTCGATGAGACGATGACGATATTGCCCTTGCTCGCTTCGAGATAGGGCACCGCCTGCTTTATGAAGCGCACGGTTGAGGCGAGGTTGGTCTGATAGATGTCCTCGATCTCTTCGTCGCTGGTATCCTCGAAGCTCTTCCAGAGCTGCGCGCCGGCGTTGCTGACGAGCACGTCGAGCCTGCCGTGGCGGTCGATCACGGTCTGGAGCGCCCGCGCCCGGTCGTCGTGGCTGTTGAGGTCCATCTGGACATAGGAGATGCGCCCGGGTGCCAGGGCGGAGGTCTCCTGCAGCGGCCCCTCGCGGCGCGCGGCGATGACGACATGCGCGCCCTGTGCGGCAAACATCAGCGCCGTGCCCTTGCCGATGCCCGTGCCCGCCCCGGTGATCAGGGCAACCTTGCCCTCCAGCATAGCCATGACCGACTCTCTCCTCTCGTATCAAATAATCTTATGGAATTAATAGCAGAGTCAAGCAGCCCCGATCGCCGCGACTTGACCTTCAGTGCACCGCGCTTGGCTCCCCGGGAAGCAGCGCCTGGGTATCGAGCGACAGCGGCGCCGTCAGAGCACTGACGCACATGTCGATCAGATTGGCGCCGATCAGCGCGATCTCGCTCGCCGCGACCTCGCCCTTGCCGAGCCGTTCCTCGGCAATGGCCAGGACCGAATGGATCATGTTGATCAGGTAGCCGATGCGCAGCCGGCGGACCTCGGCGGGCACGTAGGCGATCAGGCTCTCAATGCGATCGTAGATCTCGACGCTGACCGGTGTAAGTTCGCGAGCCACCGAGTAGTCCTGCCTAAAGCGCTCATATTGCTGCATAAAGCGGATATAGAAGTTACCCTCGTCGCGCGGCTGCAGTTCCTCAATCAGCGGCTGGACGAAGGCCTCCAGATAGAAGCGCAGGTCCCGCCGACCCGATCGTCCCTCGAGCATTTCACCGCGGCGGCGGTCGAGGTCGGGCCAGCGATACATCAGCACCGCATGGACCAGCCCCTCGCGCGAACCGAAGTGATAGTGCGCGGCCGACATGTTGCGCTGGTTCGCCGCCTGGTTGACATGCCGCAGCGCCACGGCCTCGATCCCGCGCTCGGCGAAAAGCCGTTCGGCCGCCAGGATCAGCGCGGTTTCACCGCCGCTTGCAGTTTCGGAAATTCGCTTTGCCTTCTCGGTCACGTATAGCCCGCTCGGATTGCTTGATAATTCCCAAGGATTAGGGCACCCAAGGTCCATTGCCAAGCGTCATGAGGAGAGGACGCGATGAAGGTCGGGATCACCTGCGGCGGCATCGGCCCCTATGCCAGCGGCGAGTATCTCCGAGATTCGGCCCGCGCGGCAGAAGCCGCGGGTTTCGCGCACTACTGGATACCGGACCACGTCGTGCTCTTCGCCGACTATCCCGAGTCGACCTATCCCTATGCCGGCGGCTCGGGCCAGGAAGCGCCCGAGCAGAGCGCCGACGCGCCGCTGCAGTTCGACGACGAGGAGTTCGCCCTGGTCAATCCGCGTGACGCCTTCGTCGAGCCGGTCGTGGCGATGACCTGGCTTGCCGCGGCGACGACCACAATGGAGATCGGCACCAACATCCTCGTCCTGCCGCAGCGCAATCCAGTGCTGCTGGCGAAAGAGTTGTCCACGCTCGACGAGTTCAGCCAAGGCCGCGTGATCCTCGGCATCGGCGCCGGCTGGGCCAAGGAAGACTTCGACGCGATGGGCGTCGATTTCCGCACCCGCGGTCGGCGCACCGACGAGATGGTCGCGGCCATGCGCCGGCTCTGGGAGGCGGACGCCGCTTCGTTCGAAGGCGAGTTCTTCGCGTTCAACGCGGCCTATTGCTATCCCAAGCCGGTGCGGCCCGGCGGCATTCCGATCCTGATCGGCGGCGAGAGCAAGCCGGCAATGCGACGCGTCGCCAGGAGCGGCAACGGCTGGCTGCCCTACAACCTGCCGGTCGAGGACGCGCCACGGGTGATCGGCGAACTCAAGGCCATGACCCGCGCCGAGGGCCGCGACCCTGATGCGCTGCGCATCGTCAAGATCGTCTACGGCAATGCCGCACTCGACGACCTCAAGCGCTATCGCGACGCGGGCGTTACCGAATTCAATGTAGCTTCCAGCGGTGAGATTCCCCTCCATATCGGAGGAATTAATGCGATATTTGCCGAGTTCGGCGAGAGGCTCGTCGGGCCAATCGGGGAATTATAACAGCTTACCGGTCCGGCCGGAGGGGGGGCCACCCTTCCGAGGCACCGGCGGCTTAACCAAGTTTCTACAGTTCAAAACAACACACAACTCCTAGCTTCCTGCCCTGGGAAACACGGGTCTTTCAGGGGAGTTGATTATGCGTTTTTTCCGTAAACTGGTGCGCGACAATGCCGGCGCGACGGCTATCGAATATGGCCTGATCGCGGCGCTCATCGCCGTCGCCGCCATCAGCGCGATGCAGGGCCTGGGCACTCAGCTCGGCGCGACGTTCACGTCCACGTCGTCGTCGATGGCAGCCTAAAAACTTCGGCGCCTCGCCCTACCGGGGGCGAGGCGCCTTGGCCTTCATATCTGCGAACATAAGGGCTGGTGAAAGTCAGCCCTTTTTCGTCATCTCGAAGCTGCGCGCCAGATGATCGGCGAAGCCCGTCTGTTGCGGCAGTATCCACTGGGGACCGCCCTTGCGGATCGCGTCGATGTTCTCGGCGACAGCGTCGATCGTCCAGTCTGGCAGATAAATGCCTTCGCTCTCGGCGAAGTAAGCACGGGCCACGCGCCCCGCGACCGAGATGTAAAGCTCGCCCGAGACATCACAGTCCTCATGCGCCAGCCAGCCGACCACCGGCGCGACCATTTCCGGCCCCATCGGCGGGAACCCCGTCGTGTCGATCCCCTCGCCCATGCGCGTGACCGCGCCGGGGAGGATGATGTTCGAGCGGATATTGTGCTCGGCGCCCTCGATCGACACGGCGTTGCTGAGCCCGATCAGGCCCGATTTCGAGACCGCGTACTGCACGGTGTTGGGCATCGTGTAGAGACCCCCGATCGAGCCGGTGAGCACGATCCGGCCATAGTTCGCCTTCAGCATGTGCCGGAATGCGGGCTGCACGACGTGAAAGCCGCCGAGCAGATGGATGTCGAGGCTGTTGCGGAAATCCTCGTAGCTGATCTCGCCCAGCGGCGCGAAAAGCGAATTGCCGGCATTGTGGATCAGCACGTCGATCCTGCCGAAGCTGTCCATCGCCGCGTCGACGATCGCCTGGCCGCCTTCGCGCGTGGTGACGCTTTCGGTGCAGGCAACGGCCTCGCCGCCCGCGGCCTTGATCGCCTGGACGACTTCGCGGGCGGGACCGGCATCGGACCCGGTGCCGGCGAGTGCCGCACCGTTGTCGTTGACCACGACCTTGGCGCCCTTGCTGGCGAGCAACTCCGCATAGGCCCGGCCCAGGCCCCTGCCCGCGCCGGTGATGACGGCGACACGGCCGTCGAAGCGCTTTTCGGTCAAGGAATCTTCCTTTCACGCAAATTGGTCAGTGGGCGGCGGTAGGAGGGGTCGGTCCTGTCGCGCGCCGGCGCGCCGTTGCCGTAGACGTCGGGCACGTCGGAGAACGGGATCGGTATGGCGGGGAGCAGCCCGGCCCATTCGATCACGTTCGTCTGAAGCGCGATCTTCCATTCGCCGGCGCGCCGCTCGAACCGATTGATGTAGCGCCCGCCTGCCTGAACGAGGCTCTCGTCCTTGTTGCGGGCGACGAAGAGATAGTAGGTCTCGGTATGCGCGGTGTCGCCGTCGAGGTCGATCGTCGTGTTCAGCAGCGCGTGGTGGGTCAAAATCTGCCCTTCCTCGTGCATCGGAAAGGACCAGTCGGCGCATTCGGACGCCAGCCCGACGAAGGGGCCCGCCGCCATCTCCGCATCGGCATGATAAGCCGACAGGTAGAGCTCGCGGTCGAGCCGATCCATGCCGCGGCTGAAGCGCGATAGCGCCTCCAGGATCTCCTGCTTGTCGAGCAGCGCGGCCAGCTTAGCGTCCATTGCCATATCCATGCGCACGGATCGGCTGCCAGATCGGCGAGCCGCGCTCGGCGCGGAGCGAGCGGATCACACGCCCATCGGTGTCGGTGACGCCGTAAAGCTGCGCTGCTTCGGCGGTGATGAAAGTCCCGCCCGAGAGCCGCATGATCTTGTCGTCCGCCGCCATCGCCGCGATCACACGGCCCGGATGCTCGACCGAACTGCCGACGTCGGGGTTGGTCACGGTCTGCCCCTTCATATCGGGATTGGCATTGATGTTGTAATGCGCCTTCTCGGTAAAGGTCAGTCCCTGCCAGAGCGAGACCGAGGCGATGTTGTGCGGCTCCAGCTCGATCGCCATGTCGCGCGCCATACGGTCGACCGCCGACTTGGCCGAGCCGAAGACCACGCCGAAGGTGTAGGTCACCCCGACATAGCCTGAGATCGCCACGATCAGCCCGGAACCCTGCGGCACCATGATCTGCGCCGCGTGCCAGGCCGCGACGAAGCTCGACCGGACGCCGACCTGCCACATCTCGAGGTTGGAGAGCGGCTTTTCCCAGAAGGGCTTGGGCACGATGAGGTCGTCCGAAAGCTGAAACGCGTTGTTGACCAGCAGGTCGAGCCGGCCCTGCTCGGCCTGAACCTGGGCGAAAAGCGCCGCGACCTGCTCATCGTTCCCGTGGTCGCAGGCGACCGCAATACCCTTGCCGCCCTCGGCCTCGCCGCGCTTGGTGCATTCGGCCGCTGTCTCGCCGACCGTGCCGGGCAGGTAGAACTCACCCGGGGTCACCGTGCGGCCGGTGACGTAGACCGTCGCGCCCTGCTCGGCGAGCACCAGAGCGATACCCTTGCCGATGCCGCGGCTGGCGCCGGTGACGATCGCGACCTTGCCGGTCAGTGCTCCCATTACTTCGCTCCCTTCGCGAAGAAAGTGGCGCTGTAATCGCCATTGGCGCGGCCGGAGAACCATTCCTGGCTCAGCGGCAGTCCCATGACGCCTTGCGACCAGTCGATCGACACGCCCCAGTCCTGGTACCAGTCGTAGAGCATCGTGCGTTCGGCGATGCGCCACTCGGACCCGCGCTTTTCCAGGACGTCGAGATAGCGCCCGCCGATACAGGTATCGCGTTCCTCGGCGCCCATGTCGACGCGGTGGTAGGATACGACGTGCGTCTCGACGCGGGCGCGCGTCCCGTCGAGCTCGATGTAGCTCTGGCCGAGCACATGCTGGGTATTGGTGATCGCGTCGGCGCCGGGGATGACCCAGGCGTAGTAGGCGTCGAAATCACCCTTGAAGACGCCGTAGTCAGTCACCGAATCGGGCCAGCAAGAGGCCTTGATCATCTCGCCGTTGCGGCGGTCCTCGCCGCGCGCCATGCGTTCGAGGCATTGCCGGATGCGGTCACGGTCGAGCAGCGCGCGAAGGTCGTCGGCTTCGGTGTCCATCATTCTCTCCCAAGCGGCTTCGTCCCCGACTCCGGGGGCCAGCGTATCATCAGACCCTACAGCCTGCGGCAGAACCAGCGCTTGACCATTTCGGACAAATCGGCTCGACAGGCGAGCGAGGATGTCCGAACGTGACCGAGGTTTTCGATACCGTCCATGCGCAGATGCTGCGGTTCTTCCCCGAGCTGGTGGAAGAGCTGGGCGGCGACGCACGCGACCTGCTGCTGCGCGCCGGGATCGAGCCGCGCCGCACCGAGGAAGCGAGCTATCGCCAGGCAATCCACCTGCTGGAACTGGCGGCCGCCGAGCTGCAATGCCCCGACTTCGGCCTGCAGCTCGCCGAAAGGCAGGGCGGCGGCAGCATGTTCGGCCCGCTCGGCCTCGCCATGAAGAATTCGCGCACCTTCGGCGAGGCACTGACCTATGTCAGCGAGCACACCTATGCCCACAGCCTCGCCGCGCGCATCCGTCTGACGCGGCTGCCCGATGGCGGCGCCTTTTCGGCGCACGACATCCTGCTCGACGGCGTGCCGGTAAAGGCGCAGCTGATCGAGCAGATCATCCTCATCGGCCATCTCGCGGCACTGGAAATCACAGGCGGCCATACCCGCGTGCGCCGCGTCCATTTCCGCCATCAGCCGGTCTCGCCGCTCAAGACCTATCGCCGCTATTTCGGCTGTGAGGTGCGCTTCGGCCAGAACGAGGACGGCGTGCTGTTCTCCGCCGCCGATCTCGCGAGCCCGGTGATCAATCCGGATGCAGCCGCCTTCGCCGAAGTCGCCGCCTTCATCGACAACGCCTTCTCACGGCAACTGCCGCCGCTCCATGCCCAGGTGCGCGGGGTGATCACCCAGCATCTCGGCTCGGAGCTCTGCACCAACGACCATGTCGCCGCCGAGCTCCATTTGCATCCACGCACGCTGCACCGCAAGCTGCGCAGCGAAGGAACCTCGTTCCAGAAGATCAAGGACGAGGTGCGCCGCGACGCGATGCTTTATTACCTGCAGCAGACCCGGCTCGACTTCACGCGTATCTCCGAACGGCTGGGCTTCGCCGAGCAATCGGTGATGACGCGCATCTGCAACCGCTGGTTCGCCGCGCCGCCCAGCCGGGTACGGCTCAAGGGAGCTTCTCACCATGTCTGAAGTCCAGACCCTGCGAGGGGCTATCGACAGCGCCGCGCTCGGCCGCGTGCTGATCCATGAGCACATCTTCCTCATGGATATGGAGTACACCTACAATTACCGGCAGGACTTCTTCGAGGACAGGACGATCACTGACGCCGCGGCGCGGCTTAACGCGCTGAAGGCCAGCGGCATCGACACGATCATCGACCTCACCGTGCTCGGCCTCGGCCGCCATGTGCCCAGCCTCGCCAAGGTCGCACCGCTGACCGATCTCAATATTATCGTCTCGACCGGCGCCTATACCTTCGACGCGGTGCCCGGACCGTTCCAGTTCCACGGCCCCGGCTTGCTGCTCGACCGCCCCGAGCCGATGGTCGACCTGTTCGTGCGCGACATCACCGAGGGCATCGGCAGCACCACGCTGAAAGCCGGCGAGCTCAAGTGTGCGATCGACATGCAGGGCCTGCGGCCGGGCGTCGAACGGATCATGCGCGCGGTGGCGCGGGCCAATGTGCTGACCGGCGCGCCGATCACCGTTCACACCGCGCCGCAGATCGAAAGCGGGCTGATCGTCCAGCAGGTGCTCTCCGAAGAGGGCGTGAACCTCGAGGACGTGATCATCGGCCACTGTGGCGATACCGACAATATCGACTACCTGATGAAGCTCGCCGACAAGGGCTCGCTGCTCGGCATGGACCGTTTCGGCGTCGAGTTCGCCATCACCATGGAACAGCGCGTCGCGACGATCGTGGAAATGGTGAAGCGCGGCTATGTGAAGCACATCGCGCTGTCGCACGACTGCTGCGCCTGGTCGGACTTCTTTCCCGATGTCGCGGATTACCACCGGGCCATGCCGCGGCATAACTACCTGCATATCCACGACGACGTTATCCCCGCCCTGCTCGAGGCGGGGGTCAGCCAGCGCGACCTCGACACTATGTTCATCGACAACCCGCGCCGGCATTTCGAGGCGGCAGCGAAGCATTTCGCCGAGCGCTGAAGCCGCCGTCGCTTTTCCGTAACCCTATTCGCCGATAGACCGCGCGAACCCTTCAGAAGGAAGCCCCCCATGTCGTCGAGCCCCTGGTCTCACCACAGCCGCAACGCCAATGTCGCCGATGACATCGATTTCGAGATCAAGGGCCAGGAACTGCAGTTCCTCGAGATCGAGCTCGATCCCGGCGAGAGCGCGGTGGCCGAGGCCGGGGCGATGGTCTGGAAGGATGCCAGCGTCGCAATGACCACGGTGTTCGGCGACGGCAGCGCCGACCAGGGCGGCGGCTTCATGGGCAAGCTGCTCGGCGCCGGCAAGCGACTGGTCACGGGCGAAAGCCTGTTCACCACCGTCTTCACCCACAACGGCACCGGCAAGGCGCGCGTTGCGTTCTCCGCCCCCGTCCCTGGCGCGATCCTGCCGATCAAACTCAGCGAGCTCGGCGGCACGCTGATCTGCCAGAAGGACAGCTTTCTCGCCGCGGCGCGGGGCGTGTCGATCGGCATCCAGTTCCAGCGCAAGATCATGACCGGCCTGTTCGGCGGCGAGGGCTTCATCATGCAGAAGCTCGAAGGCGACGGCTGGGTCTTCGTCCAGATGGGCGGCACGATCGTCGAGCGTGAGCTGCGCGCCAGCGAGGAACTTCACGTCGATACCGGCTGCCTCGCGGCCTATACCCCCGGCGTCGATTTCGACATTATCGGTGCCGGCGGTGTGCGCTCGGCGCTGTTCGGCGGCGAGGGCCTGTTCTTCGCGCGGCTGCGCGGGCCGGGCAAGGTCTGGATCCAGTCGCTGCCCTTCGCCCGCCTCGCCGGACGGATGCTCGCCGCGGCCGGCAGCACCGGCGGCCAGAACCGCGGCGAAGGCTCGATCCTCGGCGGGTTCGGCAACCTGCTCGACGGCGACTAGTTCAGGCAGGCGGGGACCATTCGGACACCACGTCCGCGTAGTCAGGCCGCGGCCGCTCCTGCAACTCGCGGCCCGGGGTGCCCAGGAATAGGAAACCGGCGATCCGGCCCGTCGGTGAAAAGGCCGCGCGCACTGTATCCGAATAGGCGGCCCAGCCGGTGAGCCAGCAACCGACGAGGCCCTCGGCATGGGCCGCGTCGAGGAGGTTCATGCAGGCGGCGCCGGCGGACAGTTCCTGCTCCCACAAGGGGATCTTTGCCGAGGGATCGGCGGTGGAGACGACCACGACCAGCGCGGGCGCCTGGCGGGCGAACTCCTCGGTCGCGGCGCTGTCGCGCGCGGTCGGCTCCCCCTGCGTCTCGCGGTAGACGCGGTGGAGCAGGTCAGCGAAGGCATCGCGCTGCCCGGGTGCGATCACCACGAAGCGCCAGGGTGCCAGCTTGCCGTGATCGGGCACGCGGATAGCGGCGCTGAGGATCCGCCGCATCTGCTCCGCATCGGGCCCCGGCGCGACCATGTCGCGCGCCTTGCCCGAGCGGCGCGTGGCGAAGAAGGCCGGGAGTGAGGATCGGTCGTTAAACATTGGATTTATCTTCCGATCCTTGCTCTCTCAAATCAACCCGCCGGCTGGAGCAGCACCGGCCCCGTCGGGTTGGCATCGGGCACGCCGTGCTCCTGCTCCCAGGCGTCGGTCGCATCGTAGCAGGCCTCGACGACATCCGAATAGGTCGTGCGGAAATGCACGCGCTGCTCGGGATGATCGAAAGCGAAGGCACGGTTGTGCTTCACCGCATCGAGCACCATCGGGGCGATCGCCTCGGGCGTGTAGAAGGCCTGGCTGGCGGCGACATCTATCGAATCCTGGCTGACGTGGACCTCGCCTTCGCCCGGGCCGCCGAACTTTGCCGGGCGGTACTTGGCGTTGTTCTGCTTCATGCCCGTGGCGACGCCGCCCGGGCAGTAGCTCGTCGTGTGGATGCCGTGCTCGCCAAGCTCGATCGACAGGTTCATCATCAGGCCGATGATTCCCGCTTTGGCCGCCGAATAGGGCGCATGCGTCGGGATCCAGCCCGGCAACAGCCCTGCCATCGAGGCCGTGGCGCAGACATGCCCGCCGCCGGCATTGATCATGTCGGGCAGGAAGGCCTGGGTGGTGCGCATGACGCCCATCAGGTTGACGTCGATGATCCAGTCGACGTCGTCATCCGACATCTCGACCAGCGGATCGAACGAAGTCGCGCCGGCATTGGCGAAGACCAGCTGGATCGGGCCGAGCGCGGCGGTGGCCGCGTTCTTCATGGCCTTGACCGAAGCGCGGTCGGTCACGTCGCATTCGATCGCCACGGCCTTGCCGCCCGCGGCATTGATCGCATCGGCGACCTTCCGGGCATTGGCGAGGATGATGTCGGCGATGGCAACCGATGCGCCCTGCCTGGCCAGTTCCTTCGCCAGCCCCATGCCGATGCCGCTGCCGCCGCCCGTCACGACCGCCGCCTTGCCGCTGATCTCCGTCATTGCCGATCTCTCCACTGATTATTGATACCGGCTGGACCATATTGAGACCGCAGCCGTTGTCCAGCGGCTCGTGCCTTATCACACCTGCTTTCGTGATTGCGAGGGGCCCGGTGTTCCGGTTCAGTCCAGGTTGGCAGGCCCAAATGCATGCGGCAGCAGTTCGGACAGGCGCAGTTCCAGCACCTCTTCCCCGCCCGCACACCAGATGAGCGGATCGGTCCCGCCGAGCTGCGCCAATTCGTTCAGCACCTGCCGGCAGCGGCCGCAAGGCGTGACCGTCGCCGGCCCTCCCCCTGGCTTGCCGCCGATCACCGCCACTGCGACCAGCCCGCCGCGACGGCCGGCGTTCATCGCGCTCGCGGCTGCCACGGTCTCGGCGCAGAGCGACAGGCCGTAGCTCGCGTTCTCGACATTGCTGCCGGTGACCACGCTGCCGTCGGCGAAAGCCAGCGCCGCGCCAACGTGGAAGTTCGAATAGGGCGCATAGGCCTGTACCGCGGCGGCGCGGGCTGCGGCGATCAGGGCATCGCGGTCTGGCATCACGGCTGCAGCACCACCCATCGCAGGTCCTCCGCGCCGGCCTCGCTCGACAGCGCATCGTTGGCCGTCCACAGCGTCCAGGGCCGCCCCGCATAGTCGGGCTGGAAGCGGTTGCGCACAAGCCAAAGGTTGCGGTCGATCCGGCCGGCGATGTGATAGCGCTTCTCGAACAGGTCGGTGACCTTGAGCAGCGCGGCCTTTCCGGTGTGCGTCTCGACCTGGTTGAGGAACGTCGTCAGCTCGCTCTCGATCGCGGCGTCACTGACCTTGACCGGGCAATCGTCGGCCAGACGATCGAGCTCGACGGCGGGCGGCAGCATGGTCGCATCGCGCGGAACGACGGTGACGAAATTGGCGGCCTGCTTGTCGGCCGGCTGGCAAGGATCGTAGCGATGCAGTGCACCGACCTGCAGCCTGGCGCCGCGCGCGCCGGCGAGGTTGTCGATGAACATCGGATCGCGCGCGAAGGCGCTGGCGCTGGCGTCGATATAGACGAAATCGGCGCCCACCGCCTTGACCGCCTTCCAGTCGACATTGCCGTCCTCGGCGCCGATCTCGACGCCCTGGACGCGGAAGACCGCGCGCTCAGGCCGCCAGTGATGGAGGTGCCACCAGCCGTAGCCGCCGCCAATGAGGAGGATCAGCAATGCCGCTCCCAGCAGCCGCAACTGCGTGCGGCTACCCCGCCTCTTCGCCATGCGCGTGTTCCCGATACCGACCCGAAGTCCCCTAGCCCCTGATATGCAGCACGCAGATCAGGGTAAAGAGCCGCCGCGCCGTGGCGAAGTCGGTTTCCACTTTTCCGTCGAGGCGCTCGAGCAGCAGCTCGGCTGCCTCGTTGTGGACGCCGCGGCGGGCCATGTCGATCGTTTCGATCTCGTTGGCGGTGGCCTTGCGGATCGCCTGGTAGTAGGAATCGCAGATCGCGAAATAGTCGCGGATCGGCCGGCGGAAACGGCCGAGACCGAGCACCAGAGTCTCTAGAGGCACACCGCTTTCGTCTGAGATTTCAAGCACCAGCCGCCCGTCGCTGACAGACAGCCTCAAGTGGTAAGGACCGGCATGGCCCGCCGCATGCGAGCGCAGCGGGCGGAAGAGGTTTTCCTCCTTCAGATCGAAGATCGCGATCCGCCGTTCCTGCTCGATATCGGCATTGCGCCAGAGGATCGTGGCCTCGTCGAGCTCGATATGGGTGATGCGCGCAGCGGTCATTGCGGGCGCAGCATTCGCAAATGCAGCAAGAACCGGCAAGTGTGTCAGTATCATCAACAGCCTGTGGAAGAAATCCGCCTCGACGGACGCTTGATGGCGGACTCGCAAAAGCGCATTGAGGCCCGCTTATGAACGACCTCCAAGTCCTCTCCCGCGATGCCGATCTGGTGCCCGGAATCGCCCAGCGCACGCTGCCCGCCAACGTCGAGGCCGAGGCCGCATTCCTGGGCGCGGTGCTGATCGACAACCGGGTCATGGAGGAACTGCCGGTCCAGCTTTCGCCGGCGCATTTCTTCGAGCCCGCGCATTCGCGCATCTTCGAGCGGTTGACCCAGCTGATGGACCGCGCCGCCGTGGTCACGCCGGTGACCTTGCGGCCTTATTTCGAATCGGACGAGACGCTGAAGGAGCTCGGCGGGCTGACCTACCTCGCCCGGCTGACCGCAGATGGCCAGGGCCTGCTCGCCCCGCGCGAGCTGGCCGAGCAGATCTACGACCTGGCGTTGCTGCGCGAACTGGTCTCGGTCGGCCGCGGGCTGGTCGAAGCGGCGATGGACACGTCCGAATCGGTCGCGCCGATGCAGCAGATCGAGCGCGCCGAAGCCTCGCTCTATGCCGTGGCCGAAGGCGCCGGCACGGCCAATGAGGCCAAGGGCTTCGCCACGGCCACCAAGGTCGCGATCGCCGGGATCGAAAAGGCGCTGAATTCGGGCGGCCACGTCTCGGGCAAGACGACCGGTCTGGATTCAATCAACCAGAAGATCGGCGGCCTGCACGATTCCGACCTTATCATCCTTGCCGGGCGTCCGGGCATGGGCAAGACCTCGCTCGCCACCAACATCGCCTTCAACGCCGCCGAACGCATGCGCCGCGACCGCGTCGACGGCATCGAGGACGCGAAGTCGATCGGCGCCGCCACGGCCTTCTTCAGCCTGGAAATGAGTGCCGACCAGCTCGCCACGCGTATCCTTGCCGAGCAGTCGGGCATCAGTTCCGAATCGCTGCGCATGGGCAAGATCAGCCGCGAGGATTTCCAGCAGCTGTCCTATGCCAGCCAGCGCCTCGCCGAACTGCCGCTCTACATCGACGACACCCCGGCGCTGACCATCGCCGCGCTGCGCACCCGCGCGCGGCGATTGAAGCGGCGCCACAACATCGGCCTGATCGTCGTCGACTACCTGCAGCTGCTCCAGGGCACGGGCCGCGCCAACGACAACCGCGTCAACGAAATCTCGGAAATCAGCCGCGGCCTCAAGACCCTGGCCAAGGAGCTTTCCTGCCCGGTGATCGCGCTCTCGCAGCTCAGCCGTGCGGTCGAGCAGCGCGAGGACAAGCGGCCGATGCTCTCCGACCTGCGCGAATCGGGCTCGATCGAGCAGGACGCGGACATGGTCTGGTTCGTCTTCCGCGAGGACTACTACGTCAACGCGACCGAGCCCAAGATGCCGACCGATAACGATTCGGCCGACGTTCGCGCCAAGTGGGATGAATGGTGCGCGAAGATGGAGCAGGTCACCGGCCTCGCCGAACTGATCGTGGCCAAGCAGCGCCACGGCTCGACCGGCCGCGTGCGCATGCGCTTCGAGGCGCGGATCACGAAATTCTCCGACCTCGCGCCCGATGACATGCGCGGACAGGGCTATGACGACGGCGGTGAGTGAGATGCCCGTCATGCTGGTCACCGGCGCCACCGGCTCGGTCGGCGAGGCCGTCGCGATCGAGGCCGCGGCGAACGGCTGGGCCGTGGCGCTCCACGGCCGCAACGCCGACAAGCTGGAGGCTCAGGCCGCGCTCCTGCGCGCCACCACGCAGGCCGAGACGGTAGCCTGCGACGTCGCGGACGATGACGCCGCGCAGCGCATCGTTACCGGCGCCTACACAAAGTTCGGCCGGATCGACGCGGTGGTCGACTGTGTCTCAACCGGCCCGCGCCAAGGCAAGCTGACCGGGCTGTTCAAGGAAACCACGCCCGAACAGTACACGGCCTTCTACCACCATTCAGCCTCGTGGTTTCAGCGGCTCGCCCATGCCGCCTATCCGCATCTGGCGGAGCGCGGCGGCACGCTGATCGGCTTCATCTCGGACGCAGGCAAGTTCGCCGCGCCGCGCCAGACGATCGTCGGCTCGGCCCGCGCGGCCGAGATCGGCTTCGTGCGCAACCTCGCGGTCGAGGCGGCTCGCGACGGCATCCGCGTCCATGCGATCTCGCCAAGCTATATCCTCGAAAGCCGCACGGCCGAGATGATGGGCTCGGAACGGATGGCCACGGCGGCCAAGCGCGCCGGTCTGGGACTGCCCACTGCCGCCGACATCGCGCCGGTCACCGTCTTCCTCTGCGGCCCGGGCGCGGCCAAGATCACCGGCCAGATCATCAGCGTGAACGGTGGCCTCAACGCTTGAGTTAGCTAACCGCGGTTACCGGAAAATACGGTAACGCCGCCCGGCGATGGACTCGTCCCCGACAGCCCTGCTATTCGGGGCAAGCTCTGGAAATTTGGTTCATTGGCGGGGGGGCAGCCAACAGACCGGAGATCGCTGACTTGTTTCCATCCAAGCCAGACAGGGTCCTTGCGGCCGGTATCGCGCTGCTCGTCCAATCTTTCGTGACCTCGCCCCTACTGGCGACGGAACTCGCGCCGCTGGACGACGCGGTGTTGCGCCAGTCAGCCGCGCCCGCAGCGATCGAGGATCGAGAACCGGGCGAGAAAGCGGCGAAATCGGAGCAGCCCGCCGAACGGGACCAGCAGGACGACAGGCACGCGGATATATCGCAGATCGTTCGGCCGACCGAGACCGAGCTCAGGACAACCACGCCCGAGCTTCCGCTGGGCTTGAACATCCGGCCGGCCGAGAGCAGCAGGCTCTCCGACCCCACTACCAACCTTGTGTTCTCGGGGAACCTGAGCACCGGGTTAGGAACGACGGCGCCCTAGGCTGTCAGACTCCGGCGAAATGCGGCGAGCCTCTCGACAGCTTCGTCGAGCGTCGCGTCGGACTTGGTGAAGCAGAAGCGCACGACATGGCGCGGGCCATCGCCCTCGAACAGCGCTGAGACCGGGATCGAGGCGACGCCTGCCTGGCGCACGGCGCGCTCGCTGAAGGTACGGTCGTCGAGCATGATCCCCGAAGCGGCGAGATCGACGCAGAGGAACCAGGTCGCGGCATTGGGCAGCACCACATAGCCCGCCTGCTCCAGCCCCTGTTTCAGCCGCCCGCGCGAGGTCGCCCAGCCGGCCTGCTGCGCGGCGAACCATGCGTCAGGCTTGGCCAGTCCTTCGGCCACGGCCCATTGCAGCGCCGGCGGCGAAGTGAACGTCAGGAACTGGTGCGCGCGCGCCAGCCCCCTGGCCATTTCAGCCCCGGCGCACATCCAGCCGATCTTCCAGCCGGTCAGCCCGAACAGCTTGCCCGCCGAGCCGATCTTCACCGCCCGCTCGCGCATGCCGGGAAAGCTCAGCAGCGAGCGGTGCGGCGCGCCGTCGAAGCGGACCTCCTCCCAGACCTCGTCGCAGATCGCGTAGAGATCGTGCCGCACGCAGATTTCGGCGATCGCCGCCAGTTCCGCTTCGCTCGCCGCGGTGCCCGCTGGATTGAGCGGGTCATTCAGGATCAACAGTTTGCTGCGCGTCGTTAATGCTACCTCAAGCATTCCAGCATCATAGCGCCAACCGGGCGGGGTCAGCGCCACCGAGACTGGCACCCCGCCCGACCTTCGCACCATCGGCGCATAGGCGTCATAGGCCGGCTGGAAGAGGATCACCTCGTCGCCCGGCTCGACGAGCGCCAGGATGGCCGCCGCGATCGCCTCGGTCGCGCCCGAAGTGACGATCACCTCTTCGCGTGAGAACTCCACCCCCTGCCGCCGCGCATAGAAAGCGCCGATCGCGTCGCGCAGCTCGGGCAGACCGGCACCCGGCGGATACTGGTTGGATTTCTGGGTCAGCGCCCGCGCCGCGGCGGCTATGACGTCAGACGGGCCGGCCTCGTCGGGAAAGCCCTGCCCCAGGTTGATCGCGCCCAGCTCGCGCGCGAGGCCCGACATATGCTCGAAGATCGTCGTGTCCATGGAGGCATAGACGGAGTGCATTGGGGCCTCGATCGTTGAATCCGGTTGCCGGCTATATACGCTGCGCCGGAAACGCAAAGCGGGAGAGATCGATGGCGGGCGAAATCAGACTCGACGGGCGCGTGGCGCTGGTCACCGGCGCGGGGCGCGGGCTCGGGCGCAGCCACGCGCTGGAACTGGCGGCACGCGGCGCCAAGGTGGTGGTCAACGATCTCGGCTGCGGGTTGTTCGGCGAAGGCGCCGACGATAGCGTGGCGATGAACGTCGTTCGTGAGATCGAGGCCGCTGGCGGCCAAGCCGTCGCCAATACGCTCACTATCGACGAACCGGCAAACGCCCGCGCCATGGTCGCCCAGGCCGTTGACACGTTCGGCCGGCTCGACATCGTCGTCAACAACGCCGGCTTCCTGCGCCGCCGCCCTTTCCTCGACCACAGCGAGGACATGGTGCGCGATCTGATCTCCGTCCATCTGCTCGGCTCCTACTTCGTCAGCCAGGCGGCCTTCGAAGTGATGCAGGCACAGCAATATGGCCGCATGGTCTTCACCTCCTCGCCCGGCGGCACGCGCGGCAATCCCTGGGTGACGGCCTATGGCGCGGCCAAGGCCGGGATCATCGGCCTCGCCCAGACGATCGCGCTCGCGGGCGAGCCGGTGGGCATCAAGGCCAATGTCATCTCACCCTATGGCAACACCCGCATGGGCGACGCGATGGAAACCAAGAGCCGCGACGAAGACATGGGCCAGCACAAGGAACTTATGGCCGGCGTGCTCGATTGCCGCCACGCTTCGGCCGCGGCGGTCTATCTCGCCTCGGAGGAATGCGAGCTCAACCACAAGGTCCTGACCGTCGGCGGCGGCCGTGTGGCGCTGTCGGCGATCCTGATCGGCGAAGGTTTCCAGGCGCCCTTCGGCGACTTGCTGACACCCGAACTGGTGCGCGACAACCTGCCCGCGATCCTGGATCTGGCAAAGGCGACCAACCCGACGTCGAGCGACCAGGAGGGCAGCGCCTTCCTCGGCCCCGCAGTGAAGGCGGCGATGGCCGCTCAGGGTGCCTGACGCTTCACATTCTGCCTGTCCTGCCGCGCGGTTTGTCGAGAGCAAGGCGCTCGTGCTAGCTATGCGACAAATAACAGATCCGCGGCGTATTGCGCCCGGTAGAGAGGATCACAGCCCATGTCCTACGAGCTGAATCGCAAGCTTGCCGCCAAGCGCGATCCGCTGCCCACCACGGTCGAGATCGACCAGGTCACGGCGGACATCATCCGCGGCGCCTTCGAAACCGTCTGCTTCGAGAGCGCGACCTTCCTCGGCCGCGCCGCCTCCTCGCCGATCATCAACCAGTCGAACGAGCGCAACGCCGCGATCGTCGACGGCCACGGCCGCCTGGCGATGGGCGCGGTGGGCACCCCGCACCTGACCTTCGTCAACCAGATGGAGACGCGCTGGGGCCTGATGAACCAGGACAAGTACGATTGGGGTCCGGGCGACGTGTTCCTCGCCAACGATCCCGATCACGGTGGCGGCCACCTGCCCGATTACTGCGTCTACGGCCCGGTCTATGACGACAAGGGCGAGCTGATCTGCATCCAGACGCTGCAGGCGCACCAGGGCGACACCGGCGGCAAGGACCCCGGCGGCTTCACCCTGGAAGCGACCGACATCTTCACCGAAGGCGTGATCTACCCCTGCCTCAAGCTCGTTCACCGTGGCGAACTGCGCAAGGACGTGTTCGACTTCGTCGTCCGCAACAACCGCTTCGCGACTTTCGCGGGTGACCTCGCCGCGATGATCGGCGGCGTCGAATATGCCAACCGCATGATCGCCGACCTGATCAGCAAGTGGGGTTCGGAAACGATCAAGGCCGGCATCAACCACTCGATCGAGCACACCGAGCGCCGCGTGCGCGAGGAAGTGTCGAAGTGGCCCGACGGCTCCTACGAGGCGACCGTCCTGATCGACCACGACACCGCCGGCACCAAGGACATCAAGGTCCACGTCAACTGCACGGTGGCGGGCAACCAGCTCACCGTCGACCTGACCGGCTGCGACGATCGCCAGGACCTCGTCGGCGTGTGGAACACCTTCGCCAACAGCCGGTCCTACGTCATGTGCCAGGTCGTCGCGGCGATGGACCCGACGATCGTCAAGAACGAAGGCTTCTTCAACGCGGTCGAGATCGTCATTCCCGAAGGCTGCATCGCCCAGCCGCCGCCGAACAGGCCGGCCGCGCTCGGCTCGTTCCACCCGGCCTGCGAAATCACCGAAGCGGTCTGCATCGCGCTCAGCGCCGTCGCGCCCGAACGCTCGCAGCCGCAGCTCTACAAGATCGGCATGCCCAACGCCGTCATGGGCTATGACGACAACGGCATGCTGTGGATGGATGCGGGCGTCGATTGCCGCTCGATGGACGTCTCGGCCGTGGAAGGTATCGACGGCTGGGGTTCGTGCCCCAGCGCGCTGGCCAGCCTGATCCTGTCCGAGGCCGAGGACGCGGAAAGCCGCTTCCCGATCCTCAACATCAGCCGCGAAATGACCACCGACGGCGGCGGCGCCGGCCAGTGGCGCGGCCAGCCGGGCTCGCTCAACGTCAAGCAGGTGCTCAAGCCGACTTCGGCGATGGCCTGGATGGTCTCGGCCGACCACCCGCTCAGCGGCATGTGCGGCGGCGACGACGCGATCCCCTATACCAATCACTTCGAGGTCGGTTCGGAGAACGAGCGGCGGATTGCCCACACGGCCTTCGACCTGCTGCCTTCGGGCGCTGTCATCGCTTACCAGCACGGCGGCGGCGGCGGCTTCGGATATCCCCTGCTGCGCGATCCGGAAGCGGTGAAGGAAGATGTGCTCGACGAATACGTCAGCCCCGAAGCCGCGCGCAACAAGTACGGAGTCGTGCTGACCGGCACGCTGTCCGAATACACCCTCGAGGTGGACTGGGACGCGACCGAAGCTCTGCGCCGCGAGATGGGCGTCGACGCGCTGCGCGACGCGGCGGAATAAGCGATCGGCCCATCCCCTCATGGGAGGGGGTGGGCAAATCTTCAAACATGACGTGCGGGACGGCCAGAAGGCCAGCCCTCCAAACCCCTCCCCCCGAGCGGGAGGGGAATTCGAATGCGGGATCGGGGAATTACATGAGCTATCGCATTGGCATCGACATCGGCGGCACCTTCACCGATTTCGCGCTGCTGAAAGGCAGCGAGGTCATCCTTCACAAGAACCTGTCGACGCCCGAAGACCGCTCGGTCGGCGTGATGGAAGGCCTTGGCAAACTGGCCGAGATCGAAGGGCTGTCGCTCAAGGACTTCCTCGGCCAGTGCGAAGCGATCGTCCACGGCACGACCGTGGCCGACAACACCCTGATCGAGATGAACGGCGCGCTGACCGGCCTGATCACCACCGCCGGCTTCCGCGACGAGATCGAATACCGCCGCGGCTTCAAGGAAGACGTCTGGGACGTCCGCCTGCAGGCCCCCAAGCAGATCACCCCGCGCCGCCGCCGCCTGACGGTGGCCGAGCGCGTGCTCCACGACGGCACGGTCCACCAGCCGCTCGACGAGGATGCGGTGCGCGAGCAGTGCCGCAAGCTGCGCCTGCAGGGCGTCGAGGCCGTGGCGATCTCGTTCCTGTTCTCCTTCGTCAATCCCGAGCACGAGAAGCGTGCGAAGGAAATCGTCACGCAGGAGATCCAGAACGCCTACATCTCCGCCAGCCACGAAGTCCTGCCGCGCTCGCCCGAGTACGACCGCACCTCGACCACCGTGGTCAACGCCTATGTCGGTCCGCGCGTAACCTCCTACCTCGAGCGGCTCGTGTCGCGGCTCGCGGAAGGCGGCTACAAGAACCAGCTCATGGTCATGCAGGCCTCGGGCGGCGTGATGACCAAGGAATATATCGACGGCGCCCCGATCCGCGTGCTGGCCTCGGGCCCGGCGGGCGGCGTCATCGGTTCGGCCCATGCCGGCGTCGCCAAGGGACACCGGAACCTGCTCTGCGTCGACATGGGCGGCACCTCCTATGACATGTCGGTCGTCATCGATGGCCAGGCGCCGGCAGAAACCGGCTGGAACATGCACCACCGCTACATGATCGGCGTGCCGATGGTGAAAGTGGAAACGCTCGGCGCCGGCGGCGGCTCGATTGTCAACGTCAACAACGGCGCGCTCCAGGTCGGCCCGAAGTCGGCCGGCTCCGAGCCCGGTCCGATCTGCTACGGCCGCGGCGGCACCGCGCCCACGGTCACCGACGCGCTGGTGATGCTCGGCATCCTCTCGACCGACGAAGGCTTCGCCGGCGGCTCTTTCCGCCTGAAGCGCGACGGCGTCGAGGAAGCCTTCGCCGCGATCGGCGCGGAAATGGGCTACGGCGCGGAGGAAGCGGCCTTCGACGCCTGGCGCGTGGTCAATGCCAACATGAGCCAGGGCGTGCGCCGCACCACCGCGGGCAAGGGCATCGACCCCAAGGACCTCGTCATGCTCGCCTATGGCGGCAACGGCCCGGCCTTCGCCGCGATCCAGGCCGAAGACCTGGGCATCAACAAAGTGCTGGTCCCCAAGGCCTCGCCGACCTTCTCGGCGCTCGGCACGCTCGTCGCCAACCCGACGATCGACGAGGAACGCTCGTACCTCGCCAAGGGCAACGAGATCGATCTCGACAAGATCCGTGAGCTATGGACTGACGTCGCCAAGCGCGCCGACCGCTTCTTCGCCGCGGCGGGCTTCAACCCGGCCGACATCGTCATCCAGTACCAGCTCAACATGCGCTATCCGGGTCAGAATTTCTCGCTGACCTTCGACTACAAGGCCGACGGCCGCCTGCACGACCTCTCGTTCATCGACGAAGGCTTCGGCGCGCGCGCGATGGAGCTGTTCAACCAGCGCCACATGGCCGAGTACAACCACGTCCGCGAGCACGAGATGCCCGAAATCTCGGGCGTGCGCCTGGTCGCGCAGGTGGCGACGCCCTCGCCGCAGGCCAAGGGCGGCTTCACCCCGTCGGGCGCTGCGCCCAAGCCGGCCAAGACCCGGCGCGCAAACCTCGGCAAGGGTTTCACGGAGACCCCGATCTACCTGGGCTCCGAACTCGCGCCCGGCACCGAAGTCGCGAGCCCGGCGATCATCGAGGAAACCTTCACGACGATCGTGGTCTATCCGGGCTGGAAGGCCCGCGTCGACGATGCGGGGGATTACGAGCTGGTGAGGGGCTGAACCTCCGGTCGGGCGGTCACGAGTGGCCGCCCAGTTCCTCCTCCACCGTCTCGCAGGCGACGTTCCAGCAGCGCGTCTGATCGAACCATCGGGCCTCGTCTTCCTTGATCCGCGCCATGTTGGCCGCGGCGATGCGGCCCATTTCGGCAAGGGCAGCCTCGTCGCGCAGGACGAATTCTGAAACGGCGTCGAAGCCGATCTCCTCGGGTCCGCCGATGCCGCCCCCCGCGCCCGGTTCGAAGCTGCTCCCTTCGGTCAGGTAATTGCGCCGGTATTCGAGCCAGAGGTGGCCGAACAGCTCGACCGCGATGCGCGAATGGCTGTTCTCGTAGCCGTCGCGGAACTGCTCGGGAGTGAGGCCCGGCTTGCGCTTGACCATGATGATCCGCTTGATCGGCATAGCGCGTTCCCCCTTCAGGCCAGCATCATCGTCGAATCGTTACGCCGGATCAGCCAGCCGCTGCCGGCGCGCTCAAGCAGAACGGTGCACAGCGCCATGACCTGCAGCCGCCCGCCCTGCGCCCAGTTGGTGACGAAGTTGTAGTAGCGGGCGAGGACGACATCGTTGCCGTCCTGATAGTCGCAAGCGAGGCTGGCGACCATGTGGCGCGTCTTGCCCGGCCCGCTGGCCTGGCTCATACGCACGATCTGTCGCAGCGCCTCGCGGCCGACCACCGGCTCGGGCGTCACGCCGGTGAACACGCCATCCTCGGTCCAGAGCCTGATCCAGCCCTCCTCGTCCCCCTCGTCGACCGCCCAGCAGTAGCGGGCAAGATGGTCGGATATGGCGACGTAGTCGTCAGTGGATATGGACATGTGGCCTCTCCCCGAAGCGTTTGAGCGTGAGGAATAACAGGAGCCAAAGTGGATGTCGCCAATTCATGCAGCCACCGTCCGGCGGCTATTTTTTGATCACTAGCGCGAAATGGCGCCAAAACCGCCTTCCTCAGGTGCTCACCGCTATCGCCCGAATGCATTCACCTCACCATTAATCCAGACTTGTGCAGGCAAAGACCCATTCACAAACCGAATCCTATTTCCGAATTCCTTGGGAGATCGAAAAAATAGAGTGTCTTTTAGGATATAGTCCGGCTCAGCCATGACGGAACTGCCCAACATATCTGCATCTATATTGTAATATCAATATCAACTGTCGACCATGGACAGTTTCCGGATTCACAAAATCCCAATGATATAAATAGTATCGTCGATATTTCCCTGGAACAGTTCCCGGAAATCGAAGCGTAACACCTTGACCTATGGGACTACCGAAGCCTTGTGATTGGAGAGTTTTCCAACGACAGGTCATGGGTCCCGTTCCTAAACGGGCCGAGCTATTGCCATTTCTCGCCAGCGCATCGGTCGACGCGCAAATCATTGCGGCAAGCAAGAGAGCCCAAAAGCGACGGAATAGATCATGCAAATGCCGTTTACCAAGAGCAACGCCATTCACTTCGATAAATCCGATATCCGACCGTCTACGAATATGCGTGCCGGCGGGGTTTCGCCCGAAAAATGGATAACATTCCCGGAATCCTTGGGAACATTAAAGATGATATCCTGCCCAGAAACGCTGATAGGCCGATCTTCAACGCTATATGATCCGACATATTTGCAAGGATATTCAAATATCAATATTCTATAAACTGCATGATTAGCCACATGCCCAAAGAAATAGACGTAATAAATAATATCATTAACAGCGATTTTACCTAAAAATTCGATGCTGGAATGCCTGTCCATTCCCCCAGAAAACCCCTGACTGACAAGATTTTTCCCGGAGCATTTCAGGGCACCATCACCGAAAATTTCCGGTTGAATTCTGTCGCCTATGAATTCTCCGATGTAGGTTGGGTCTGGCTGCTCGTTCTTGCGAGTGGATGCGTCACAGCCTAGGGCCAGCGCCGCGAGCCCGATAGGCCATGCCGAGCGGAAACTGCATCTCACTTCGGCGTCGCCTTTGCGCGGTTCGCCATGTCGACGATCGTCCTCGCATACCATGTCTTATGGGGCACCAAACCCGATTGCCGCGAAAAGGCATTGCGACCATTGTAGCCCCGAAGCGCCTCTTCATCATCCGAATAACCGACGACTTTTCCGTTCTGCCGAATTTCGGATTTATACCGCAACCATCGCAGAGCGGCATCAGCACTTACCGCAGGCGTCATCGGCTGTCCCTTGCGGAGGCCGGCAATTCTTCGCTTCTCGTCGGCCCAATCGCCGGGGTTATTCACCTGAAATGGATCGGTACGAAACTCGCGCTCGTTCCCCTCACCCCCAAGTTTCACGCATCGCCCAAGCCTTGAGGAACTCAGGCGTCTTGTATCCCTTGTCGCCGGGCTTCAGCCGATGCTCCTTGTTATAAAAATCAGCCGCCGCGATGAACGCGAGGTCGTTCGATGATCTCCATGCCGTTCTCGGCGTTTCCGGATAGCCCGGCATGGCCGCAACCCGGGTGCGCGGAGGCATTGACGGACGAACCGAAGGTCGGGTGCCGATCCTGCCAACCTGGCGCGTTCCCCTGCCGGGCCGCGGTGCCGGCGACGGGTTTGCCATCGCGGCGCCTCCGGTCGCAAAAGTAAAGCGCCCCCGTTCGTCATGATAAGGATTGAACTTGCGCTCGATATGCCTGCGCCATTCCGCGATAGTCAGCCTCTGCCCCGTGCGAAGGTAATGCTCGAAGGCGAGACGATCGGCAGACTTACGCTCGAACAGTTCTGGATCAGCCATATTTGCGACTCCCATTGACGTTGGAACATAAATAGAACATCCCCAACGTGTCAACGCGACGGTCCGCCAGATGCGTCCGAAACGGACGCTGATCCCGCGTCGAGACGCTTATTCGGCCGGCCGAACACTCCAATCGCCGCCGCTAACTTGCCATTCATGCCTTCGCGCCTACATTGGGGCCGGAATAGGGACCTACGCACGCACATGAACGACGACCAACCGAACGGTAACCCCTGGGTGAAGAGCCTGCTCGTCTGGGGCGGCATCTTCCTCGCCTTGCTCATGGTCGTCTCGATGTTCGGCGCACGGACCGATGTCGGCACCTCGATCCGCTATTCGGATTTCCGCGCCAAGGTCGTCGAAGGCACCGTCTCCGAGGTCCAGATCGGCGAAGACCGCATCGTCGGCAAGTATCGCAACGGCGACAGTTTCAGCACGACCCCGATCCCCAATGACACGACGCTGCAGCCGCTGTTGCAGCAGTACAACGTCAAGTACGCGGGCAAGCCCAAGGAAGAGATGGGGCTGATGGCCTATATCCTCGTCCAGGCGCTGCCGTTCATGCTTATCCTGGGCGTCGCCTTCTTCGCGCTGCGTCAGGTGCAGAAGGGCGGCGGCTCGGGCGCGATGGGCTTCGGCAAGTCGAAGGCCAAGCTGCTGACCGAACGCCAGGGCCGCGTCACCTTCAACGACGTCGCCGGCATCGACGAAGCGCGCGAGGAGCTCGAGGAAATCGTCGAATTCCTGCGCGATCCGCAGCGCTTCTCCAAGCTCGGCGGCCAGATCCCCAAGGGCGCGCTGCTGGTCGGTTCGCCCGGCACCGGCAAGACGCTGCTCGCCCGCGCCATCGCGGGTGAAGCCGGCGTGCCGTTCTTCACCATTTCGGGCTCGGACTTCGTCGAGATGTTCGTCGGCGTCGGTGCGTCGCGCGTCCGCGACATGTTCGACCAGGCCAAGAAGAACGCCCCCTGCATCGTCTTCATCGACGAAATCGACGCGGTCGGCCGCCACCGCGGCCACGGCCTCGGCAATTCGAACGACGAGCGCGAGCAGACGCTGAACCAGCTGCTGGTCGAGATGGACGGCTTCGAGGCCAACGAAGGCATCATCATCATCGCCGCGACCAACCGTCCGGACGTGCTCGACCCCGCACTGCTGCGCCCGGGCCGCTTCGACCGCCAGGTCGTCGTGCCGATCCCGGACATCGAGGGCCGCGAGAAGATCCTTTCGGTCCACATGAAGAAGGTGCCGCTGGCGCCCGACGTCAACCCGCGCGTCATCGCGCGCGGCACGCCGGGCTTCTCCGGCGCCGATCTCGCCAACCTGGTCAACGAGGCCGCCCTGCTCGCCGCGCGCCGCAACAAGCGCCTCGTCGCCATGCAGGAGTTCGAGGACGCCAAGGACAAGGTCATGATGGGCGCCGAGCGCCGCTCGATGGTCATGACCGAGGACGAGAAGAAGATGACCGCTTATCACGAAGCGGGCCATGCCATCGTCTCGGTCAACGAGCCGGCCTCGGACCCGATCCACAAGGCGACGATCATCCCGCGCGGCCGCGCCCTCGGCATGGTCATGCGCCTGCCCGAGCGCGACTCCTATTCATACCACCGCGACAAGATGCACGCGAACCTGTCGGTCTCGATGGGCGGCCGTGTCGCCGAGGAGTTGATCTTCGGCCACGACAAGGTCTCGTCGGGCGCCTCGTCGGACATCCAGTACGCCACCAGCCTGGCGCGCAACATGGTCACCAAGTGGGGCATGTCGGACAAGCTCGGCCCGCTGCAGTATGAAGAGCAGCAGGAAGGCTATCTCGGCATGGGCGGCTCGGCCCGGCTATTCGCCTCTGACGAGACAAACAAGCTGATCGACACCGAGATCCGCGGCCTGGTCGACGGCGCTCACGCGCGTGCGACCGACATCCTCAAGGAGAACGAGGAAAAGCTGCACTTGCTGGCCAATGCCATGCTTGAGTTCGAGACGCTGAGCGGCGATGACATCAAGGAACTGCTCGACAACGGCAAGCTCGAACGGCCGGACCGGCCGAACGGTCCGTCGGCGGCTGCTCCGGTGCGCGGGTCAGCGATCCCCAAGGCCGGCAAGCGCTTCTCGGGCGACACCTCGCCGCAGGGCGTCTGAGCCCCGCTCGATACCAGCCAAGAAAAAGGGCTCCGGAGGAAACTCCGGAGCCCTTTTTGTTTCTGCGGTAACCGCCGGCCTCAACCGTCGTAGTCGCCGCCGATCGAGGTGTTGCGCACCGGCGCGGCGGCGGTGATGCGGAGGGCCTCGGCCGACTGGCTGAGCGAGCCGATTTCATCGACCTCGTCATCATCGTCGGGCAGGACGCGCTGGAGCGAGCCGACCAGCGTCTCGTGCAGCAGGTGCGGGCGAACGGTCTCGTCGGCGATCTCGCGCAGGGCAACGACGGGGTTCTTGTCGCGGTCGCGATCGACGGTGAGCTCGGCGCCGCCCGAGATCTCACGCGCACGCTGCGCGGCGATCAGGACGAGGTCGAACCGGTTCGGGATCTTGTCTACGCAATCTTCGACGGTAACGCGCGCCATGGGCACTCCGTGTAATGGAATCTCGGGAAGACTGGCGAGCTAGGCATCGGCCGGGCAAAAGTCAAGGAATAGGGGCCACCCGGGATAAACCCCTTGCCGCGTCCGCGCCCGCACTCGATAGACCTCGGCGAAGAGGGTGGGGAGCGTAATGCACGATTTCAGGGAATTCCGGCGGCATTGGCGGCCGCTGACCGCCTCGTTCCTCGGCATGGCCTCGGGCCTGTCGCTGAACTCATTCATTCTCAGCACTTTCGCACCCTATCTCATCAAGGAATTCGGCTGGAGCCGATCACAGTGGGCGACATGGGGGGTGATCCAGCTCCTGCTGCTCGTCTGCATGCCGCTCATCGGGCGGCTTACCGATCTCTTCGGCGTCCGCCTCGTCGCTTCGATCGGCGCGATCGTCTTCCCGCTGTCGCTGTTCGCCATTGCCGGAATGAACGGCAGCGTCGGCATCTACCTGGCGATTTATGTCACCCAGACCGTGCTCTGCGCGACGACGACCTCGACGGTCTACTCGCGGCCGGTGGCCGAGGCCTTCTCGGTCCGGCGCGGCGTAGCCCTTGCCATCGTCGGCAGCGCGCCGCCGCTCGTCGCGGCGCTCGGCAGCCCGCTGATCAGTGCTTTCGTCGGTCAGCACGGCTGGCGGGCGGGCTATGTCGTCATGGCCATATACTGCGCGGTCTGCGCCGCGGCGACGATCGCGCTGTTGCCGCGCCGCCGGCCGTTGCCCAGGGCGACGCCGGAGAGTCTGAAGCAGAGACGTAGCGGCGTCTATCGCGAGATCGTGCGGATGCCGGCCTTCTGGATCATGCTTGCCGCCTGCTTCCTGGTGAACCTGCCCTTCACCCTGGCGATCTCGCAGCTCAAGATGGTGGTGCTCGATCAAGGCATTACGGACGCCGATGCGGCGATGATGGTCTCGATCTTCGCTGTGGGCTCGATCGTCGGGCGCATCGTCGCCGGTTTCGGCCTCGACGCGCTGCCCGCGCACATCATCGCGGCGGTCAGCTTCGGCCTGCCCTTCATCGGCCTGCTGCTGCTCGCCTCGCCCTACGATTCGGTGCCGATGGTCGGTTTCGCCATCCTGCTGATGGGGCTCTCGTTCGGCGGCGAGGGCGACGTCGTTCCGTTCCTCGTCACGCGCTATTTCGACATCGGCGTGTTCAGCACGGTTCTGGGCCTGCTGACCGCGTCGATCGCCTCGGCCATGGCGATCGGCAACGTCGCACTCGGCCTGGTGCTGGCGCGGACCAATAGCTTCGACCTCTATCTCGTCATCGCCGCCGCTGGGGCCTTCATCGGCAGCAGCCTGTTCCTGCTGCTCGGCCTGCACCGTTTCCGGCCGGCCGAGCGAGAGGTGATCGCCTAGCGGGCGACGCCGCGCGCCTGGAGGTCGCCGATGGCATCGGCGCCATAGCCGACTTCGCGAAGGAGTTCCGCGGTATGGGCGCCCAGTTCGGGTGCAGACCTCGCCGTACCGTGAATCGCCTCTCCATCGAAAGAAGTCGGCCCCGCCACGATGTCGATCTCGCGCCCGTCGACCGCCAACTTCTGCATCATGCCGTTGGCGTGGACCTGCGGGTCCTGGGTGAGATCGACGATCGAGGCGACCGGCTCCCAGGGAATGTCTATCGATTCGAGCAGCGGCCGCCATTCGGCGTAGTCGCGCGCCGCAAAGGCGTCCTGGATCAGTTCGATCAGCGGCTCGGGATTGGCGTTGCGCGCCTCGTCGGTGGCGAAGCGGGGGTCATCGACGATATCCGCCAAGCCCAGCACACCGCAGAGCGCCGCCCAGCGCGGCTGCGTGTTAAGGATCATAAGCTGGACGATACGCTCATCTCGCGTGATGTAACCGAAGGTCAGCGGGCGGCGGATCTGCTGCTTGGGATGGGTCTGGTAGTTCGGCAGCTGCGTCATGGTGACGTCGCCCGACAGCACCCAGCAGGCCGTCGCCAGCAGCGAGTTCTCGACCACCGAGGGCTCCCCCCGTCATCGCCCGCTTGAACAGCGCGCTGGCGATCCCGTAAGCGATGGCCAGCGACCCGGTATGGTCGCCATAGGCAGGGCGCGGACTGGTAAGCTGCTGCCCAGGCCGGGTGAAGGCATAGCCCGCCCCACCCCGCGCCCAGAAGCACGATCCGTCGAAGCCGGGGCGGTTGGCCTCGGCGCCGCGAAAGCCGACGCCGTTGCCGCGCGCATAGATGATCTTGGGATTGCGTGCGCGAAGATCCTCGACGTCGAGCCGCAGAGCAGTGATCGCCTTGGGCCGGATGCTGGTCAGGAACACGTCGGCGGTCTCGACCAACTTGAGCAGCGCCTCGCGGCCTTCTTCGGTCTTGAGATCGAGCGCCACGCTCTTCTTGTTGCGGTTGTTCTGCTCCATCGCGATGTTGATGTTGCCGAGGTTGCGCGACATGCCGACCTGCAGCGTGCGATAGGGATCGCCGTCGATCGTCTCGATCTTGATCACCTCGGCGCCCTGGTCGGCCATCATCACCGCCGCGCCCGGAACGTAGACATACTGTGCGAGCTCGATCACCCGCACGCCGGCAAAAACACCACTCATTCTCACTCTCCCAAGCGCTTGATACGACCATTGCCGCTGGCCCGGTGATTGACAAGGGGCCTTACTGTGCGGATGGCGGAACCATAGCCAGAGGAAGCCCGAAATGTTTGAGATCGAGCACGCCAGCCCCCGCGTCGGCAGCGTCATCCGCACTACCAAGAAGGACATGCTTGCCGGCACCTATGCCGGCGACATCCAGCAGTTGCTGGTAGAGCGCAGCGCCCTCGCCTTCCCGGACATGCATTTCTCCGACGAGGAGCAGCTCGAATTCGCCGGCACCGTCGGCAAGGTGTTCACCGTGGGCAGCGAGGACGTCCAGAAGATCTCGATGGACCCGAAGATCAACCCGGTCGCCGACTATACGCGCGGAGCGTTCTACTGGCACATCGACGGCGCCAATGACGAAGTGCCGGCCAAGGCGACGATGCTTTCGGCCAAGGTCCTGGCAGAGCCCGGCGAAGGCGACACGCTGGTCGCCAACACCTTCGCCGCCTACGAGGACCTCCTCGACGAGGACAAGGAACTGCTCGACGGCATGCGCGCGCGCCACTGCCTGGAGGCGACCGGCCGCATGGTCCACCCCGATCCCAGCTATGCGCTGATCCAGGCCTGGCACACGCGGCCTTCGCGCTTCCATCCGATCGTCTGGTCGCACCGCTCGGGGCACAAGTCGCTGCTGATCGGCGCGACCGCCTATTACGTCGAAGGCATGGACATCGAGGAAGGCCGCATGCTGCTCTGCCGGCTGCAGGAATTCGCCACCCAGCCGCAGTACGTCTATCGCCACAAGTGGCAGCCGGGCGACTTCCTGCTGTGGGACAACACCGGCACGATGCACAAGGCCGACGCCTACCCGCTCGACAGCAAGCGGCTGATGCACCGCACGACGCTGCACGGCGAGGAATCGATCGCCTGAGCCTGTTCGCGTTGGTTGAGCCGCGCTAGCATCCTGGTCAGCATCCGGAGTCGGAGCGCGGAACGGGAGAGCGACGATGGCTTTTGGCGATAGTCCGGACGATGCAGGCCTGCGAACAGCGTGGCAGCAGTTCTGCCGCCAGCTCGAAGCCGCGGGCGACTGTGCGTTCAAGGACACGATTCCAGCGAACGGGCTGCACCGCGTCGATGCGCTGCGCTTCCTCACACAGAACCTCGGCCAGGCCTTCGACCTCGCGCTCGAAACCAAGAACACGCAGTACCCGGTGATCCACGCCTTCTGCGGCCCCTTCCGCAAGCTCGGTGGCGACAATGCCGATTTCACCTACCAGCAGGCCTGGATCGACGGGCAGTCGGTCTACAGGATCTCGGGCAACCGCGGCACCGCGCGCTTCTTCAACATCGCCGTCCAGGGCGCGCGCCCGACCAGCCGACCCGAGCAGCCGGATTGGCGTCCGCTGCACGAACCCTTCGGCGACACGCCCGAGGCCAACCTGTTCGGCCACGACATGGCTATCGGCTGGGACGGCAGCTTCGAGGTCCAGGTCGGCGGCGAAAAGCCCGACCCCGCGCTCTGCCCCAACTGGCTGCCGACCACGCCCGGCACGCGCAAGCTGTTCATCCGGCAGGGCTTCGACGACTGGTCCGAACTGCCCGTGACGATGCGCATCGAACGCATCGGCATGACCGAGCCGCGGCCGATGCCCGACCCCGCCGAGATGATCGCGGCGATCGAATGGGCGGGCGACTTCGTCACCGGCGTCGCCGGCGACTGGCCCGACTGGCCCTATACCTTCGCCGAGGACGTCGATCCCGAGCAGGTCAACCGCTTCCCCGACGGGCGGCGCGCCTCGGGCGATCCGGTCTACAACCCCGAACTCGACAAGAAGCGCGGCCGCGCGCCCTCGACGATGTGCTGGAAGCTCGCGCCCGACGAGGCGCTGATCATCGAATGGGACAGGAACGACCTGTTCTGGATGATGACCAACATGGGGATGAGCTTCAACTCGATGGACTATCTCTACCGGTCGGTCAGCCACTCGCCGGCGCGGGTCAAGGCCGATAGCGACGGCAGGATCCGCATGGTGCTCGCGCACAGCGATCCGGGCTTCCACAACTGGATCGACACCTGCGGCTTCGCGCAGGGTGAGATCTGCAACCGCAACATGCTGACCGACCAGGCGACCGATTTCCGCACGCGCGTGGTCAAGCACGATGCCCTTGCGGCGGCGATGCCGGCAGACAGCCCCCGCGTTACGCCCGAGCAGCGCAGCCGGATGATGCAGGAGCGCTTCCACTCGATCATGCGGCGCTACAACTTCTAGCCAAAACCTAGCAACCGCTCGCTTGGGCTTGTGCAGCGGCCGATTGCCGTTAGGCTCGCGGCAAAAGGGAGAGAAAGGTGGGCGAAGCGACGATGAGCCATCCCGTGCGTTCGATGGTCCCGGCCGGCCCATTCCACACCGAGGCGATCGCGCCTGGCGTGACGCTGCGGCGGCTCTATCCGGGCGGCCTCGCAGGTCCCGACCGCGTGGTCTACAACGATATCCCGGGCGGCCAGACCTGGAGCGAGAACTTCATGCTCGGCGGCCCCGAAGACGACTTCATCATGCTCGTCCCCGACATCCGCATGCCGCCCAACCAGCTCTGGCCGATGCACTGGCACGACTGCTGGACCGTAGTCGTCGTGGTCGAGGGCAAGTGCCTCATCGGCGACTGGTACATGGAGCCGGGCGACGTCTTCGTCGCCGCGCCCTCGATCGAGTACGGGCCGCTGCTGATCGGGCCGATGGGCTGCCGGCTGTTCGAGATATTCGCCGACGTGGCGCTCTCGCCCGGCGGCTACGGCCCCGAATACCGCGACCATCCGACGCTCCGGGGTGGCAACCACGCGTTCAAGCCGCGCGAGGGCGTCAACAAGCGCAACGAGGGCCATTCTTCGCTCTCGCTCGAAGGCGCCGAGGGCATGTGGAAGACGCGGCTGCGGCCGGGTTGGAGCTGGAACCTCGGCGATGCGGCCGATCCCAACCGCGGCGTGGTGCGCGATACGCGGATTCCCGCGGGGATCAGCATGCCGGCACGGACGCGCGAGGACTGGTACGGTGCGGTGGTGCTCGAAGGTTCGGTCGAGGTCGGCGGCAAGCTGCTGGTGCGCGACGACGTGCTGGTCGCGGAGCGTAGCGCTCCCATCCCGGCGATGACCGCGGGCGCCGAAGGCGTCCAGTTGCTCGAACACTTCCGCACCGCGCTGGCGCTCTAGGAGAAGGCCCATGACCGCAAACCACGTCGGCATATCGGTAACCGATATCGAACGCTCGATCGCTTTCTATCGCGACATGTTCGGCATGGAGCAGCTCTGCGACGTGTTCCCCTTCGGCGGCGAGCAGTACGAGGCGATCATGGACATTCCCGGCGTGACCGGGCGCATGTGCATGATCGGCAAGGGCCCGCTGAACCTCGAACTGTTCGAGTTCGATGGCTCCAAGGCCAAGGACCCCGAATACCCGGTCAGCGACCGGGGAATTTCGCATTTCGGCTTCGAGGTGGACGACATCGCCGCCACGTTCGAAAAGCTGAGCGCTGCCGGCACGCGGATCCACAGTCCGGTGATCACGTTCAACCAGGGCTCGATGAAGGCCGCCTATTGCCGCGATCCCGATGGCAACGTGTTCGAAATCCTGGAACCGCGGCGAGCGGGCTAAATGAAAGGCCCCGCCGAGGGGCACCGGCGAGGCCTTTCAAGAAGCGCGCTCGCCAGGATCAGAAGGCGAAGCGCACGGTCGTCTTGCGGCGCCGGCGCAACGCGCCGCCGACGAAGCCTATCCCCAAGATCAGCATGACCCAGGTCGCGACTTCGGGAACGGGGCTGCCTACGAGCTGGATATTGTCGAGGTAGGCGCCGAGGCTGTCATTGGTGCCCGAGGCGCGGAAGATCAGCTCGGTCGGCGCGGTGACCGTGAAGGCGAAGGAGAACGGGTTCCACGCCGTGTCCGACAGGCCCGTACCGTCGTAGGTCGCTGAACTGAGCACCGTATTGCCGATCAGGATGTCGAGACCGCTCGAAGCAGCCGCGACGCCCGGACGCGCGGAGACCTGTCCCGTCAGCACGTAGGTGCCCGCCTCGATGATGCGCGACATTGCGGTGTTGTTGTTGCTGTCGAGTTCGACGAGGTTGTTCTCGGAAAACGGCGTGCCCGCAGCGTGATTCTGCAGCTCGATGCCGGCGCCCGAAATGGCGGTCCAGCCGTCGACCGACGGGAGTATGACATACTGGCCGGCTCCAACCGCAACGTCATCGAATGTCGACAGGAAGTTGGTGACGGCAAGTGCCGGCGTCGCGGTGGCGAGCGCCAGAGCGGCTATGGTCGCTGCAAGAGCCTTGGTCCTCATATGCTGTCCCTTCATCTCGGAAGTGCAAGCGCGGCTCCAGAAGGAGGCGATCACGATGCATCTCGCTCCTGCAGCAAACTTCGAGATTAGGCGAACAGTTAACGGTAGGCAGTTATAGTTACGGGATAAATGGGAACGATTAAGGCCACTTTTCACACTTCTATTGCTGCAGTGCGACAAGTGGAGACGGCGCAGCGTCGAGCCGAAAGGCTGCTCTCGCGACCCCTCGACTCTACGTGATTGCCCTTACTGCCAGGCCCGGAAGGTCACGCCGAAAGTGCGCGGATCGCTCGGCGTGCCGAGGATCAGGCCCGAATTGCCGGCCTGGATCGTCAGGTTCTGGATATAGTTCGATTGGAACAGGTTGCGGGCGAAGACGCTGATCTCCCAGTTGCTGTCCGAGCGATAGCCGATGCTGGCATTGGTCAGGTTGTAACCGTCGATCAGCGTGTACTTCGACAGGCTGGGATCGCCGTAGTAGCTGCTGCGCCAGCTGGTATCGCCGTGGGCCACCAGGCTGCCGCCGCTGCCGCCGACCGGCAGCGCATAGTCGAAGCCCAGCGTCTCCACCCAGCGCGGCAGCCCGACCAGCGGCTTGCCGGTGAAGTTGCAGGGCACGGTGGCCGCGGTCTGCACTTCGAGCGGGCAAGGCCCGGCCGGGTAGTTCGTATATTCTCCGTGCGAATAGGCCAGGCTGCCGCGGATCGTCAGGCCGGCGACCGGGCGGACGATGGCGTCGGCCTCGATGCCCTTCACCTCGACTTCGGGGATGTTCGAGAGATATCCGCGCAGCGCAACGGTCTGGCTGCTGTCCACGATCGTCGCCTGGAAGTTGCGGACCTTGGTCAGGTAGCCGGTCAGGTTGAACAGCACGCGGTTGTCGAGGAACTGGGTCTTGAGCCCGACCTCATAGGTCGTGTTGCGCTCGGGCTTGACCACCGCGGTCGCCAGCGCCGGCTGATTGGTGCTGGTCAGCGGCAGGCCCGACATGTTGATGCCGCCCGACTTGAAGCCGCGCGCGAAGCTCGCATAGCCCATGATGCCGTCGGTAAAATGGTAGGCCAGGTTGGCGCGGCCCGAGAGGCTGCCGCCCTTGTCCTTCGCCGCATAGGTCTGCTGCCGCAGGATCGAGAGGCGCGCATTCGTCAGGGCGGTGATCTGCGCCGGCGTGCCGGTCAGCGCGGGACCGCCGAAGACCGGAGAGTCATAGTCGCCAGCCTTGTCTTCATAGGTATAGCGCAGGCCGCCGGTCACGGTGAAACGCGGGGTGATGTCGTAGTTCATCTCGCCGAATGCCGCGTAGCTGTCGGTGCGGAAATGCGTGCGTCCGTCCGTGCCATAGCCGTCGAGCAGGTTAGCCGGGACGTTCACTGTGGTGGCCCCGGAGGTGAAGGTCGGCCCGATCAGCCAGTAGGCGGCCTGTGATCCATAGATGGAGATCGGCCGGCCGTTGAGCTGCTGATGGAAGTAATAGAGCCCGGCGACATAGTGGAACGGGCCATCGCCGTTCGAGGCGATGCGCAATTCCTGGCTGTACTGGTCCTGGCGCGAGGGGATGTGCTGGGTCACCTGGATGTTGACCCCGGTATAGTCGCGGTCGTTGGCCGCATCCCAGTTCCAGAAGCGCCAGGCGCTGACGGAGGTAATCGTCGCGCCGCCGATGTTCCAGTCGGCGATCGCCGAGACGCCGCCTTCGTTGGTGTTGACGCCCAGCGCCGCGTCGATGTCGGTCACGCGGTCATAGGGATTGGTGCTGGCCGGCTGGTAGTTCAGTCCGGCGGCGAGCGCCGGGTACTGGCGCGCGGCCGGGCGCAGGCTGGTGCCGACGCGCAAATAGACCTGGGTGCAGCACTCGTTCTCGAAATTCGAGAAATCGGCGATCACGCGCAGCTGGAAGGCGTCGGACGGCTTGAACAGCAGCTGGCCGCGGACAGCCTGGTTGCCGATGTTGTTCTGCTTGTGCCCGCCATAGCGGATGTTGGTGATCACGCCATCGCGCCGCGTCATCAGCCCGGAGACGCGGACCGCCAGCTTGTCGTCGATCACGGGCAGCGAGCCCGAGGCCTTGACCTGCAGCCAATTGCGCTCGCCATAGCTGATCTCTTCGCTGGCTTCGGGCGTGAAAGTCGGCAGGCGGCTGGTGATGTTGATCGCGCCGGCCGTGGTGTTCTTGCCGAACAGCGTGCCCTGCGGACCGCGCAGCACTTCGATCCGCTCGATGTCGGTGAAGTCAAAGGCGGCCGTGGCCGGGCGCGCGTGATAGACCTGGTCGACATAGAAGCCTACGCCCGGCTCCAGCCCGTCGTTGGCCTGGCTGACCGCGACCACGCTCGAACCCAGTCCGCGAATCGTGAACGAGGTGTTGCGCGGGTTGGCCGAGGAATAGTTGAGCGCCGGAACCAGCGTCGAGAGGCCCGTGGTGTTGACCGTATAGGCGCGGTCGAGTTCATCGCCCTGTACCACCGAAACCGCCACCGGCACGTCCTGCAGGTTCTCCACGCGCTGCCGCGCGGTGACGATGATCGGCGAGATGGCACCGCCTACGTCGGCCGAAGCCGGTCGCTCGGCTTCATCCGCCCAGGCCGTCGATGAAATGCAGGAGACGAGCAAAGGTGCGGCGCAAAGCACCTGGCGAACGCGTGAAACCATGACGAAATACCCCCAACGGCCGATTAGCTGTATTTCGCCGTATATAGAATTATGACGAAGGGCAATCGTACAACCGTTGCTAAAGCGTCACAGTGTCGCAGAAACAACGAGACCCACGGCTAAGCGACCGTTCCCGCCTCCCGGTAGCGCCGAATGGCCGCGGCATCGCAGCCGAGCTCGGCGAGGATCTCGTCGGTATGCTCGGCGAATTCGGGCGCACGCGGCGGGTCGCCGGCTTCCTCATCGAACAGGATCGGCGGGACCGGCACTTTGAGGCTGCCGCCGTTGGGGTACTCGACATGCCGGACGAAGCCGTTGGCCAGGGTCTGCGGGTCCTCGTAGATTTCCTCGGGGCTCTGGATCGGTGCCCAGGCGCCACGCGCCTTGGCGAGCAGCGCTTTCCATTCGGTGAAGTCGCGGGCGGCAAATTCTGCCTCGAGAATCGCCTGGAGTGCATGCGAGTTGGCCTGCCGATTGCGCGACACGGTGAAGCGCGCATCGGCGACCAGATCCTCGCGCCCGATCCGCTGGCAGAAGTCGGCAAAGTCGCGGTCGTCGTCGGTCAGGAACAGCAGGTTGATGAAGCGGTAGTCGCGCGTCTGGTAGATCGTCCGCACGGCGGAGATCAGCCCAGCCGGCGCGCCCGGCGGCGGCGGCGGACGCTTGGCGGGGCCGGGATTGCGCGTGACCGGATTGAACTGAGCGCCGATGATCGCCGGCCCGTTGAACCAGACCGCCGTGCCCATCAGCGAGGAGTCGACTACCGTCGCCTCCCCTGTCCGCTCGCGGTGGAGCAGCGCGGCGCAGATGCCGCCGGCGAAGGCCATGCCCGACATGCCGTCGCCATGCCCGACCATGTGCGCGGGCCATTCGAGGTTCGACAGGTCCATCGAGGTCTGTCCGAGCGATCCGCGGTACCACCAGCTCAGCGCATCGTAGCCCGGCCGGTCGGCATCAGGCCCTTTCGGCCCGTGCCCGCTGCCGCGCGCGTAGATGATCTTCGGGTTCACCTTGCGGATGTCGTCGACATCGATGCCGAGTTTGCGCCGGGTCGGCGCGAGGTATGAGGTGAGGAAGACGTCGGCATCGGCCGCAAGCTTGTAGATCAGCTCGCGGCCTTCCTCGGTGGTCAGGTCTATTGCGATCGACCGCTTGCCGCGGCTGTAGTGCTTGAACTGCGTACTCGCGCCGCCGGGTTCGAGCGTGCCGCCCATCGTGCGCATCGGATCGGGCGCCTTGGGGCTTTCGACCTTGATCACGTCGGCGCCCCAATGCGCCATCACCCCGCCGGCCGAGGGCACGAAGGCCCAGGCGGTGACGTCGACGACCTTGAAGCCTTGCAGAATCCGCATGCTCGCTCTCCCTTTTCGGGAAGCTTCCGGACAAGCCGCCGCGGGGGCAAGCGATTTATTTCGTAGCGCTTGTTTGGTGCGCTGCAGTCCCTTCAGGCCCGGGCGATCACCACGACGAGCGGGTCGCTATCGCCACCATGCGCGAGCAGCTTCGCCTCGACCGATGCAAAGCCGGCGCGCGTGGCATAGAGACTGACCAGGCTGGCGTGCTGGGAGATATTCAGCGCGCGCCAGATCGCCACGGCCTTGGTCGGGAAACATCGATTGGAGAAGCTGACGATAAAGGGCGCGCCGGGGCGCAGCACACGGCGCACTTCGGTAAAGACCGCGATCGGCTGCTGCAGATACTGGACGCTGACGCAGCACAGCGCGGCGTCGAAGGCGGCGGCGTCCAGCGGAAGCGTGGAGTCACGGTTGAGATCCTGGACGAACCACCGCGTCAGCCGCGGGTTGGCCTTGAGTTCCACGGCGTTCATGCCGTGGCCGACACATTCCGCAAGTTCGAGTTCGGGCGGCAGGTGGCTGACCCAGCTCGACATCAGGTCGAGCACGGTGCCGCCAGCGGGCAACAGGTCGCGGTAGCATTTGGTCAGCGCGGCAATAGCGCCATCGTCGATATGGGTCACCAGCCGCGGCGGTGCGTAGAAGGCGAGATCGTCTCCCTCGTCCTGGCGGCCGAAGGCACCGGGCGGGAATTCGTCTGGAAATTCGGGATGGCTGGGGTTCATCGACTGACGCTATCCTCGGCGGATGCCCAGACATCACCATATCCTCAATGCGGCGTCCAACCTTTTGGGGATCGCGCTGATCATCATAACCGGACTGCATCTGACCGGGACGTCGGAAAGGACGATTGCCGATCAGATCGGCTGGGTTGCAGCAGCCTGCCTCAGCGCCAGCTGCCTGCTGTCCTACATCGCCATTCGCCGTGAGCCCGAACCGAGCCGTTTCGAACGCTGGGCTGACAGGAGCTTCCTGGCCGGACTGGTCTGTCTGATCCTGGCGGTCTTCACGCTGGCCGCAACCAAGCTGTGAACCGCAATTCCTTCATCCCGCGTGCGACGCACATGCGGCAAGGGCCCGACGGTCCGCTGTGGACCGCCGGGCGCGCCTGGAAGGGACAGGCGTTTCTTGATCAAGCCGTTAGTTCAGCCGTGCCGTTACCGGAGTAGCGACAGCACGTTCTGCTGGGTCTGGTTGGCCTGAGAAATCATGGCGGTCGATGCCTGGCTGAGGATCTGGGCCTTGGCCAGCGCCGTCGTTTCCGACGAGTAGTCGGCATCCTCGATCCGCGAGCGGGCTTCGGACAGGTTCGTCATGTTGGTCGTCAGGTTGTTGACGGCCGATTCCAGACGGCTCTGGCCGGCACCGAGTGCGGCGCGGGTCGTGTTGATGCCGGTCAGCGCGATGTCGATGTTGTCGATCGTCGTGGCCGCAGCGGTCGTAGTGCTCACGTCGAGCGACGTGCCGAGCTTGGTGCCGTCGACACCGGAAATGGTAAGGTCGATCGTCGAGCCGGCTTCGGAGCCTGCCTGGATCGTGATCGTGACGGTGCTGGCCGAGCCACCTTCGCTAAACAGCGTCACGCCGTTGAACTTGGTGTTGTTCAGGATGTCGTCGATCTGGCTGGTCAGCTGCGAGACTTCCGCCTGCAGGTTGCCACGGTCGGTATCGCTGTAGGTGCCCGATTTGGACTGGATCGACAGTTCGCGAATGCGCTGCAGCATGTTGGTGACTTCGTTGAGCGCACCATCGGCGGTCTGCGCCAACGCGATGCCATCATTCGCGTTACGGATCGCCTGTGTCATGCCGCGGACCTGCGAGGTCATCGTCGTCGCGATGGCGAGGCCAGCGGCGTCGTCCTTCGCGCTGTTGATGCGCTTGCCGGTCGACAGACGCTCCATCGCGCTGCCCAGCAGCTTGCTCGCAGAAGTCGAAGCATTCGCCGCCTTCATGGCGGCGATGTTAGTGTTAATAACAGCCATGATCAGTTCCTAAAAACTCACCCGGTCTCCCAGGTGGGTGCCGCCCGACCCTTCGAGCGACTGCCAACAGCAAGAGCGGTTGCTAAGGGATATTGTTAAGGCCCTCGGTTACCGCGGACTTAAAATTTCTGAATCCGACCGGCTGAAACTGGGGGTTAGGTTACCTCGAAAGTCCCAGATTTCTGCCGTTTTTCGTCGAGCCAGATATTTTAGGCCTTGCTGAAAATTTTTTTACTTAACCTCTCGCTCCACCCTTCAAACCGCTAGTTCCTCGGCTTTTCGGGGCGAAAATCCCCGACCGTGAGGCCGGGGAAGGACGAGAGAGAGTATCGTATTCATCCGATCCAAAGCCATTTGGACCGGCTACTCTCCCAGTAAACCGACTTGGTGAACGAAGCGTAAAGCGTGTGCCATCGCTGACTCACGATTCCGCCGCCCGACGCTTCAGCCGGTAAATGACGTTAAGGATGGGGATGGTTGCCAGCGGCAGATCGAGGCTCGATGTCTCGAAGCGAGTTGCGTGGACGCGACATAATCCACGCGGCACAGCCCACGGTACGGGCCTATCGCCTATCCGGACCCGGCTGGCTGTGGGTGTCAAACAGGCCGCGGTCGCGGACACGATCGCCGGCCCTGAATGCGTGAAGGGCGCGGAGCCATGACCGCGCCCTTCCAGCTACTTATATAGGACAGCTCAGTTCAGCGCGTCGGCGCGCCACATCTCGCGGTTGCGCTGCACGCAGGTGACGCGCAGCCCGCGCACGCCGAGCCGTTCCTCGGTGCGCATCCAGGAGGCCAGTTCCTCGACGCTCATCCGGTAGCGATCGCAGGCCTCATCGACCGTCAGAAGACCGCCCTGCACCGCCGCCACCACATCGGCCTTGCGGCGTGCGGTCCAGCGCTCGCCCAAGGCGGGCAGCGAGTGGCGGGTTAGCGGAGCGCCCTGAGGTCCCATCACGGCGATCGGGCGAATTTGGGTTAGTTCCAGCATCGGTCATTTCCTCTTCAATCCCCCCGTTGCCTGAGGTGAGAAAACGACCCCGCTGGTTGCCAACTTCTGTCGGGAACTGGTTAATACGGTGGAACGAGCGCCCCCTGCGATGAAGGGTGCGCGGTATTCAGGTGCAGATACCGGCCGCTTAGAACGTCACGATGACGGCGACAGCGTCGCAGCTTTCCCGCCTCCTGGGAGCAGGCGCATATGTCCGAATTCAGCCGATTCCGCCTTCTGATCGCCAGCGGCCGAGGGCGCGGCCGCGCGGGCGATCCACCGGGCTACCAGCGCTTGTAGGGACCCAGTATCCGGCGCTGATCTTCGCGACGCTTCACCTGGGACTCGGAATAATACCAGCGCGCGCCAAATCCCAGGAAGCCGATGAGAAACGTCAGTGCCAGGAGCAAGACAATCAAATGCATAAGACCTCTTACCGTTGAACCCCGGCGGCAACTCGCGTCTAGAACCCAGCGGTCGGCAGTTGGTTCCAGGCGCGGCCCGGACATTGTTTTTTGCCAATCCGCTGCGGAAACAGCCGCGCGCCGCCGTCGTTGCAACAATGCGTTTTCGGGTCGCAAAGTTGGGAACGCGTGACATATCAGCCAGCGCATGAACGCTGGCCAACAGCATCGAAGAGCCTCTTGGACTACGGCCCCCGCTTATGCGGGGGTTTTCTTTTCACCCGGTCGCGCTTGCGGGAACCCCTGCCTTTCGGAGATATTCGCAAGAGCTCCCGTGCCAAGAATGACTGACCGTGGGCGGCTGGTGAAGATCGAAGCCGACCAATGCAGACTTGCCGATGAGCCCTAAGCCGTACGCCGTATCCCGATAGGCTGGCTCAGAACTTCACCCGGGCATCGACCTGGAAAGAGCGCGGCGGCAGGAAGTTGAACTGGTCGAGCTGACCATATCCGCTCTGGAAGCCGCCCGAGGTCGGTGCCCCCGACGCGCTGTTGGTGATAGCGGTGACCGCACGGCTGTTGAACACGTTCGACACGTTCAGGCCGATGCGGAAGTGCTCGCCGATTTCCTGGCTGATCGCGAATTCGCCGATGCTGTAGGGCTTGATCCGGTAGAGCCGATAGCCGGGGCTGCCGCTGAACTCGCTGGCATATTGCGGCCCGACATACTTCTGATTGAACGACAGGCGGAAGCCCTCGTTGCTGTAGGTGATGCCGGCGGCGGCGGTGGTGAACGGCGCCTTGGCGATCTGCGCCCCGGTCGTCACGCTGTGGGCGTAGTTGTAGGAGCCGTTGGCGTAGAGCGTCAGGCCCCGGACCGGCATGTAGCTGATCTCGCCCTCGACGCCCTTGTAGCGGACCGAGCCGATATTGACGAGCAACGAGGTGTCGCAGCCGACGGTGGTGCAGGTGCCGATCTTGTTGTCGACGTTGATGACATAGCCATCGACGTCGAGCGAGACGGCGTGACCGTGCCAGACGGTACCGACCTGGTAGTTGGTCGAGGTCTGCGGCCGAAGCGCATCGAGCGCGGTCGAGAGCGTGCCCGATGCCGAGTAGAAGCTCGACAGGTCGGGCACGTACATGCCTTGGGCATATTGGGCGTAGAACGACCAGTTGGTCATGGCCTGCCAGTTCACCGTGGCGAAGGGCAGCGTCTTGGTCCAGGTCGCGCTGGTATCGATCGGCGTGCGCGATTTCTGGTTCACGGCAGCGTCGATGCCACGGTTGAAGTGGACGTATTTGACACCCGGCGTGATCGACAGGCTCTCGATCGGGCGGAATTCGAACTCGGCGAAAAGCTGATACTGGCTCCACGTCGAATGCTGGAGGTACTGCGTATTGGCCAGCGCGGTCGAGGGCAGAGCGCTCTGTGCAGCGGTGCCGTTGCCGTTATTGAACTTCTCGTTGTAGCTCGGCAGTCCGGTAGTCATGTCCAGATCGAACAGATGGCGATCGGTATCGGCATGTTCGTACCAGCCGCCGACGCGGATCTTGCCCATCGAGAACTCGTAGTTGATCTGACCGATATAGCCGAGCACGCGATACTTGTTCAGCTTGTCGTAGCCCAGCACGTCCCCGGTCGGGCCTTTGACGGCGACTGACGGCGAGGCCGCGGTGCCCGCGCCCGAAAAGCCGGTGACCACGCCGCCCGACGGGAAACTGAACACCGGCACGTTGCCGTTCAGCGTCACGGCCGAAGTGCCGTTCCCCGATTTGGTGTGGTTGGTATAGCCGTACATGTAGGCACGGTTATCCAGCGAGAACCCGCTACCCAGCTCGCTCTGCAGGCGGATGTAGGAGAAGTCGGTGGTCTTGTCGGTACGGTTGTACTTGTAATAGCTGGCCAAGGTGGGGTCGTTCGTCATCCCGAAGTTCTTGCCGTAAGTGCCGACTTCGGATGTCGAGGCGCAGTTGGTCCCAGTGAGCTGGGTAAGCGGAATGCCCGAAGCGTCGGCGGCAACGGTCTTGACCGTGCCGACGGTGGCCGCGGTGGCGCTGCCGCAGGTTCCGCCCTTGGCGACGTCCGACAGGTAATAGAAGTTGCGGTTCCACGTGCTCATCAGCGTCAGCGTGTTCGACGCGCCGACCGGGATCACGGCCTTGCCGTAGAGGTTCTTCGAACCGACCGGCGAGAATGTCAGCGCGCCGTCCGAACGCAGATACTGGCCGGTCAGCACGACCCGCGCACCGCCCAGGCTTTCGATCTTGCCGCTCTGGAACTCGGCGCGGGCGATGAAGGTGTTCCAGTTCCCGAGGATGGCTTCGACCTGGCCGCCCATCTCATCCTGCACCGCGCGCGAATAGAGGTTGAGGTTGCCGCCATAGCTCGCCTGGCCAAGCTGGCTTGCATTGCCCGGGCCGCGGTCGACCACGATCGTCTCTATGGTGTTCGACGGGAAGAAGGCGGTCGAGTGATGGGTCGGATTGTTGGTGTCGGCGAAGGGAATCGAATCGTAGGTGACGTTGTATTCGCCGTCCTGGAAGCCGCGGATGACCGCCTTGGTCTCGCTGAGGCCGGCGCCGTTGCCGTTGCCGGTGATCGACACGCCCGGGGTCAGCATGATCAGCGCGTTGAAGTCCGAGGCGGCATTGGCATTGTCGATGAATTCGCGGCTGACCGCTGCCTGCGGCTGCGTCGTCGTCAGCGAAGCCGTGATCGGCGCGGTTTCGGCCGTATGCGAACCGGTGACGATGATGTCCGAAGAGGTCAGCGACTGCTTGTCGTTCGCCTGGCCGGCCTGACCGGCGCTCGAATTCTGGTCGGCGGCATCGCCGGAATTCGCGCCGGCGTCGGCGGCTGTAGCCTCGCCAGCGGCCATCGCGGCCCCCGGCATGGCGAACACGATCAGGGCGGAAGCGGCTAGCAGCGCCGCGCGGGTGGTTGACTTGGCCATTGTTCCCTCATGTTTTCTCGAGTTGGTCGAAAATCAGTGCGCTGCGAGTTCTGCGCGCGCGGCCGCTACCCGGTCCGCAAGACGCGGATCGGCGAGCAGGCGGACAGCGGCGAGCGTGCCGACCACGTGGCTCGCGGCGGTGTCCGAGGCGAAGTGGCTGGCGCAATATTCGCGGCTGCGGGCATAGTCGTCGGCCTTGGCCAGGATGGCCGAGGCTTGACCCGGCAGCAGCTGAGCGAGGACGTAGCCGACCGAATAGGACAGCGTAGCGTGGCCGCTGGGGTAGCCGCGCAGCGGATTGGCGTTGGGCTTGCCTTCGCAGTCGTGCAGCGCCGGATCGAGGCCCCAGGGCCGCGTGCGTCCGAAATAGACCTTGCTGAGGCCTGCGGCGATGTTCGCCTCGCTATGCACGATCTCCAGCAGTTCCCAGGTGGCGGGCAGCTTGGTGATGTCGCGCCCGATGGTCGTGCTGAAGATTGCGGAGTCCTCGTGGGCCGCGTCCCACTTCGCCTGTTCGAGCCGGGCGGTGCTGGCCGATGCGATCAGCGCCCGCAGCGTCTCGAGCTCGAGCTTTTCGGCAGGCGAGCCCTTCGCCGGCGGTGCCGGCAAGAGACGGGCGGGCTCGAAGTCGGCGGGGTTCAGGTACTGGAATTGCGTCGGCGGCTTGGGCGCCGTGGCGACGGGGGCCACCGCTTGCGCCTGGGCAAGGGTCGGAATGGCGGGCAGCGCAAGGACGGCGAAGGAAAGGAATATCGCCTTCACGGGGTATTCTCCGATGCAGGAAAGGGTCACGCGGTGGGGGCGACGACGAGAACGACGAAGCTGCCGGGTACCGGCTTGCCGCGCTTGGCGCCGGGTTCGGGCGGCGCGAGCGTCGCCGTCGGCAGGTAAATGCGACCGTTGCGCGGATCGATGGCGCCGGTCTTGGCGCCGACCTGGGTCTGGATGGTCTGGGCGACGTGGATGTGGTCCGCATCACCGATCGCCAGCGCGATCAGCGTGCCGCTGCCGCCGCAGGGGATGAACGCCAGCCCGCGGGCCTCGTCGACGAGCACCGCATCGGGATCCCGGCCAATGGCCAGCGTCTCGAGCGTCTTGCCCGTCGCGGTGTCGATCACCAGGGCGACTTCGTTGGCGCATGCGGAGATCAGACGCGTGCCGTTGGCGACAAGGGCAAGGCCTGTGGGGCCTTCGCAGCCCGGAAGCGCAATAGTACCCGTCTTGCGGCGACCGACGAGGTCGACGTGGACGATGGTGTTGGCATCTTCGATATTGATGAAGGCCCCGCCCTTGCCGTCCGCGACCGCGAACTCAAGGCCGCCGCCGACATCGATCTTGCCGGCGAGCGAACGCTTGGCGGGATCGAGCAGCGCCACCGTGCCGTCGCCCGCGTTCATCACCGCGATCAGGCCGGTCTTCGGGTCGAGGAAGGCGGCATCGGGCTTGGTGCCGGTCGCCACTTCGGCAAGTACGCTTCCGTCGGTAGCCGAGATGAAGCGGCCGAGGCCGGTCTCGCCATCGGTTTCGAACAGGGTCTTGCCGCCTTCGATCGACAGGACCTGATGCCCGCGATGCGCGTCGGCGAGATGATCGGTGACATTCCGGCTCGCGAGGTCAACCGCGGTGATCGCGTTGCTGCGGGCCACGTAGAGCTTGCCGCTGTCGGCATCCACGGCAGCGAAATCCCAGCCGCCATCGGCCGCAGGAATGCGATCGACGACGCTGTAGGAGACCGCACCGATTGAAGCCGATCCTTTGGCCGCGCCAACGCCAGGCGCAACAAGGCATACTGCCAAAACGGCAGTTACCAGATTTCTGGTGAGCATAGAATTTTCCCTTGTTCCGACCTTGAAAGACGTCGGTTCGAAGGGCCGGCTATGCCTGCTGTATGACAGAACCGAGACTCTTGCCGGGGTGGTAGTGACGATTTGCCGAACATTGCAAATTTAGAATTTTCGGCCCCGACAATATTGCAAAATTAGAATTATTCTCCTGCTAGCGACACTGTCTTACTGCCTGCATAGGGCTGCGCCTCTGCCGCGATCCGGATCGATCATGTCCTCCATTTCTCTCGTTTTGCTTCTCGCCCAGGCCATGGGCGCGCCCGCTGTATCGGTGTCCGACGAGGCACCTGTCGTTGCGGGAGCGGAGGCGCCGGACAACGGCAATCAGCCGATCGTCGTGGTGGCGGAACGGCTACGCGCCACCGTCGCCGGGCCGCTCGAAGCGCAGGTATCGTTCGGCAGCGACGCCGTAACCGCGCTCGGGGCCAGCAATCTCGCCGACATTCTCGCCCAGCTTGCCCCGCTCACCGGCGGATCGCAGGGCCGCGCCGGAAGCGGGCCGGTTCTGCTCGTCAACGGTCGTCGCATCGGTTCGTTCGACGAGGTTCGCAATCTTCCGCCCGAGGCGATCCAGCGCGTGGACATATTGCCCGAGGAAGCGGCTCTGCGGCTGGGCTATCCCGCCACGTCGAAGCCGGTGAACATCGTCCTGAAGCCGCGCTACGCCGCCGGGACGGGCGAGCTCGAGGATCGAGTCACTACGAACGGCCTGCGCAACGATTTCAACACCGAGCTCAATCTCGTCGACATCGCCGGCGACAATCGCATGACGATGGACCTCCAATACCAGATCGGCGACGCGATCACCGAGGCCAAGCGGCAGGTGATCCGGCCGATCGACACGCGGGCCGCGAGCACCGCGGGCATTTTGTCCAATCCGGCGGGCGGCGCTCTCCTGCCGCTGTCGGCCGACTTCGCCGGCGTCCCGGCCGACGGCAGGGCGCTCAGCGATTTCGCTGCCGCCACTGTAGCCGACGATACCGGGCGCTTTCACACGCTGATCCCCAGCACGAAACAGTTCACCGCCAACGGCACCTTCGCACGGGCCTTGCCCAGCGGAATGGCGCTTTCCGCGAATGCCAAGTTCGATCGTCTGGTCGCCGACGAACTGCTCGGCCCGGCGATCGCCGAAACCATCATTCCGGCCGGCAGCGCATATCCGTTCTCGGGTCCGGTCCGGCTGCGCCGCAGCCTTCCGGATGACCCGGTCCAGTCGCGAACGACGGCGACCGATACCTATCATTTCGGCGCGCAGCTGGCCGGCTATGGCGCCTGGCAGTGGTCCGCCGCCGGCAATTTCGACCATACCGACCTCAACCGTCACAAGATGGGCGGTGTTGACGCGACGGCGCTGCAGGCCGCGCTGGACAGCGGCAGCATTGCCGATCCCTTCGCGCCGCCCCCGGCCGCCTTGCTCACTGCGCGCGGAGAGACCAGGTCGTCCAGCCACGACCAGCTCATAGGCACGGACCTCTTCGCCAGCGGCCCCCTCGGCGATCTGCCGGCCGGTGCGGTCAACCTGACGCTTGGCGCGGCACTAGGGCGCGAGACGATACGATCGTTTCAGGACAGCGGCGCCACGGATCTCGCGCGCAACCATGCCGGAGGCCAGGCTTCGCTCGACCTTCCACTGTTAAAGCATGGCAGTCCTATCGGCGCCCTCGACGGCGGGCTGAATGGATCGGTGGACCGCTATTCCGATGCCGGCACGATCAAGGGTTTCGGTGCGACGCTAAGCTGGAAGCCCGCAAAGAACCTCTCGCTGCTGCTGGCCGCGTCGCGCGATCAGACCGTTCCGACCCTTACCCAGCGCGGCGGGCTCGTCGAGACGACGCCCGATGCCGCCTTTTTCGACTACACGACCGGAAGCTCCTTCACCGCGGCCCGCATCGACGGCGGCAACCCTTCGCTCCGGGCCGATCGGCGTTCGATCGCCAAGGCGGAGATTTCGGCAAAGCCGTTGGCAGGATTGGGCCTGACGGCGACTTACACCGCGATCCACGACCGCGACCCGCTGCTCGCCTTCCCGGGCGTCAGCGCGGCGACCGAAGCCGCGCTGACGGACCGCATTGTGCGCAACGCGTCCGGCGCCGTGACGCTTGTCGACATCCGGCCGTTCAACGCCGCGAGCGAAGATCGGCAGGAGCTGCGTCTGGCGCTCACTTTCGGCAAGACGTTCAGCAAGAGCGAAGGACCGCGCGTCCCTGGTGGGGGCGGTTTCGGCGGAGGACATTCGTTCGGTGCGGCGGGCAGCACGATTCAGTTCAGCCTGAGCGACACCGTTCGCTTGAAGGACCGGGTTCGCCTCGACCCGGGCACGCCGGCCATCGATCTGGTGAACGGCAATCAACTCGGCGACGGGCTGCGCGTGCCGCGCCACAAGGTCGACGCCCAGCTCAGCGCGACGCACGATGGCTTCGGACTGCGCGCCAACGCAATCTGGACCAGCGGTGGAGAGGCCGGGGCGGACAACCTCGGCAACCTGCGCTTCGACGATCGCTTCCAGCTCAATTTCCGCCTGTTCTACTTCCCAGCCAAGAACAAGGCGCTGGCCGAGGCCATGCCGTGGCTGGAAGGCGTGCGGCTGCTGCTGGCCGTCGACAACCCGTTCGACTCCTACCAGCGTGTTCGCGATGCCGCGGGCCGGACGCCGCTCGCCTATCAGCGTTGGCTGCTAGATCCGATCGGCCGGACCGTCCGGTTCAGCATCCGCAAAACGATCGACTGACAGGGTTCGATCAGCCGACGAGCTCTGACCGTTCGCGCAGCGAGGCAGGCGGTTCGATGCCGACCATCGGCAGGCGGATTTCCACCGCCAGTCCGGGGCGATTGTCGGTCAGCCGCAGTTCGCCGCGGTGGAAGCGGACGATGGCCTGGGCAATCGCAAGGCCGAGACCGCTACCCGATACCTTGTCGCTGGTCGAACCGCGCTCGAACGGCTGCAGCACGCGCGCACGCTCGTTCGTCGGAAGGCCGGGACCATCGTCTGCGATGGTCAGCATTGCCATCGCGCGGGTTCGATCCTCGCGCAGCGAAACCTGCGCAGTCGTGCCCGGCGGCGTGTGCAATGCGATGTTCTCCAGCAGATTGACCAACAGCTGATGGATCAAGGGGCCATCGGCGAGGATTGCCAGATCGCCGAGCGGACCCACGACCAAAGCGCTGCCATTGTCGCCGAGCACCGGCTCCATGGATTCCGTGACATCCTCGATCACGTTCTTGAACGACAGCGGCCCCAAAGCGGTTGGATGACGCCCAGCTTCGATTTCGGAAAGACGCAGCAGCGCGTCGAATATCGCAATGATCGAGGCACATTCGCGCTCGGCACGCTGGACCATCCGGCCATGATCGCCATCCGGCGCCGCCAGAAGCCCGCGCAGCCGCGTCAGCGGCGTCCTGAGGTCGTGCGCCAGATTGCTGGCGAACTGGCGCTGGACCTTGAGCATCTCTTCCATGCGATCGAGCATGCGATTGAAGCTGGCCGCCTGCACCGCGAACATCCCGTCCAGCCGGTTCATCGGCACCCTGCGTTTGAGGTTGCCATTGGCGATGGCGTCCGCAGCGAGCTGCGTTTCGACCAGGCGGACGGCAATCTGCCGCGCAAAAAGCCAGGTAGCGGCGATACCGGCTGCAGCGATGGTCAGCGACAGGGCCACGGCAAGCGGCGGGAGGATCGCATTCAGGTCCTCGACGATTTCGCTGTGCGCGACGATGACGAGAGAAGTTCCGCCGCCTAGCTGCTGACGGTAGGCACGACCTTCACGCGGAACCCCGTCGCCATCGCGAAACGTCACAGCCGAATAGCCTTCGGGCGGCATAGCCAGGGCGATATTACCGAAAAGCGGGTGCCCCGCGGCATCAAAAACGACATGGCCCTTGTCGGAGATCGTCCGTTTCGTCTCCCATTCGGCTATCCGCCGGGTCAGTTTGGGCAGCGCCAACGAATCCGGGGCGGGGCTCGGACTGCCCAGCAGTCGATCCCGGTCGCGCAGCAGCGATTTGTCGACCTCGGCAGTGAGCCGCGCTTCGGCGATGAAGAACATCAGCACACCGGCAAAGCCCATCGCCAGCGCGAAAACCACCCCGAACTGGATTGCCAGCCGGCCGACCTTCGGTTGCGGCACCTTGGTGACCCGTCTTACGCGCACCGTTCGGATCGCAGGATGTAGCCGGAACCCCGACGCGTCTCGATCGGATCGCAATCGATCTCCAGCAGCTTCGTCCGCAGGCGGCTCATGTTGCTTTCGACGATGTTGGTGGCGGGCTCGAACGAGTAGCCCCAGACATGTTCGAGCAGCATGCCGCGCGTCACCAGCCGATCAGCTTGCCGGATCATATGAGCCAGGAGCGAATATTGCTTGCGGTTGAGCGCGGTGCTGCGATCGCGGCATATCGCCTGATGGCTCGCGGGGTCGAGCTTCAATGCCCCAACGGTGAGGCCACCATCACTCTCGCGACCCGTTTTCCGGCGCGCGACGGCGTTGATACGCGCGGCTAGCTCAGCCATGTCGAAGGGCTTGACGAGATAGTCGTCGGCCCCCGCATCGAGCCCCTCGATGCGATCTTCCACCGAGCCAAGCGCGCTAAGGATCACGACAGGCGGAAAGGACGCCTTTCGGCGCAATTCGTCGAGCAGCGCAATGCCGCTGGTATCGGGCAACATGCGGTCGAGAATGATCGCGTCGAATGGCGGACCGTCACATTGGGCGATCGCCTCGGCGCCGCAACAGGCGAGAGCGGTTTCATGACCCATCTGGCCAAGCCCCTGGCTGATGAACCGCGAAATGACCGGATCATCTTCGACCACCAAAAGCCTCACGCCCTGCGCTCCAAGATTGTCATTCGGGCCTCCGAGCTGGGTTTATTACCAATTTTAGGATCATTTATGACAACGCAGGCAAGGGGCCGGTTGCGGTTTCAACAAACTGCCAAGGCTCAGGACTCGCCCACTGAAACTCTAGAAATCCACCCCGAGCGCCAGGAAGCCATGGAAACCGGCTGCGCCGCCGCCATCGTCGAAGGTAGGGCCGCCTGAGACGAGGACACGAAACGGCGCCTTCAACAGGTAGATGGCGCCCGCGCCGAGGCTGGTCGAGCCCTTGCCGCCGATCGTATCCGCACCTTGGTGATCAGCCTCGACGCCCAGCAGGAGTCGATCGCCGAGGTGCCGGGTGACCGCAACGCCCTCGGTCCAGTAGTCGTGGTTGCCCGAGCCGGGATTGATCGCATAGCCGCCGCCGCCGAACACCGACCATGCGCCGGCATCCTTCTGCAGCCAGATCGGCAGCAGCGCCGTGACCCTGCCCGCGCTCATGCCATTGCTGCCGGTGGGAAGCGTCATCCCGGGAAAGAACGCGACCTGCACGCCGGCAGCCTCGTCGCGATAGAAGCGGTATTTGGCCGAGACTTCGAGATCGCCGGCACCCCAGCGCCAACCGCCGGCATCGTGCGTATAGGCGGCGGGCAGCCCGACAGTCAGTTGCAGATTGGGCGCCGCGCCATAGTTGACCTCGACGCCCGCCGAACCCGAGAAATCCGTTCCGCGTCCCGCGGCCTCGAACAGCGGCGCATAGATTTCCCAATGCCCGGTTTCGGTCGGCTCCGGGTCGTCGGTAAGGAACGGAGGGCCCGCCAGGGCAGCCGCGGGCGCGAGCAGGATCGAGAGCGCGATCAGCCGCGCTGACAGCGAAACGCCGAAGCGCATGTCAGGCTGCCCGCGTCTCGGATTGCGCCGCTTTCTGACGGGTGAGCATGATCAGGCCTCCAATAGCAACGATGAGCACCACAGACGCACCGACCCTGCTGAGTTCCAGCCCGCCTTTCGCAAGCGGCTTGTCGAGGAAATCGCCGACGACGGCGCCAAGCGGCCGAGTCAGGATGAAAGCCGCCCAGAACAGCCCCACCCGACTGACAGCCGTGCGGTAATAGGCCAGAGCGATCATGGCGAGCAGCCCACCGAAGATCACGGCTGAGCCGAGATAGCCGAGCGGTCCGTCGGCGATCCAGTCTCCCAGCGCCGTGCCGAGCGTCTGCGAAAAGGTGATGGTGAGCCAGTAGTAGAGCTCGGCTTTCGGCTCATGCACCGAACTGACCGAGATCGTGCCCAAGGCCCGGTGCCACACATACAGCGAGAGCAGCACCATACCCAGCAGAAGGAGCGATCCACCAGGATAGCCGGTCCCGAGTGAACGGGTCGCGAAGTCTGCCATCGTCGTCCCCGCCGTGGTCGAGGCGATGATCGTCGTCCAGTAGAGCCAGGGATTGAACCGGCTCGCCCGGATTTGCAGAAAAACCATGATGGCCAGTGCGCTGGCGAAGATAAGCGTGCCGATCAGATAGCCGCCTTGCCAGAAGGATGTCGGCGCCTCGGCCGTGGTTTCGCCGAGCCAGGACATCGAGACGCTATCTCCGGCGGTTTCACCGAAAGTGGTCGCCAGGATCTTGATCACCCAGAAACCGAGCGTCACCGCGGGAACCTTGGTCGCTTCGGGCTTTGAATCTTCTCGCATTGCTGTCTCCGGCGACGAACGATGAGCGCAGCTATGCCGACCGGGCGACGCTGCCTATAAGCAGGCGCTCAAATTCCGCCCAATAAGCGAAAGTCCTATGCAGCGATTTGGATCGAACGATGCCGACAAGGGGCGGATGCTGGCGGATCGGCAGATAATTTTTCCCGTCGCGATCATGGTGCTCCAACTGGTAGCCGCCATATTCTTCGTGGTCGACGGCATCGAGGATCAGATCGAGCAGGCAAGCCGAGGCTTCAGCCTGGACCTCGCGATGGAATGCGTCATTGCCTTCGCTCTGCTGGGCGGCGTGATACTCAGCTCGCGCTATATCGTCCGCTTGAACCGAGAACTGCGCTGGAAGGACCAGTCGCTGGCACGCGCACGCGGCGCGCTTGCCGACCACATCGCCCAGCGCTTCAAGGAATGGAGCCTGACACCGAGCGAAGGTCAGGTAGCCCTGTTCGCCCTGAAAGGCTGCGACATTGCGGAAATCGCGCGATTGCGCGGGGCTGCTACGGGAACCATCCGATCGCAGCTCAGCCAGATCTACGCAAAAGCCGAAGTAACCAGCCAGGCGATGCTGGTATCCCTGTTCATCGAAGATCTGCTGGAATCGCCAATTGTCGATTAGAGCAATGCCTCGGAGCGATTGCCTGATCCGATGTCGGCGCTCATCGCGCACCCAAACGAATACCGCTTTCAGGCGGCGAGAAACTGGTCTCGAGCGGCCGCTCCGTTGGCGAACACCGACTGTTTAGTGTGAGATAGCGGGCAACTGGCGCAGCAGTCGGACCGACACGCGCCGGATATCAAGCGGACGGCAGAAATTCAAATCGCGTGCGCGAGCAAACGGCAAGGCGCTCCAAAGTGACTACTTTTCATAAACGCACTTTATGATATGCACTATATCACAGAGGCCCCACACTGGCGCCCGACTGCATCGCAGGGACAGTAGAGAAAATGAACGTGATGGCATCCACCTGTCCGGCTCATCAAGGACGTGACGATCGCAAGTCGGCCAAGATCGCCGAGGCCAATCTTACGCCGCAAGAGGGCGCGCGCGTGATTGGCTCGTTTGCGACATCCCGCGATATCCTGCGCTCGCCCAAAGTTCGCCAGGCCGGTCCACCTACCGACTCGCCTTCGGAGCAAACTGAGGTCAGTAACCCCGGCGACGTCTCCTTCTTTTCCTGGACGGGGACGAGCACCGCAAGCGCCGCGCCGCTGTCGCCGGGCTGTTTGCGCCAAAGACCATTGTCACGCGCCATCAGGCGGTGATGAACCGCACGATGGACGATATCGTCGCCAAACTGAAAGCCCGTGGCTCGGCCCCGCTCGACGAACTGAGTTGGCAGATGGCCGTCGATGTCGCGGCCGACATTATCGGCCTTACCAACAGCGACACCAGTGAAAACCTGGCGAACCGGGTGAAAGCGGTGCTCGATTCCTCGATGGAGCGGAAGAAGGGTTTCCTGGGCAAGGCCATCTTCGGCGCGAAGATGCTGATCCGCGTCGGTCGCTTCTGGAAGCAGGACATGGTCCCCGCAATCGAGGCCCGCCGCAAAGAGCCGAAAGACGACGTCATCTCCTATATGGTCAAGGAGAACTATTCGAAGCGCGGTATGATCATGGAAGCGCTCAGCTATGGCGGCGCCGGCATGATGACCACGCGCGAGTTCATTGTCATGTGCGCTTGGCATATGTTCGAGAAGCCCGAGCTCAAGGCGCGGTTCCTGAACGGTGACGATCCTGACAGGTTCGCCATCCTCGAAGAGATCCTGCGGCTAGAACCCGTGGCCTCGCTCGTGCATCGCCGCGCGGCGGAGCCCGTCGAGAGCAAGGACGGGGCGGCCGTCCAGGAAGGCGAGGTCGTGGCCATCTCGATCCGCGACGCCAATACCGACGAGGCGATCACCGGCCCCTGCCCCTTCGAGCTCGATCCCGATCGGGCGAAGCGAATGAAGGTGGTCGGCCCTTACATGAGCTTCAGCGATGGGCCACATCGCTGCCCCGGCGCACAGGTGGCATTGCACGAAACCAGCATCTTCCTCGACCGGATGTTTCGCCTGCCCGGCATCCGTCTCGTCTCCGAGCCCGAGATCAAATGGAACCCGCACATCCAGGGCTACGAACTGCGCGGCGCTGTCGTCGCATGCGATCCCGCCTGAGCCCGGTTCCCGATGGTAGCAATCACGTTCATTTCCGCTGACGGCTCCGAGCGAACGATCGAGGCTGAAGAAGGCCTCTCGCTCATGGAAAACGCGGTCGGCAACGGCATCGATGCGATCGAGGCTATCTGCGGCGGCAACGCCTATTGCGGAACCTGCCGGGTCTATGTCGATCCCGCGTGGCAGGCGATCATGGGCGAAGCGGCCGAGATCGAACTCCCCATGATCGAGGTCAGCGGAGACGAAACGCCGGGTGTCCGGCTGTCCTGCCAGATCACCGTGGCCGGAGAGCACGACGGCCTGATCGTCCGCACACCTGCATCGCAGGGCGCAAGCTGAACGCCCAGGCCTCCGAGGTCATCGACGGTGTTCATATCTACGAATGCCTGGCCGTAGCGCTTGCACAGCGAAAGCGAGCCTTCCGGCGTCTGCGTGCCTGAACGAACCTATGCGCTCCCTATCGCCCGAGAAATCGAATTAGGAAACACCCTGACCCATTGAAAATATGGCGCGCCCGACAGGATTCGAACCTGTGGCCCCAAGCTTAGAAGGCTCGTGCTCTATCCAACTGAGCTACGGGCGCGTCGCGGCATCTCATAAGCGGCCTTCGCGGCGCGCGCAAACCGCGATAGGGTGCTGCGTCGGGCATAAGCAGGGGAGAGGCAATTGCGCGCGTTCCGCGTCGAAGTCGCCGAGGAGGCACTCGAGGATCTCCAGGCCCGACTGCGCACCACGCGCTGGATCGAGGACGCCATCCGCGACGAGCCAGGCTACGGTGCCACGCTCGGCTTCGTGCAGAGCCTCTGCGCGCATTGGCGGGACCGTTTCGACTGGCGCGGCGTCGAAGCGCGGATCAACGCCCTGCCGAACTGGCTGACCGAGATCGACGGCCTCGACCTCCACTTCATCCACCGTCCCTCGCCCCGGTCCGACGCGATTCCGCTACTCTTGCTCCACGGCTGGCCGAGCTCGGTGCTGGAATTCACCGAAGTGGCGAGGCCGCTGGCCGAGCCGACGGGCGACGAGCCGGCCTTCCATGTCGTGATCCCGTCGCTGCCGGGCTACGGTTTTTCGCAGACGCGGCCGGGCGTGTCGCCGCGGCGGATCGCGGCGATGTTCGCCGAGTTGATGACCCGGCTGGGCTATTCGCGCTTCATGATACAGGGCGGCAACTGGGGCAGCGGGATCGGCACCGAGATGGCGCGCGAATGGCCCGCCCGCGTGATCGGGCTGCACCTCAATGCGATCAACGCCGGCCCACCGCCGGAGGACACGCCTCTATCGCCCGAGGATCAGGCTTTGGCCGACGTCTACTCGCACCTCCTCGCTTACCCGCATTTCAACCTGCTGGCCCGGGCGCCGCTGTCCACCGCGCATGCGCTAAACGATTCTCCCGCCGGCCTCGCCGGCTGGATCGGCGAGAAGCTGCGCGACTGGGCCGATGTCGACCTGCCCGGCAATCCCGGCCTCGCACCCGACTGGATGCTGTCGAACATCGCGCTCTACTGGTTTACGGGGACGATCGGCTCATCCTCGGCGCTTTATCGGGAAGCCATATGCGATCCGGCGCCCGAGCGCTTTGTAATGGTGCCGACTGCCGTGCTCCACCTCGCCGCCGAAACCGTGATCGCACCACGCGCCTGGGCGGAGCGACTCTACAACATCATGCGCTGGACCCGGTACGAGCGCGGCGGGCACTATGCGGCGATCGAGGTTCCCGACATCTTTCTCGAACATGTGCGCAGCTTTGCACGCATGCTTTGCGGAAACGCCGAGAGAGGTTAGATAAAATCATGGACCAGCCGCTCTCACGCATCGAAGGCAGCGCCGGCGCGCGCCGGCATTTCCGCTATTTCGACTATGCGATGGCGGCCTTCGTCGCCATCCTGCTGCTGTCGAACCTGATCGGCGCGGCCAAGCTTTCGACGGTCTGGGGTTTCACCTTCGGCGCGGGCATCCTGTTCTTCCCGGTTTCCTACGTGCTCGGCGACGTGCTGACCGAGGTCTACGGCTATGCCAATGCCCGCCGCTGCGTCTGGGCGGGCACGATCGCGCTGATCTTCATGGCCTTCATGAGCTTCGTCGTCGTCGCCATGCCGCCCGCGCCTTCGTGGGGCTGTTTCTCGAGCGGCGATACGATGTTCAAGTCGCTCGGCCTCGAACCGGGGACGATCTGCCAATCGACCTACATCTCGGTCTTCGGCAGCACCTGGCGCATCGTGCTTGCCTCGGTCATCGCCTTCTGGGCGGGCGAGTTCGTCAATGCCTTCGTCATGGCCAAGATGAAGGTCTTCACCCAGGGCAAGCACCTTTGGACGCGGACGATCGGCTCGACCGTGTTCGGCCAGGCGGTGGACAGTGCGCTGTTCTACCCGATCGCCTTCTTCGGCATCTGGGAGACGCACGACGTGCTGCTGGTCATGATGACCAACTGGGCGATGAAAGTGCTCTGGGAAGTCATGCTCACCCCGGTGACCTATGGCGTGGTCGGTTGGCTCAAGAACCGCGAAGGCGTCGACGTGTTCGATACCGACACCGAATTCTCGCCTTTCGCCAAGACGGAATCGCTCTGATCCGGCAGAGGCCGCCGTCATGGCGCTAGATCGCATTCTGCTGTCCGACTTCCGCAACCACCGCGGCACGAAGATCGAGGGGACTGCCCGGTTCAACCTGCTCGTCGGCGAGAACGGTGCGGGCAAGACCAACGTGCTCGAAGCGATCTCGCTGTTCGCGCCGGGCCGCGGGCTGCGGCGCGCGAACCTCGCCGACATGCCGGCGCAGGCCGGGCCCGGCGGTTTCGCGATCAGCGCCGAACTGGCGACCCCGGCGGGCCCAGTGCGGCTGGGCACCGGCACTTCGGCCGAGCGCCCGGGGCGCCGAGTCGTCCAGGTCAACCAGGCCGAGGCTCCGGCGGTGCGGCTGGCCGAATGGCTCGGCATCGGCTGGCTGACCCCGGCGATGGACCGGCTGTTCGCCGAGGGGGCAGGCTCGCGGCGACGCTTCCTCGACCGGCTCGTGCTGGCGCTGGAGCCGGCGCACGCCCGGAATGCTGCCCGGCTCGAAGCCGCGCTGCGCGAGCGCAACCGGCTGCTGGCCGACCCCGCCGAGCCCGATCCCACCTGGCTCGATGCGATCGAGGTGCAGATCGCCGAGACCGGCGCCGCGGTAGCGCAGGCGCGCGCACGGCTGGCCGACCAGTTGCAGTTAGCTTTGGCCGCATTGCCCGAGGCACCTTTCGCGCGGCCATTGCTGACCTACGAGCCTGGTGGCCCGCTCGATCAGGCCGAACTGGCGCGCGCGCTCGCCGAAGGCCGCCGCCGCGACCGCGCCGCCCAGCGCACGCTGACCGGCCCGCACCGCGACGAACTGGCCGTCACCATGGCCGGCAAGGGCCAGCCTGCCGCCGAGTGCTCGACCGGTGAACAGAAGGCGATGCTGATCGCGATCACTCTCGCCCATGCCGGGCTTTCCACCCAGGACCGTCCGCGCCTGCTGCTGCTCGACGAAGTCGCGGCGCACCTCGATCCGGTGCGCCGCGAGGCCCTGTTCGACCGGCTGCGCAGCGGCCCGGCGCAGGTCTGGCTGACCGGCACCGAACTCGCCCCGTTCGAGGCGATCGAAGGCGAGGCCGCGGTCTGGCGGGTCAGCGAGGGGGCGGTAGAGCGCCTGTCTTAGCGTCATCCGTCTTCGGGAGCGCCCCCGCTACCTGATCCACCGTCGCCGCGACGATCGCCTCGATCCCTTCCTTGGTCGGGTGGATATGGTCCTGCTGGACGAGGTCGGGCCGGCCCTGCACCGCCTGGAGGAAGAACGGCACCAGCACCGCGTCGTACTGCGTGGTCAGCGCCGGATACATCGGATCGAACTGGGCGCGATAGTCGGGGCCCATGTTGGGCGGCGCCAGCATGCCCATCACCACCACCTTGATCTTGCGCTTTTTCAGCTCGCTCAAGATCGCGTCGAGGTTTGTCCGGGTCTGCCCGGGCGGCAGACCGCGCAGCATGTCGTTGCCGCCGAGGCTGATCAGGACGAGATCGGGCGGACGCTGCTGGCTCTGCAAGGTAAAGGCCAGCCGCGACAGCCCCTCGGCGCTGGTATTGCCCGAGACCCCGGCGTTGGAAATCCGCGCATTGATCCCGCGCGCGCGCAGCGCCGCTTCGAGCTTGACCGGATAGGCCTGGTCGGACGGCAGTCCGTAGCCGGTGAAAAGACTGTCGCCGAGCGCGAGGATGTCGCGCTCCTGTCCCATCGCCGGGATCTCCGGCGGGGCGTTGATCACGTCCGACGCGGTCTGGGTCGGCGGCGCCTTGGGAGCCTCACCCTGGCCGCATCCGGCGAGCAGCAGCGCGCCTGCCAGCGTGCCCAACAGTTTGGCCACGTACAATTTCATACAGATGTCTCCTTGCCGGACGCCGCATAGCTATGCCATCCCCCCGCGGTGACAAGCCCCCCTATTGGCGCCTCGGCCGCCATCGCCGCGCAAAACCTCACTCTCACCCTCGGCAGCGGCGAGAGCGCCGTCTCGATCCTCAAAGGCATCGACCTCACCGTACCGCAGGGCCAGACCTTGGCGCTGCTCGGACCTTCGGGCTCGGGCAAGAGCTCGCTGATGGCGGTGCTCTCGGGCCTCGAACGCGCGAGCGGCGGTGCGCTGAGCGTCGCTGGTGAGGACTTTGCCGCGATGAACGAGGACGGCCTCGCCCGCGCTCGCCGCGGCCGCATCGGCATCGTCCTCCAGGCCTTCCACCTGCTGCCGACGATGACCGCGCTGGAAAACGTCGCGACGCCGCTCGAACTCGCCGGCCTGCCCGATGCCCAGGCGCGGGCCGCGGCGGAGCTTGAGGCCGTGGGCCTCGGTCACCGCCTCAGCCACTACCCCGCCCAGCTTTCGGGCGGCGAGCAGCAGCGCGTCGCCATCGCCCGCGCCATCGCCCCGCGCCCCTCGCTGATCTTCGCCGACGAACCCACGGGCAATCTCGACGCCGCCACCGGCGCGGGGATCATAGACCTGCTTTTCGCCCGCCGCGCCGAGACGCAGGCGACCTTGGTGATGATTACTCACGACATCGCGCTCGCCGAACGCTGCGAGCGCGTGGTGTCGCTGGCCGACGGGCTGATCGCGAGCGACAGCGCCCAGAGCAACGAAAAAGCGTGAACGCTGCTCCCCTCCCTTGGTCCATCGCCTGGCGGATCGCGCGCCGCGATCTCAACGCGCGGTTCCGCGGGCTGCGGCTGCTGCTGGTCTGCCTGTTCCTCGGCGTCGGTGCGATCGCCGCGATCGGCACATTGACCGGCTCGATCGAGCGTGAACTCGCGACGCGCGGCCGCGCGGTCCTGGGCGGCGACATCGAGGCGACGGTCTGGCAGCGCGGGTTGAAGCCGGACGAGCGCCGCGCGCTGGCCGCGCTCGGCACGCTGTCCGAAGGCACACGCATGCAGGCCATGGCGACAGCCGGCGACAGCACTGCCCCCGTCGAACTCAAAGCCGTCGACGCGCGCTGGCCGCTGGTGGGCCGCCTGCGCCTGAAGGACGGCCGCGAAGTCGGCGCGCCGGCCGAGGGCAGCGTCTGGATCGGCGAAGGCGCCGGCGAACGGCTGGGCGTCAAGCCGGGCGACCTCGATCAGGATCGGCGGCCAGAGCGTCACCGTGGGCGGCGTGATCGACGACGAGCCCGACCGGCTCAGCGAAGGGCTCTCGCTCGGCACCGTCGCCATCGTCCGCGACAGCCTGCCCGAGCGCGGCGGCCTAACCGCGCCGGGCGCGATGTTCCGCAGCAAGGCGCGCGTCACGCTGGCGCCGCAGGCCGATCCCGAGGCCACGGTCGAAGCGCTCCAGAAGCGGTTCCCCGACGCCGGCTTCACCTGGCGCACGCGCGACAAGGCCGCGCCCGGAGCCGAGCGCTTCGTCTCGCGCATGGGGGAATTCCTCGTGCTGGTCGGATTGGCCGCGCTGGCGATCGCCGGGATTGGTATCGGCGGCGGCGTGTCCTCCTATCTCGAAGCGCGGCGGAGCAGCATCGCCACGCTGAAGGTCCTGGGCGCGGCGAGCGGCGACATCGCGCGGATATACGTGCTCCAGATCGGCGCGGCGGCGCTGGCGGGCAGTGTCGCCGGCCTTGTTGCCGGCGTGCTGGTGACGCCGCTGCTGGCGGCAGCGCTCGGGACCCTGTTGCCGGTGACGCCGGGCTTCGTCTTCGCCCCCGCCGCGCTGGCGACCGCCGCCGCCTACGGCCTGCTAGTGGCGCTGGTCTTCGCCGCGCCGCCGCTCGCCCGCGCACAGGCGTTTCCCGCGATGGCGCTGATGCGTGCAAGGGTCTCGCCGCTGGCGCTGCCCCGGCGCGCGCTGCTGCTGCCGGTGGGCCTCGGCCTCGCCGCGATCGTCGCGCTCGCTCTGGCGAGCGCCGCGCAGATCAAGGTCACCGCGCTGTTCCTGGCCGGCGCAGCCGCCGTGCTTGCCCTGCTGGGCGCGCTCGGCTGGGCGATCCGGCATGCCGCCGCACGGCTGCCACGGCCCCGACACCCGCTGCTGCGCGCTGGCCTCGCCAATCTCCATCGGCCGGGCGCACAGACAGGCGCGCTCGTCACCGCGCTGGGCTTCGGCCTCGCCACATTCGTGCTGCTGGCGGTGATCCAGACCAGCCTCGAAGCCAATATCGAGAAACGCATCCCGCAGCGCGCGCCCGACTACTTCGTGCTCGACGTGCCGCGCGACCGCGTCGGCGCCTTCGAACGCGCCGTGTCGGATATCATCCCCAAGGCGACGATCCGCACGGTGCCGGCACTGCGCGGCGCGATCCTCGCCTATGGGCCCGAAGGCCGCATGACCCGCGTCGCCGACCTCAAGGACAATATCCCCGAAAAGGCCTGGGCGCTGAAGGGCGAGCGCGGGCTGACCTATGCCGATGCCGTGCCCGAGGGCAATTCACTGGTTCAAGGCAAGTGGTGGCCCAAAGCCTACGCGGGCCCGCCGCTGGTTTCGGTCGACGACGAATTCGCCCAGGCGGTCGGCCTCAAGCTCGGCGACAAGATCACGGTCAGCGTACTCGGCGTCGAGCGCACCGCGACGGTGGCCTCGCTGCGCCGGCTCGACTGGGAGAACATGGGCTTCAACTATGTGCTGGTGTTCTCGCCCAACACCCTGGCCGACGCGCCGCACAATCTTGCCGCGACGATCGACGTGCCCGCTGGCGCAAGCAAGGCCGGGCTGCTGCGCAAGCTCGCCCAGGCCTTCCCGGCGACCTCGGTGATCGAGACCGGCACGCTGCTGCGCGAGGCCCGCTCCCTGCTCTCGCAGATGTCGGCGGCAATCCTCGCAGCGGCATCGGTCGCGGTCTTCGCCGGGCTCGCCGTGCTGTTCGGTGCGATCGCCGCGGCGCGTGCCAGCCGGACGTACGACAACGTGATCCTGCGCGTGCTGGGCGCGAGCCGGAAGCAGCTCCTGCTGCTGCAGATGGCCGAATACGGCCTGCTGGCCGGCGCGCTCGCGCTCGTAGCGCTGGCGCTCGGCAGCGGCATCGGCTGGCTGGTGATCACCCAGCTGTTCGATTTCGACTGGCTGCCCGACTGGCCGCGCATCTTCGCGGTGCTCGGCGCCGGGCTCGTGCTGGTGCTGGGTTTTGCGCTGGCCGGCTCGCTGCCACTGCTGCGGGCCAAGCCGGCGCAGGCTTTGCGCGAACTCTGAGTCTTAGCGGAACGCCTCGACGCTGACGCCGATCTCCTGCGGATTGCGCGCCTTGTAGACCAGCGTGCCCGCGATCATGTCGTGCAGGCCCTGCTTGCGCGCGGTCCAGCCGATCATGAAGAAGCCGATGAGCAGGATGATCGACGAGATGATCTTCGCGAAATAGCGCCCGGTGGCGCGACCGAAGCTTATCCGCTGGCCCATCTCGTCGGTGACAACGAGGCCAAGCGCCATCTTGCCCGGGGTAGCCTGATAGGATGAGCTTTCCAGCAGCGCCGAATAGAGCCACGAACCGACGAGCCCGATCAGCGCGCCCGTGAGGCCACTGATCGTTTCCAGAGCCGCCATGTTCGATGCGCCGGCCCCGGACAATGTCCCCAAGCCGATCCCCACGCCGACAACCCCGCCGATGACCGAGGTCGCGACGTTGATGATGATCGCATCGAGAATGTAAGCGACAAATCGCCGCCAGAAGCCGCCGAACTGTGGCATTGGCCTTCCCCCGTGAAGTCAGGCCTAAACCTTAGACGGACGGCGGGCACGAACGCAATCCGGGCTCATCGAGAACCCGGATTGCTGCGCCGTGTTGACCAGCGCCCAATCTTGCGCCGGCACACTCTTCAGATCAGGCAAAGACCTCCGCGTTCGCGGGATTCTTTGGATCGGGGCCAAAACGGTTTGGTCCCTTGGTCCCCTCAAGGCACATGAAGACCAGCACCGCGATGCTGCCGATGAACGGGATCAGCGCCAACAGGACGAACCAGCCGGACTTGTCCTGATCGTGGAAGCGTCGCACCTGCACGGCAATTCCGGGAATGATCACGGCCAGAAGAAGAATGGTCGTCAGCGGGCCATAAACGCCGCCGACCATGCCAGACAGGCCAAGAATGCTCTCGACAATGCTAAGAACGATGGCAGCGATAAATATGCCAAGGACGAACATCCAATATTCTTTGCGCCGCGACCGCCCGGAAAAGTCGGCGTAACGCTTCAAAGGCATCAGCATCCATTCCATAACCTGTCCCCCCTTATCGAACAGCGCCCTTCTCGTTGGAAAGACGCGGGGAGAGCATCACAGAATCTTCATGACCGCAAACAAAAAGGGGGCCGCGAGGCCCCCTTCCCGTATTCGTACAGTCGCCGTCCCTACCAGCGGAACCTTGCCGAGACGCCGTAGGTGCGCGGCTGATTGGTATAGGCCGAGACCGATCCCTGCTGCGCCACCGAGTCGAAGATCACGTTGATGTAGCGGTTGTCGAGCAGGTTGCGGCCCCAGACTCCAAGCTCGAGACCGTTCGCCATGGCATAGGTGATCGACGCGTTGAGATCGCTGACCTCGCGCTTGAACGGCCGCGCCGCGTCGAGACCCGGCTGATAGTTGAGCACGGCGCCGGTGACCGGATCCTTGACGATGAAGCCGGGCAGGCCCTCGACGGTCTGCACTTCGGATTCGTAGTGGTAGTCGCCGTAGAGGATCAGGTGATCGCCGTTGCCGAACTCGTGATCGTACTGCGCGGTGAAGGTCGCCGAGATCGGCGGGATGTCGGCGGGCGTGATGCCCGTCGCGTCGCCGAAGGCGGAATTCTTGAAGTCGTCGTACTTGGGATTGAGATAGGTCCACGACATGCCCAGGGTCAGCCCCTTGGCCGGCCGCACCGTACCTTCGAACTCGATGCCGAACACCGATTCCTTGCCGGCATTGCCGAGGAAAAAGCCGGTCCCGGTGAAGATGTTCGACTGGAAACCGCGGATGATCTCCTTGAACACCGCAACGTTGGCCGTGACCTGGCCCCAGTTGGCCTTGATGCCGGCCTCGTAAGAGGTCGATTTCTCGGGGCTGGCATAGCGGCTGCCGTAAGTCTGGTTGGGCGATGCCAAGCCTGCCGCAACCAGTGCCGACTGGTCGCTGAGCGATGGCCGGCTGTCACGCGAAAGGTTGATCGAGCTGGCCTTGAAGCCCGTCGCGACGCCCGCATAGACATTGATCGTATCAGTTGCGTCGTAAGAGGCGCGCGCCGTCCACGAAACGTTGCCGTCGCGCGTCTTGCCGGGCTCCACCGAATTCGGCACGTCGAGGAACTCGGGCAGGAACTGCAGTGCCCGCAGGGCATTGAGCGGGTTCGCGTTGGGATTGTTCTGGTTGGCGTTGGCAAAAGCCTGCGCCTGGGCGAGTGAGGCTCCCTGCTTGAGCGCCCCCCCCCCAGAAGGAGCTGATTGCGGAACGGCGCATAGCGCGGATCGTTGAAGTTGAGGTTGGCGAAGACGTCGTTCGACGAGATGTTCGCCGAGTAGTCCTTGGCGTCGTGGGTATAATTGATGCCGCCCGTGAGGGTCAGCCGGTCGACGATCTGGAAATCGATCTGCCCGAAGATCGAGAAGGCCTGGTTCTTCATGGCGTAGCGCTCGCTGAGGCCCTGCCCGTTGACGAAGAACTGGCCGACATACTTCGTCGGCGCGCCTTCCAGGGCACCGAAGGTCTGCTCGAGCATCGGGATGGAGAGCGCCCCGCCCGAAGCCCCCTGGACCAGGAGATTGGCATAGGGCCGCGCGACCGAACCCCACTGGATCCCGCCGTTCTGGTCGATCTTCTCGTGGAAATAATAGGCGCCCAGCAATGCCGTCAGCTTGTCCGCGATGGAGGCGGTGGCGCGGAATTCCTGGGTGAAGGTCTTGATGCCGGTGTCCGAGGCGTTGGTCCGTATGATGTCGGCGCTGGTGAAATCGGCATCATAGTCGGTGAACGACTGCGTCTTGCGATAGGCCGTGATCGAAGTCAGCGTCAGCGGCCCGACCTCGTAGTCGATCTGGCCCGAGAACCCGTAGTTCTCGATTTTGTTCGACGGCACGAAGTTGTTGTAGACCTTGTTGTCGAACAGGTCCTGCGGCGCATTGACGTTGCCGCCGACCGCGCGGACGGCCGCCGTCGCCGCCGACGACTGGACGTTGACCACGCCGCAGCAGACTTCGTCGATCTTGCCGTAGTCGCCGATCAGGCGGACCTTGAGCTGGCTGTCCGGCTCGAACAGCAGCTGGCCGCGCACGAACCAGCGATCGCGGTCGTTGAGCTTGGCGCCGGTGTTGAGATCCTTGTTGTAGCCGTCGCGCTTGTTGTAGCCACCCGAAAGGCTGGCCGCGAGGGTATCGCTGAGCGGCCCGGTGACGACGCCCTTGACGACGACGGCATCATAGTTGCCGTAGGACGCCTCGACATTGCCGCCGAATTCGAATTTCGGCTTCTGCGTGACGATCGAGATGACGCCGGCCGAAGCGTTCTTGCCGAACAGCGTCGACTGCGGCCCGCGCAGAACCTCGATCCGCTCGAGATCGGGCAGATCGGAAATCTGCGACGCGGTGCGCGAACGGTAGACGCCGTCGATGAACACGCCGACCGAAGGCTCGATGCCGGCATTGTTGGCGCCGTTGCCGAAGCCGCGGATGAAGAAGTTGGTATTGGCCGAATTCTGCCGCTCGCCCACGCGCAGCGAGGGAACGATCGAACCGAGGTCCTTCAGGTCGCGGATATATTCGCGCTCGATCTGCTGGGCAGTGGCGACGGTCACGGCGACCGGCACGTCCTGCAGCGTCTGTTCGCGCTTGGTCGCGGTAACGACGATTTCGTTGGCGTTGCTGTCCACGGGCATGTCGCCCGCCGGCTGCGCCTCTTCGGCAGGCTGCGCCTCCCCGCTATCCTGGGCGAACGCCGTCGCCGGCGAAGCAATAACGAGCGCCGCTACGGTGGAGAACATGGCGGCGCGGGTTGATACGGCAAGGCCGCGTGCAATCAGCGACATAGGGTTGCGATCCCTCCCTGCGAGGAGCCACGCCGGCACTGTGCCTTGCGCGTACGAGCTCTTCTGGAAGTTCGATTTAACCATAAATTCCTAATTTTTCGATACGTGGTCGACGCAAGAACCGCTGGTTTCTGTGCATTGGTGATAAATCGGTCACAGACCATGCGGTGCAATCCACCGCTTGCCGCCGCGAGCGGTTTCGGATAGGGGCGCGCCGTGTTGCAGCGCAACAGAGCGCTGTCTGAAATCCCCCAGTATTTGGAAACCCATCGCATGTCCGCCCCGCTTCCCCTGCGCAATATTGCGATCATTGCGCACGTCGACCACGGCAAGACCACGCTCGTCGATCAGTTGTTCCGCCAGTCCGGCACCTTCCGCGACAACCAGCGCGTCGAAGAGCGGGCGATGGATTCGAACGACCTGGAAAAGGAACGCGGCATCACCATCCTGGCGAAGCCGACCTCGGTCGAATGGAACGGCACGCGCATCAATATCGTCGACACCCCCGGCCACGCTGACTTCGGCGGCGAGGTGGAGCGCATCCTCTCGATGGTGGACGGTGTGATCCTGCTGGTCGACAGCTCGGAAGGCGCGATGCCGCAGACCAAGTTCGTCACCGGCAAGGCGCTGGCGCTCGGCCTCAAGCCGATCGTCGTGGTCAACAAGGTCGATCGCCCCGACGAGCGCATCCAGGAAGTGCTCGACGAGGTGTTCGACCTCTTCGTCACGCTCGAAGCCAACGACGAGCAGCTCGACTTCCCCGTGCTCTACGCCTCGGGCCGCAACGGCTATGCCAGCGAGGATCCGCAACGCCGCGAAGGCACGCTCGAGCCGATGTTCCAGAAGATCGTCGACCACGTGCCGCCGCCGGCGCTCGACGCCGACGCGCCGTTCAGCTTCCTCGTGACCCTGCTCGACCGCGACAACTTCCTCGGCCGCGTGCTGACCGGCCGCGTCCAGTCGGGCACGGTCAAGGTCAACCAGCCGATCCACGCGCTCGACATGGACGGCAAGGTGATCGAGACCGGTCGCGCCTCCAAGATCATGTCGTTCCGCGGGCTCGAGCGCGTGCCCGTCGACGAAGCCAAGGCGGGCGATATCATTTCGCTGGCCGGCCTGGCCGTCGCCACCGTCTCCAACACGATCTGCGACACCGCGGTCTCCGTGCCCATCCAGGCCCAGCCGATCGACCCGCCGACGCTGTCGATGCGCTTTGCCGTCAACGACAGCCCGATGGCCGGGCGCGAGGGCGACAAGGTCACCAGCCGCATGATCCGCGACCGCCTGATGCGCGAAGCGGAGTCCAACGTCGCCGTCAAGGTCACCGAGAGCGCCGACAAGGACAGCTTCGAAGTCGCCGGCCGCGGCGAGCTCCAGCTCGGCGTGCTGATCGAGACGATGCGCCGCGAAGGCTTCGAGCTCGGCATCAGCCGCCCGCGCGTGCTGTTCGGCGAGGACGAGGACGGCAAGCGCACCGAGCCTTACGAGATCGTCGTGATCGACGTGGACGATGAGTTTTCGGGCACGGTCGTCGACAAGATGAACCAGCGCAAGGCCGAGATGACCGACATGCGGCCCTCGGGCGGCGGCAAGACCCGCATCACCTTCTCGGCCCCCTCCCGCGGCCTGATCGGCTACCACGGCGAGTTCCTGTCCGACACGCGCGGCACCGGCATCATGAACCGGCTGTTCGAGAAGTACGGCCCGCACAAAGGCAAGATCGAAGGCCGCAAGAACGGCGTGCTGATCTCCAATGGCGCGGGTGAGGCCAATGCCTATGCGCTCGGCCCGCTCGAAGAGCGCGGCATCCTGATGGTCGGCGTCGGCGAAGCGCTCTACGAAGGCATGATCATCGGCGAGAACGCCAAGCCGGACGATCTCGAGGTCAACCCGATGAAGTCCAAGGCGCTGACCAACTTCCGCGCCAGCGGCAAGGACGACACCGTTCGCCTGACCCCGCCGTGGAAGCTGACGCTCGAGCAGGCCATCGCCTATATCGACGATGACGAACTCGTCGAAGTGACGCCCAAGACCATCCGCCTGCGCAAGCGCTGGCTCGACGCCAACGACCGCAAGCGCGAGAGCCGCAAGAAAGAAGCGGCCTGAAGATAGAAAGGGCGGCCCGGACTACCGGCGCCGCCCTTTTTCTTTGGGGCCATGGGGGCTGCGAATGCTGGGCCTGTGGGAGCCGAGGCCAACTCGACGGAAGATCATCCGGCAGAACGGTCTCGTCGGGAAATTCCGACGCTCTCACTCCATCCGTCGCCCCTGCGAAGGCAGGGGTCCAGCTGACGGTGCCTCATTGTACCTTCCGCTTCAGGAGGAGAGCTTATCTAGCCCCTGCCTGCGCAGGCGCGACGGGTTTGTTGGGGCTCCGGAAAGTCCGCTATGGACGGGGGAGCGTTGGAAAGCTGCCGATCAGGTGCGTTTGCGGTTCCGTTCGAAACTCGGCATGCTGACGACGGTTTCGCCGGTCTCGACCTGCGGAACGCAAGTGAACTAGTAGCGGGAGCATCGTGGTGAGGGACTTGACACGAATTGCCTTTTATTCGGTAATCGCACTGAGTTCACCGTTACTAGCTCAAAGCAATCGAGAACACGTATCTGAAGAAAACCTCGAAGCAACTGGGCAATGGCGTCTAAATAATTCCGGTCAAAGTTGTGATTTGCAGCACGACTTTGGCAATGGAGACCGGAGCGTCACTCTTCAGATTTCGAGGGTGGCGGGGCCGGCCATTTTCGACATAGCGCTAGCGGGTTCGGGTATAGCAAAGCTTCGCAAATCCTCGGGCATCAATGTGCACCTTAGTACGCAAGGGGTGACACGATTGCTGATCTTTGATTCCGCAAATCCTCGGCGCGCATACGATGTCGACGCCGGGCTATTTTCGGACCTGTCGGATAGCCAACAGCTTTCATTTTCTCGCGAGAACGCCGTCACGCTTACTCTAGACCTTCCCCGGGCGAAAGCAGCGTTCGCCTCTATGCAAACCTGCTATGAGAACTTGCTGCGAGGCTGGGGCGTGGACCCGACGAGTTTGGCGAAGCTGCCTAGAGCGCCTTATCAGCCTGGGGTCCTACCCGAGGGGGGCAATCCGGGGGTCGTGATCGCTCAGCTAGCGGATCGGCCGCCTCCGCCAATCCCCAAAAACAGCTGGGTGAGTTGGTCAGACTACCCGAGCGCCGCACTACGCGCCGAACGTAGCGGCACGGTCGTCATGGTACTTTCTGTGAGCGCGACTGGGCGGGTCGAAACCTGCCGCGTTGCCGTCAGCAGCCAGTTCAGACCTCTCGATGAGGAATCTTGCCAGCTTATGATCGCGCGCGCGCATTACCCGCCGGTGGCAGGCACCACCGGAGACGCGAAAGGCTCTACAGCCATTGAGCGTATCCGTTGGGTCATACCTCGCAGCTTTTGAGCTTTCGTACGCGGTTCTGGTAATGAACAATGTCTGCTCCCAGAGCCTGACAGATCGAACTTCGAAGGCAGGAAAGTCGGCGGAGACCGACCTAGTCTGCTTGATCTTGCCGCTGTCGCTTCGCTCGCAGGCGACGCACAAAACTCTCTGAACGACGGGTCGAGAAGGCTCCGGTGCCAACCCATCGTCGAGCTTCAATCCACATCGTAAGCGTGATGCTGAAACAGAGGCCTGCTAGGAGCGCGATAAATTGTACCGCACGCGGAATGGGGAGAAACGATAGCACCATCACCAGCATTAGCGGTATGGCAGCAATCGCCCTATGCCTGAGGGTTTGGCGACCTGACCAATCAACCCTAACCCATTCACGATCTATCGCGCTACGTAGCGGGGTTAGCAGCTTCATACAGTCAATGTCGCAAAAATGAGGAATGTCCGCAATCACGTGCTATTTTTTGCGTGGGTCTTCTGGCGCCCGCACAAGGCCAACGAAACGGTAGCCTTCATCGCTTCCAAAACTACCAAGGCAGGCTGACTTTTGGTCGTGCGAAAGCAATGACACCACGATCAGTTTGCGCTCTCGACGCCAAGCCTCAGGGATCTCATTTTGGCTAAGCGGCACGAGAGATCGCAGTCCAAAACCACAGGCTTTTTCCGCCTCGCGCAGCGCTTCGGATTTTCCGCCATCGCCTGATACCGCGGCGCAGGCATTCAGTGCAATGAATGCTCCTGCGATTAAGGTCAGCCAAGCGGTGAGCGACAAAACCCCCTTCATCGGTTCGCACGGTAGCGCGGCTCCGGTATGTGGATCGGCGTGCAAAAAGGCCCCCGTTATGGGGGTGATCGGCATCTAAAAGGGACCCCCATCTCGATGGTTTAGGTGCGTCGGCTTGGTTGTAGCCAGGCGGCGGGATCGGGATGTTGATTTTGGAGACGGTAGTAAGGATCCGGCGCGAGCACGCCGACGGTAAATCGATCAAGGCGATCGCGCGTGACCTGCGGGTGTCGCGCAAGGTGATAAGGAAGGCGATCCGCGCCCCGGAAGCGGGATTTGCCTATCGGCGGTCGGTGCAGCCGCTTCCCCGGATCGGCCCGTTCCAGGAGCGCCTGGATACTCTGCTGACGGAGAACGAGGCACGACCCCGGCGCGAGCGGTTGCGGATGACGCGGATCCACGACCTGCTGCTGCGCGAGGGGTTCGACGGTTCCTACGATGCCGTGAGGCGCTATGCGAAGCGCTGGCTGGACGATCGGCGCAAGGATGCCGGCGACGGCGCGGCGGCGTTTATCCCGCTGATGTTCCGGCCGGGCGAAGCATACCAGTTCGACTGGAGCCACGAGGATGTGGAGATCGCCGGCAAGCCGATGCGTGTGAAGGTCGCGCATATGCGGCTTTGCGCATCGCGGGCGGTGTTCGTGCGGGCCTATCCCCGCGAGACGCAGGAGATGGTGTTCGACGCCCACGCGCGGGCGTTCGCCTTCTTCGGCGGCGTGCCGACGCGGGGCATCTACGACAACATGAAGACCGCGGTCACGACGGTGTTCACGGGCAAGGAGCGGGTCTTCAACCGCCGGTTCCTGATCATGGCCGACCACTACATGATCGAGCCCACCGCCTGCTCGCCAGCGGCGGGTTGGGAGAAGGGCCAGGTCGAGCACCAGGTGCAGACGATGCGCGGCCGGTTCTTCCAGCCCCGATTACGCTTTGCGAGCCTGGAGGAACTGAACGGGTGGCTTGAGGCCGAGTGCCGCCGCTGGGCGGCGCTGCATCCCCATCCCGATCAGCGCGAGCTGACGATCGCCGAGGCATGGGACGCCGAGCGCCCGGCGCTCCAGGCGATGCTGGCGCCGTTCGACGGCTTCCACGAGACGCCGCACGCGGTAACCGGCACCTGCCTGATCAGCTTCGACCGCAATCGCTACTCGGTCATGGCCAAGGCGGCCCGGCGTGCGGTGCAGGTTCGCGCCTATGCCGACCGGATCGTGGTCCGCCTCGACGACGAGGTGGTCGCCGAGCATCCCCGCTTCTTCGGCCGCGATCGGATGATCCTCGATCCCTGGCACTACCTGCCGGTGCTGGCCAAGAAGCCGGGCGCCTTAAGGAACGGGGCACCGTTCCAGGACTGGGATCTCCCGCCAGCACTGGCCCGGCTCAGGCGCAAGCTGGGAACGGGCGATGAAGCCGACCGCCGGTTCGTGCGCGTGCTCTCTGCCGTGCTCACCGACGGGCTCGAAGCGGTCGAGGCCGCGATCCGCGAGGCGCTCGCCGCCGGCGCTGCCAGCGACGATGTGATCCTCAACATCCTGGCACGACGGCGCGAGCCGCCCCGACCACTGACCATCGCGACGTCCGAAGCGTTGGCGCTCAGCCACCCGCCGACCGCGGACTGTGCTCGATACGACCTGCTGCGAGGCGCCCGTGCAGCGGCATGAGATGATCGCCGCGATGAGCGGCCTGGGCCTCAAGGGCATGGCCAGCGCCTTCGACGAGGCGGTCACCACGGGCATGCAGCGCAAGCGCACCGCCATGGAGATCCTCACCGACCTGCTGCGCGCTGAGGCTGCTCACCGCCACGCGGCATCGATCCGCTATCGCATGACTGCGGCCCGGCTGCCGACGGTGAAGGACATCGATGCGTTCGTGTTCGAAGGCACACCGATCAACGAGCAGCTGGTACGCTCGCTGCATGCCGGCTCGTTCCTGCCCGGACAGCGCAACATCGTCCTGGTCGGCGGCACCGGGACCGGGAAGACCCACCTCGCGGTTGCGATCACTGCCAGCGTCGTGCGTGCCGGCGCCCGCGGCCGCTACTTCAACACCGTGGATCTGGTGAACCGGCTCGAGGAGGAGAGCCGCCTCGGCAAGGCAGGCGCGCTTGCGGCCCAGCTCTCGCGCCTTGACCTCGTCGTGCTCGATGAGCTCGGCTACCTGCCGTTCGCCCGCTCGGGCGGCCAGCTGCTGTTCCACCTCGTCAGCAAGCTCTACGAGCGCACCTCGGTGATCATCACGACGAACCTGGCGTTCGGGGAATGGCCGACCGTGTTCGGCGATCCCAAGATGACGGCCGCGCTGCTCGACCGCATCACGCATCACTGCGACATCGTCGAGACCGGCAACGACAGCTGGCGCCTCAGAAACCGGAGCTAAAACCCTCCCCCCGGACCCCCCCACCCGGCGGTTGACCCGGTGGGTCCACAGGAACCTCCCACGACCGTCACCGCCAGCGCTTTAGGAGGCGCGCGGCGACGGCCGCGGGTCCCTCCTATGGACTACCGGGACAACCGCCCTGCAAACCGCAAAGGGGGGCCCTTTTGCACGCCGATATGGGGTCCCGGTTCAACGCCTATTTACAGCTCCGGTACTCGTCAACGGCAGGTTTCAGGGAGGCCATTTCGCGGCCTGAATGGCGGCTTTGTTGGCGTATTCTGCCAGCGCCTGCTTCATCTTGACATTTTGAACCAAATAGGTTATTCACTATCCCCGACGGGTGCGTGAGGGCGACAGGCCTGCGCTTCTTGCTCTCCCGCGCGGAGCCTGCCCTTGCTGGAGCAGGCTCTGGCGGCCGGTGCGCGCGGCAGCGCGCTCCCCCGTGACGAAGGATCAGGGCGGAGGCTTCACTCCGCAAGGCGATGACAGGGCAGCGAGCCGGCTCATCGTCCAAGCCTTCGCGCTAAGCGCCGTGCCGAAGCGTCCGCATGCCTGCGCCCGGCCATTCGCAACAAGGCATGCAAACATAGCCCAGCGCCGCAGGGAGGCGCGCCGGCCGCACCGTCACCCATCCGGCGCGGACCTGCGCCCGCAAATCCAACAACGCGCGATGAGTTCGGGCCGAGGCATCGTCAGTTCACATTCCGGACGTTCATAAAATTGCCAACAAGCCTGAACAAAAGCTGCCAAACCTGTGCGGCACGCATTCAGTGACGGAAAGCTAAACCGACTCTCGAAGCGGCGAATCGAACGAGCAATCCCGTCTCGCAATCGCCGCCAGGAGTTTTGACATGAACCTGTTCAAGAAGGCAGCGCTCGCCACCGCCCTCACCGCCACCGCGCTTGCCGGCGCCAGCCCGGCTATGGCCCGCGACTATCGCCATCATGGCGGCGACGACACCGCGGGTATAGCGATTGGCGTCGGCATCCTCGGCCTCGCCATCGGCGCGATCGCCGCTTCGGCCGGCAAGGACCGCCACGACCGCGACTACAATTACAACTACAACCGCAACGGCTACGAATACCGCGACGGCTATTACTGGGACCGCAACGGCAACCGCTACGATCGCGACGGCCGCCGCTACGACAACGACGGTTATTACGCGCGCCGCGGTTACGGCGACGATGGCTACTACAACGGCAACCGCGGCTATCGCGGCTACTGAACCCGGCACAGCCTCTGACTAAAAGAGCCCCCTCCCTCGCGGGAGGGGGCTTTTCGTTTGGTCTGCGAGAGACTTAGAACTGGAAACTCAGGCTGGCGCGCAGCGAGTGGTAGTCGAAATTCTTGTCCGACGTGCGGATGTTCGTGCCGCCCGATGCCAGCAGGAAGGGATTGCTCGCCGGCGCCGTGCCAGGCCCGACGGCGACGCTGTACTTGCTGTCGTTATAGCGGTTGTAGAGGTACTCGAGACCGAGGCTGACGTTGTTGGTCACCATCACTTCGGCGCCGCCGCCGGCCTGCCAGCCCCAGACGCGCTTGCCGTCGTTCACCTCGGTGAAGCTGTTCGCCGTGTTGGTCGTAACGAAGCTGTGGTCGAGCTTGGCATTGCTCACGCCGCCCGTCGCATAGAACAGCGCGCCGCCGCCCGGCGTGTAGCCCGCGCGGGCCCGCGCCGACAGCGCGTAGTCGAGCTTGCGCCCCAGTTGGTAGCTGGCGGGGGTCGTGGAATAGCCGCTGGTGTAGTCGCGCGCGTTGGTCTTCGACACTTCCACAAGGCCGCCGACCACGAAGTTGCCGCCCATCCGCTTGTCGTAACCGATGCGGCCCGCGTATTCGAGGCGGTTGTTGTCAGGCCCGCAGGCACCCGGCGCCGCGCCGCCCGCCGTGCCATGGCAGAACCCCGGGCTGAAGGCGTTGGCGCCGGCCGCGGTCTTCACAGTGTCGCCATAGGTTCCGTTGCGATCGGTATCGAAGACCAGGGTGTCTCCTCGGTCGTTGCCCTGCGCAGCCATGCCGATCGTGGCGGACACATAGGGGCCGTCGAAATGCGTATCCCGCGCGTCCTGCGCCAAGGCGGGAATGGTGAGGCCGACCGCTGCTGCGGCGGTGGCGAAGAAAGGTGCGGCCCGATAGATTTTCATATTGGATTCCTCAAGATTCCTGAACGCGGAGGCATTCAGCCGTCCGCGGCAGGAAACGGAGGAGCTTTCATTGAGTTGCGTATGACTTTGCAAATTCATGCAATAAATCGTGGCATTTGCAGGAAAAAATGAACGGCTCGTCGTGCGAGCCGGAGCCTGCGGGCCATGCTGAACGCGGCATTAAGTGCAAGTTCAGCCGAAAAATGATCCACTATGGTCCTGACATCGGCCGGGTCGCTCTTGGCCGACAGGAATGGGAGACAGGGTCATGTTCAAGAGCCTGAAGAGTGCCGGGATCGTCGCCGCGCTGGCGGTCGGCGCCATGACGTTCACAACCACCAGCGCCGAGGCACGCGATCACTGGCGCGGCCGCGGCGACGACACGGCGGCGATCGCAGTCGGCGCGGGCATCATCGGCCTCGCCGTGGGTGCGGCGATCGCCTCGAACAGCGACCGCGGCTATTATTATGGCGACGGCTACTACGGCCGGCCGCGCTACTACTATCGGAGCTACCCGCGCGGCTATTATTACGATCGCTACCCGCGGCGCTATTACTACCGCGAATATCGCGGCTGGGATCGCGGCCCCTATCGAGGCTGGGACAGACGCTATTATCGCGGCTGGTGATCAGCGCCCGCGGAGGGTCTGCGGGCCCTCGTCATGTGTGCAGTAAGCGGCTAAGGCCGGCTGCAACATGAAAATCGCAGACCTTCGCATCGCGCTTTACAGCGGCAATTACAATTATGTCCGCGACGGTGCGAACCAGGCATTGAACCGCCTCGTCGGCTATCTCCTGCGCCAGGGCGCCGCGGTGCGCGTCTATTCGCCGACGACCAGTACGCCCGCCTTTCCGCCCACCGGTGACCTCGTCGACGTTCCCGCGACGCCGATCCCCGGCCGCGGCGAGTACCGCTTCTCGCTCGGGCTCTCTCCGCGGCTGAAGCGCGATCTCAAGGCCTTCGCACCCAATGTCGTCCAGGTTTCCTCGCCCGATGTCAGCGGGCACCGCATGGTCAGCTGGGCGCGTCGACAGAAGTTGCCCGTGCTCGCCTCGGTCCACACCCGCTTCGAGACCTATCTGCGCTATTACAACCTGGCCTGGGGCGAGCCGCTGGTCGAGGCGCTGCTGCGCCGTTTCTACCGGCGCTGCGACGCGCTGGTTGCGCCATCCGAGTCCATGGCCCAGCTCTTGCGCGACCAGCGGATGAACTACGACATCGGCATCTGGTCACGCGGGGTCGACCGCGACATCTTCCATTCGGGCGCACGCTCGCTCGAATGGCGGCACTCGCTCGGCATCGGCGACGAAGAGGTCGTGATCGGCTTCCTGGGCCGGCTGGTGATGGAAAAGGGGCTCGACGTGTTCTCCGACACGATCGACGAACTCGGCCGCCGCGGCGTCAGGCACAAGGTCCTGGTGATCGGCGAAGGCCCGGCGCGCAGCTGGTTCGAGGCGCGGCTGCCCGGCGCGCATTTCATCGGCTTCCAGGCCGGCGAGGATCTCGCCCGCGCCGTCGCCGGCATGGACGTGCTGTTCAATCCCTCGGTGACCGAGACTTTCGGCAACGTCACGCTCGAGGCCATGGCCTGCGGCCTGCCGGTTGTCGCCGCGATTGCCACGGGCAGCGAGAGCCTGGTCGACGACCACGTCTCGGGCCGGCTGATCCGCCCCGGCGCGGTCCACCAGTTCGCCGAGGCGCTCAAGGCCTACGTCGAGCAGGCCGACCGCCGCGCCAAGCACGGCGCCGCCGGCGAAGCGCGCAGCCTCGATTTCTCGTGGGACGCGATCAACCAGGAGGTGGCCGACACCTACCTCCGGCTGATCCGCCAGCGGGCCGCGGCTCGGTAAGGCCTAGGAGAGCCCGCGCACATAGGCGTCGACCGTGCCGGCGCAGCCGATCTTGTCGTCGCCTTCGATATCCGCATAGCGCACGATGTCGTCGCGGATCGACGGGCTCCTGGCCCCGCAGGCGCAAGGGCTGAAGTCGATCGAGACCTTGTCGCCCGAGATCACCCCGCCCCAGCGCCCATCGAGCGAGAGGTCGAAGAACGCAGCGCGGCCCTCGTACTCGCCGCTCTCTATCGGCAGCAGGTTGTCCCCGGCCTTGTCGAGCAGCAGTGGAACCAACCAGGGCGGCAGGTGGTAGCGGCCGCCCTTCTGGCAGCGCGGCATGCCCGATTGCAGTTCCTGCATCGAATAGTTCTGATAATTGCGCGTCGGCGAGATGTTGAACGTCTCGTAGACGAACTCGCGGTAGTCCGCCGGCAGGTTGGCGCGCTTGAGGCCGCCGCCGACATAGATCGAATTCTCCGCGTTGAAGTCCTTGCCGCTGTAGCCCATGTCGCGCACCGCCTTGGCGACGTTGTAGAGCCCGGCCCAGAGGCCGGTGAGGTGCAGCTTGTCCCCCCGCGCCTCGACCAGCGCCTGCGCGGTCACGCCGACCGCATCCTCAACGTACTTCGCGCGTTCAACCGAGATGCGTTCGAACTCGGCGAGTTCCTCGGGCAGGATCGTGCCGTCGGCGATCTTCTTGCGCGCCACCACCATCTGGGTGAGGCTGCCGACGGTGATCGGCGGCACCGGATAGCGGAACGGCTCCGAATTCGGATCCTGCAGCGCGTTGGTATAGGCCACGCCCGTGGCGAGATTGCGCGGTACCGAGGCAACCGGCGCCAGGCCGAAGATACGCCGGCTACGGTCGAGCGGGACGCCTGACCCCCAAGTATAGGCCTGCGGCGCCTCGCGCTTGCACCATTCCATGTCGGCATCCGAGGCGACCAGCATCGCCGACTTGCCCGTGGTGCCGCTCGAGCAGGAAACGTTGTGGCCGCTTTCCTGCATCTTCGCGACCCAGCCGTCGACGTCATGGATCGAGGCTTTGTCGATCGCCGGCACGCGATGGGTCGAGACGGAATCCAGCCACCGGCTGAGCTTGTCCCACTTCTCCTCCATCAGGAAGCTCTCGGGATAGGACTTGTAGGCCGTGTGCGGCAGTAGCAGCGGGACGGCGTCTTCCAAGCTGCGGATTTCGCTGATCTCAGCCTCCTCGGCGCGATGCTTCAGGAGCTTGATCTTGCCGACCCGGTCCTGGAAGCGCTCGTTCATCGCTTCGATCTGGGCGGCGCGCAGGTCGGCCGAGGCGTAATCGTACTTGTCGGGTGCTCCGACCATCCGCGTAAGCCGCTCAACCGACCCGCTATCCGCTACCGTTGCCATGATCTTGTCTCCCTCTGGCGACTCGCTTCGCATTAATGGCATCTTATGCGTATCATTATAGAGCGAGCGCAAGCGGAATCTTCGCAGTCCCGTCTTTGACAGGCTCCATTCCGCGAGCTAGGCACGGCCCGTCCGCAGTGCTGCTTCCAGCCTGCGAAGGCGCGCCCGAACGGTCAGACGATTGGGCAAGCCGGCTTAGCTCAGTTGGTAGAGCACCTGATTTGTAATCAGGGGGTCAGGGGTTCGAACCCTCTAGCCGGCACCATTTTCAGATAGTTGCACTGGGAAGCCGAGAGCGCGGATCAGCACGCGGGAGCCGGCAGACCATCGCTTCGATGGCCCACCGGCTATCTCTCGATCGGCGCTCAATCGAGGCGCAGCATCCGCTTGGCGTTGTTGCAGATGATGTCCTGGATCTTGTCCTTAGCCACACCCGCAAAGTCGCGCCTGATGATCGCGTGGCTGTTCGGGAAGGTCGTCTCCGAGTGCGGATAGTCCGAGGACCACATGAAATTGCGCGTGCCCGGCAGGCCCTGCTCGGCCTGGAGGATGCCGGCGCGGTCCTGGATGAACGAGCCCCAGATGTTCTGGTCCATGAAATAGCTGGGCAGCTTGTCGATCACGCTCTCGGTCCAGTAGCGCTGCTTTTCCCAGGTGCGGTCGCAGTATTCGGAGAACCAGGCGAACCAGCCCACGCCCGATTCCATCGAGCCGATGCGCAAGTCGGGGAAGCGGTCGAAGATGCCGTTGAAGATGAAGATGCCGATCGGCTCGGCCATGTTCACCTTGCTCATCGGCATGTCGGGCAGGAAGTGCTGCTTGTCGCGAAACCGCGGCGAGCGGGCACCCAAGTGGAAGGTGATGACCATGCCGTAGTCGCTGAGCACCTTCCACAGCTTGTCGAACTCGGGCTGGTAGTACTGCAGCTTGCCCTTGGGATCGCCGGTCTGGGCCGAGACTTGGCCTTCCTTGAGCGCCGCGACGCCCGAGGACGTGCGCCAGGCTTCCGGATTCTGCGGGAAGGCCGGCAACTGGATCATCTTGAAGCCCATCTTGGCGAGCCGGTGGACGTGCTCGATGGTCTCGTCGATGTCGCGCATCGGCGCGTGGCCGACGGGGAACAAGCGGTGGGGTGCGTTCGAGGCCCAGTCCATCACCCAGTGGCTGAAGGCCTCGAAGCTGGCGAGGTAGAGGTCGTTGTCGAACGAACCGAGCGGGCCGCCGCCGAACAGGATGGCCTGGTCGATGCCGTCGAGATCCATGTCTTCGATGCGCTTCTGCGGATCATGCGTGTTGCGCATGTCGCTGAGCTTGCCCTGCATCTTGAAGTCCTTGCCGGTACGGCCGGCCTGGTTGCTCATCATGTGGATCGGGCGGCGGTTGCCTTCGAAGACCAGCCAGTCGTGATCGTCACCTTCCTCGATGACCGGCGCCTTGTGCCGCTGCGACTGCGGCAGGTATTCCTTCCACATCTCGTAGGGCGGATCGATATGCGCGTCGGCATCGAAGATCGGGCCGAGGTCCCAATCTTCCTTGAGGGCGCTACCAAATTTCGGATCGGCTTCGCTCATGACGGTCTCCATTCCCAAGCCGGAGGGACCGGGATCCCGCTGGCACTTGCTGTTATGGGAGCGATATGCGCGTACCGGGACCGTTCGTAAAATATCAATTGCGGGCTTCTTGATATGGTTTTGATATGAACGGCTCTCAGGGGATAGCGAAGCTCATCAGCTCGGGCCGATCAGCGACGTAATTTCGCGTGAAGTCGACGAAGCGGCGGCCGGCACGGGTCAGCTGCGCGTCGCGCCAGATCATCGTCAGCGCCCAGTCCGACGAGGGCATGTGGTCGGTGAGAGGGACGAACCTCACGTTCGCGGGGTTTGCCAGCCTCGCCGTGCCCGTGATGATGCTGAAACCGACGCCCGCACCGACCAGGCTGAGCGTGGTGTTCGAATGGGTCGATTCCTGGATTACGTTGGGCAGCCGGCCGCCGGCGCTGCCGAACATCTTGAGGACCTGCCTGGGCTCGGTCGCGTGGTTCTGTGCGGGCGGCAGGATCAGCGGATAGTCGGCCAGTTCGGCCAGCGTGAGACTCGCCCGGCTGACGATCGGCCAGTCGGCGGGGATGGCCGCCACGATCGTCGCGCGCTCGACGATCAGCGTGTCGCAGTCCTCGATCTCCTGCGAGCCCGCGGTGACGAAACCGACATCGGTTTCGCCCTGCACGATCGCTTTCACCAGGGCCGGCGTACGCTCCTCATAAAGTCGCACGTCGATCGCCGGGTTATCGCGGGTGAAGGCGACGAGAAGCGGCGGCAACAGCCGGTAGAGCGCCGGGCCGATGAAGCCGACGCGCACTTCCTGCGCCTTCTGCGCTTCGCGGAGGGCCAGCTTGCGTGCGAGATCGGCGTGGATCAGCGCCTGCCGTGCCTCGCGGAGGAATATCTCGCCCGCAGCTGTGAGCTCCACGCCCTTCCGGGATCGCGCCAGCAGCTCGACCCCAAGGTCTGCTTCCAGCCGGCGGATCGACTGGCTGAGCGGGGGCTGCGCCATGTTCAGGCGTTTCGCGGCACGGCCGAAATGCAGCTCCTCGGCCACTGCCACGAAGTGGCGTATCTGGCGAAAACTCATGGGCTGCATCGTGCTTCCAGGTTGTCGCGATTGGCGAACCGCCCTGATGCCGACGATGATCCGCAGACTCAAGCGGCTTGCCTAGCCGGCAAAAAAGAACCCCCGCCGAAGCGGGGGAACGAGTCTAGGGTCCTCAAAACGTACGGTCGATGCTCTCGCACCGACATTCTGCAGACGCCGCGACGCCGTCCCTTCAGCAGTCCGAAAAAACCTTGTGTGCGATTTTACGCCCTGCCGCCCCCGACGAGCGACATGTTGCGCGGATCGCCGCGGTTCCGCATAGTCCGCCGATGAGCGAAGCACAGGGTGGGCACAGGCTCCGCAACATCATCGGTGGATCGGCGGGCAACCTCGTCGAATGGTACGACTGGTACGTCTATTCGGCGTTCACGCTCTATTTCGCGCCGATCTTCTTTCCCAAGGGCGACGCCACGGCGCAGCTGCTGAACGCGGCCGCAGTCTTCGCCGTCGGCTTCGTCATGCGGCCGATCGGCGCCTGGGTGATGGGCATCTATGCCGACCGGCGCGGGCGCAAGGCGGGGCTGACGCTGTCGGTCTCGCTGATGTGCGCGGGATCGCTGATGATTGCGCTGACGCCGGGCTATGCGGCGATCGGCAACCTGGCGCCCGCCATTCTTGTCTTCGCGCGGATGCTCCAGGGCCTCAGCGTCGGCGGCGAGTATGGCGCGAGCGCCACCTACCTCAGCGAGATGGCCGGTAGGCGGCGGCGGGGGTTCTATTCGAGCTTCCAGTACGTCACCCTGATCTCGGGCCAGCTCGTCGCGCTCTCGGTGCTGCTGGTACTGCAGACAGTCATGCCCGAGGAAGAGTTGAAGGCCTGGGGCTGGCGGATTCCCTTCGTGGTCGGCGCAGGGCTCGCTGTGATCGTGTTCTACCTGCGCCGGCGACTGGCCGAGACCGAGAGCTTTGCCAACAGCCAGAAAGACGCGGCGACCAGCACGGCGCCGCGCTCGAGCGGCTTGGCGCTATTCCGCCAGCATCCCAAGGAGGCGCTGCTGGTCATGGCCCTGACCGCCGGCGGCACGCTGGCCTTCTACGCCTATACGACCTACATGCAGAAGTTCCTGGTCAACACCAGCGGCTTCTCGGCCGAAACCGCAACGCGGATCACTGCCGCGGCGCTGTTCCTGTTCATGCTGCTCCAGCCCGTCATCGGCGCGCTGTCAGACCGGATAGGCCGCAAGCCGGTGATGGTTGCCTTCGGCATCGGCGGAGTGATGTTCACTTATCCGATCTTCCGCGCGCTCGAGGACGTCAAGGATCCCTTCGCCGCCTTCGTCCTCGTGCTCTGCGCGCTCGTCATCGTCAGCGGTTACACCGCAATCAATGCAGTGGTGAAGGCCGAGCTGTTCCCCGCGCATATCCGCGCGCTGGGCGTGGCCCTGCCCTATGCGATCGCCAACACGGTGTTCGGCGGCACGGCCGAATATGTCGCGCTCTGGCTCAAGTCGAACGAGATGGGCAGCACCTTCTACTGGTACGTCACGGCGATGATCGGCCTGTCGCTCGTCGTCTATGTCCGCATGCGCGACACCAAGCAGGACAGCCTTATCCTCGAAGACTGACCGCTATTTCCGGGCCGCCGCGCGCTCGGTCCACAGCCCCTGCAGATTCCGCCCGATCGACGCCTGCGGCATCGAGGGGATGAACTCCTCTTCGGCTTCCCACTTCGCCACTTTCCCGCGCGCGATCTCGAAAGCTTCGCGCAGGGAGGCGCCGCGCGCGAGCGGCCCTTCGAGGAAGGCCTCGCCGAAATAGGTCAGGTAGCGGCTGTCGTCGCAGCCGAACGAGGTGCGGTCCTTGGCCGCCGCGGTGATGACGATCGTGTCGTCGCTGGCGAGCGCCGGGATCCAGCTGGCGGAAAAGCAGGCGGAAACGATGACCACGCGGCGCCTGATCCCGGCATGCGACAGGGCAGCGGCCAGCGAGGTCGACGAGATCGGCGGGAAGACCGTGTTGTTCGGCAGGCTGGTCGCTATCCAGGCGTCGGGCGCGCCGTGCGAGGTCAGATAGATCACGACGATATCACGCGCGGGATCGATCCGCTCACCGATGCCCCGCGCGGCGGCTTCCACGCTGGCGTGGTTCGCCCACGGATGGCTGGGCAGATCGGACAGGACGTTCGAGAGCAGCACCCCGCCGCGATAGTCGCCGCCGAACCGCCCCGCCGCCACCTGGAGCGCCAACTGCGCCTCGCGCGAAAACAGCTGCATCGAACCCTGTCCGGCTACGGCGATCGCATAGACGTTGGTCCGTCCCGCGACGCGAGGCTGCAAGCCGCCCAGTTCGCTGGCCATGAGCTGCCCCTGCGCCTGGTAGAGCTGGTTGATCGACGGCATGGCTGCCGCGGGAGCCTGCGCGCTGGCGGTCGCTACCCGTGGCGGGCCGATCGGGGTGTCGGACAGCAATGCGAGGACGCTGGCGCCGGCCAAGGCGATCGCCGCAGAACCTCGCTGGAACACTCGCCACCAGGACATCGAATCGTCCGACCCCAAAGCTCAAGTCGGCTACGATATTCTGCCCGGCACAATATCCAAGCGGCAAAGCACCAGCGGTGTTCCTACTTCAGGGCCTCGGCATATTCGCTGCGCAGCGCCGCCTTCTGCACCTTGCCCATGGCGTTGCGCGGCAGCGCGTCGACGACGAAGACGCGGCGCGGCTGCTTGAAGCGCGCGAGCTGGCCTTCGAGCGCGGCGCGGACCGCTTTCTCGGTCACGCGCGCACCCTTCTGCGCGACCACGACAGCGACCACGCCTTCGCCCATGTCGGGATGCGGCACGCCAATCACGGCGCTCTCCTCGACACCGGGAAGTGCGTCGATCGCCTCCTCGATCTCCTTGGGATAGATGTTGAGGCCGCCGGCGATGATCAGGTCCTTGGCACGGCCGACCAGGGTGACGCGACCGTCGGCATCCTGCGTCGCGACGTCGCCGGTGATGAAGAAGCCGTCCTCGCGGATTTCCTGCGCGGTCTTCTCGGGCATCCGCCAGTAGCCAGCGAAGACGTTGGGCCCGCGCACTTCGAGAACCCCCGGCTTGCCCTGCTCGACGAGTTCGCCGTTGTCACCGCGGACGCGTACCTCGACACCGGGCAGCGGATAGCCGACCGTCCCCGCCACCCGCGCACCGCCTTCGTAAGGGTTGGAGGTGATCATGCCGGTCTCGGTCATGCCATAGCGTTCGAGGATGCGCTGGCCGGTCTTCTCCTCGAAGCGCTCGTGCGCCTCGGCCAGCAGCGGCGCCGAGCCGGAGATGAACAGGCGCATGTTGGTGCATGCCTCGCGGGTCATTTCCGGTGCCCCAGTGAGGCGGGTGTAATGCGTCGGCACACCCATCAGCACCGAGCCGCGCGCGAAGTCGGCAATCACCGCGGCGGAATCGAAACCGCGGTGGAACAGCACCGTCGCACCCGCCAGCAGCGCGCCGTGCAGCGCCACGAACAGGCCATGGACGTGGTAGATCGGCAGGATGTGGATCAGCACGTCGTCGTGCCGCCAGCCCCAGAGCGCCTTGAGCGTCATCGCATTACTCAGCAAGTTGCCGTGGGTGAGCATCGCCCCCTTCGAACGCCCCGTGGTGCCGGAGGTATAGAGGATCGCGGCGAGGTCTTCCGGCGTGCGCTCGGCGACGGGGACGACCTCGTCGGGAATGTCGTCGAGCAGACTGCCGGTGCCGTCGGTGCCCAGCGTCACCAGTGTCCCGGTAGTAAGCAATCCGCGCACTTCGGCCTCGTCCGCCGGCCGGCAGACCACCACCGCGGGCTCGGCGTCGCCGAGGAAATAGGCAAGCTCGGCCGACGTATAGGCGGTGTTGAGCGGCACATAGACCATGCCGAGCCGTTCGGCCGCGAGATAGAGCAGCACGTTCTCGGGCGACTTGTCGACCTGCACGACGATCGCTCGCCCGCCTTGCCGCCCAACGCCGCCAGGCGCGCAGCCAGCTGGCCGGCGCGCGCGTCGAGATCGGCGAAGGACAGCACCGTCGCGCCATCCTCGACCAAAAACGGTTTGCTACCCGCCTGATCGGCCGCGGCGAGGAAATGCGCGAAGATGTTGGCATTGTCTGCAGGCACGGCGGTAATCCTCGTCAATTCGGCGTTGGCAGCAAGATTCCGTCGGGGCGGTATAGCTTCTGCGGGACAATGCCTAGCGCATGGAAATTGGCAACCCTGTGCCCGCAACGCATATATACGCAGATGACATGTTGACGAATGCCGGCTAGAGCTTAAAATTCCGAACTAATATTCGATATTTCGAACATAGTAATTGCGGTGAGGATAGCATGGCAAGCGTGGCACAACCCGGTCCGGCGCAGGACGACGATCTCTACGAGGCGCTCTACGACGTCCGCAAGGAAGCCGAGGAAATCGGCAACTACATTGACCACGATCCCTATCCGACGATGAACGCGCTGCGCGAGCGCGGGGCGCCCGTGCAGAAGGGCTTCATGCGCCAGCTGATGGAGCTGCCGCCGTTCCACCGCCACAAGGGCTCGCTGGAGCGTGAAGGCTATACCTGCTTCACCTTCGACGCCTGCGAGAAGGCGTTCCGCGACAACGTGAACCTGTCGAACAACGTCTATCACTTCGACGGTAGCCCCCCGAAGACGATGGGCATCCTCGAGATGGACAATCCCGAGCACCACGCGTTCCGCCGCGCGGTGCAATCGCTGTTCATCCGGCCTAAGGCGCAGAAGTGGTGGCGCGAACATTTCATCGACAGTCTCGTCGAGGAACTGGTCGCCAATTTCGAGGCGCGCGATCGGGCCGAGCTGAACCTGCAGCTTTGCGCGCGCGTCCCCGTCCATACCATCACCCGCGCGGTCGGGCTGCGCGGCGAGGACGCCATGCTGTTCCGCAACGCGCTGGTCGGAACCTCCGCCAGCCGCCACGGCATGGAAGTGCGCATGCAATCGCATGCCACGGTCCAGCGGATGCTCATGGAGCAGATCGGTCGCCGCAGGGCGGAGCCCGGCGAGGACATCATCTCCTGGCTGCTCGCCGCCGAGATCGATCCTCCGGGCGAGGAGCGCCGTCACCTGACCGACGAGGAGATCGTGATCTTCGCGCGGCTGATCCTGCTCGCCGGAGGCGGCACGTCCTGGCGCCAGCTCGGCATCACGCTGTTCGCGCTGCTGAGCAACCGCGACTATTTCGAAGCCGCCAAGGAAGACCGTAAGCTGGTCGAGGCCGCGATCAACGAGTCGCTACGCTGGAATCCGACCAATCCCACGTTCAGCCGCGTGGCCCTCGTCGACACCGACCTGTGCGGCACGATCATCCCGCAGGGTGCCGTCCTCGACATCTGCCTTGGCGCCGCCAATCGCGATCCTGCGCGGTGGGAGAATCCCGACGTGTTCGACCTGCACCGGCCGTTCCAGCAGCATCTGGGCACCGGGATCGGCGCGCACATGTGCCTGGGCCGCTTCGTCGCCGAGGCGGAGATGATGGTCACGATCAACAAGCTGCTCGACCATTTCCCGAACATGCGGTTCGATCCCGACGCGGAGACGCCCTACATGACCGGCGGCCTCGAGCAGCGCGGCGTCTCGGCCCTGCCCGTATTGCTTCGCTAAGCCCGAGATTTCATTCCAGAACCTACCCCCCGCGAGAGGACGAAACCACATGAGCGATACCCCGCCACGCAGCAATATCGGCACCGACCTCACGCTGCTCGGCGACGAGCACGTGAAGAAGTACCGCGAGACCGACGGCGAGATTGGCTACATGTGGAACGGCGCGACCGCCTGCCTGCTGACCACCAAGGGTCGCAAGTCGGGCGAGGACCGGACCATCGCCATCATCTACAAGCAGGTCGGCGACCGCTATGCGATCATCGCTTCGAAGGGCGGATCGCCGACGCACCCGATCTGGTATCTCAACGTCGAGGCCGATCCGCACGTCAGGATGCAGATCAAGGGCGAGAAGTTCGCGGGCGTGGCCCGCATCGCCGAAGGCGCCGAACGCGAGGAGCTGTGGCAAGCTTCGCTCGGGCAGTGGCCGAACTACGACGTCTATCAGTCGCGCACCGACCGCAAGATTCCCGTCGTCGTGGTCGAACGGGCTAAGTAATCAGTCCGCGATCGGAAGATTGAGCCGCCGGGCCAGCGAGCGCTGGTCTGGCGGTTCCACACCCCAGACCTTGGCCGTGCTGACCGAGAGGCAGCGCAGCTTGAGCGCCATAAAATCTTCGTACCAGTCGATGTCCTCGGCGCTGAGGCCGGTGACCTCGCTCCATAGCGCTATAGTCTCCTCGCGCGTGCCGAGGCCGGCGAGCGGCGGACGCCCGGAAGCCGGGCCGTGCTTGGTGTCGGCCATAGTAAGCCACCAGGCGAGATCGTTGAGCGGCCCGCCGAGCGAAGGCTGCTCCCAGTCCATCACCGCGATGACCTCGAAATTGTCGTCGAACATCATGTTGACCATTTCGGCCCCGCCCCAGACCAGCCCAAGCGGCTGGTTGAGCGGCCAGCGTTCGCGCAGGTTGGCGAGCGCGGCGTCGAGGATCGGCCAGCGGCGGTCCGCACTGATCCATTCGACGAAGCGGACATATTTGTCCCACTCCTGATCGAGGCCTGAGCGAGCGCCCTCGGGCCCTTCGAGGAAGGCGAAGTGTTCCACCGGCAACATGTGGATCGTCGCCATCGTCCGCACGCCGCTTTCCCAGAGCCGCGCACGCTGCGTCGGAGTGGCGTCGGCGATCCAGCCGCTCTCGGCATAGGGTGGGCGGCTGACGGGCACTCGTCCCTGCACCTTGCGCATGACGAAGAACGGCGCGCCGATCACCGCATCGCTTTCCTCCAGCCACAGCGGCTCGGCCACCGGCACCCAGCCGCGTTCGTGGATCAGCCGCATCACCCGGTACTGCGCATCGAACAGATCGTCGGGAAAGACCATGTTGGCGGTCGGCTTGACCCGCACCACGAGACCTTCGGTGATCGTCCGGCCGCCCTCAGTCCAGCTTGCGTCGAACAGAATCGTCTCGTGCGACATGCCGGCGCCCGAGGGATAGGTCAGATTGCCGATGGCGATGTCCCGGACCTGTGGCATCCGCGCGCCGAGCCAGCCGGCGAGTTGTTCCGCTAGGACATCGAGATCCCGCGTCCGCGGCGCGACGAGCGTGCTGCTCATGAGAGTACCGTCGGCGCAAGTTCACGCCAGATGCGCCGGGCCGTTTCCGGATCGCTCGTGCCGATCGGCCCGAGGATCGCCTGCAGGCAAACGTGATCGGCCCCCGCCTGCAGATGAGAGGAAAGCCGCTCCGCGATCGTCCCCGGCGTGCCCCAGACGAACAGCGCATCGATCAGGCGGTCGCTAAGCGTCTCGATGTCGTTCTCGTCGAAACCCAGCCGCAGCCAGCTGTTGCGATAGTTCGCCAGCCGGGCATAGCTCGAAAGCTGCTCGCGCGCCTTCTGTCGGGCGCTGGTCGGGTCGCTGTCGAGGACAACGCCCTGCTCCGGCGCGAGCCAGGCGTCTGGCCCCAGCCTTTCGCGGGCGATCGCCGTGTGTTCAGGCGTTACCAGATAGGGATGCGCACCCGCCGACCGATCGCGCGACAGGTCGAGCATCTTCGGCCCGAGCGCCGCGATGCAGCGGCTCCCGGCCGGGACGCCTTCCGCATCGAGACCATCGAGGTAGGCCGCCATCTTGGTCAGCGGCTGACGCCAGGCCTCGCCGATCGCCAGGGCATGGCCGACGCCGAGGCCCAGCATGACGCGCTCCCGCCACGCCGGATCGAGGCCGCGCCACCAGGCGCCGACTTCCGCCGGCTCGTGCATCCAGATGTTGAGGATGCCGGTGGCCACGATGCAGCGCTGCGTCGCATCGAGGATCAGGTCGATCCGCTCCAGCAGGTCACCGCCGCGGCCGCCGGGAAACCAGATCGTGCCGTAGCCCAGATCCTCGAGCTCCGCTGCGGCCTCACGAACGAAGCCCGGATCGCCGAAGCGGAAATCCGATGCCCAGACGCCGATCCGGCCTGCCTTCTTCCACTCGCTCGCCATCAGCGGCCCTCCTGTCTATCAAGGAATGCGATCACGTGCCGGGCGACGGCCTCGGGCTGTTCGGGAAGGATTGCGTGGCCGCAGTTGTCGACTTCGACATAGCTGGCCCGCTCGCCCAAAGCCTCTGCCGTCGCCCGGCCCGCTTCCGCAGCCATCATCGCATCGTTGAGCGGCATGACGATCAGGATCGGCCCCTCGCCGCCCCGCCACCACAGCGCAGGATCGGTCCGCCCGATCGCGCCGGCAACTCCCGCCGATTGCGGCCACCAGCCGTCCAGCCAGACCGACGGGTCATTGCCGGGGGCGAAGAAAGCGGTGCGCATCGCCTCGATCCGTTCGGCATCGGAAAGGCTCTCGTCATGACAGCGCGGCATCGCGGCGATCACTTCGGGCGCCACGGGCCGCACGGCAAGATCGTGGCCGCCACACGGCATGACCGTAACCGAGCGGGCGATCTCGGGCCGGAAGCTTGCCGCGGCGCGGACGCAGACGTTGCCCAGAGCATGGCCCACGAGATGCACCGGGCCGTCGCAGAGGCGGCCGACGACTAGCGATATGTCGTCGGCGATGTCCTGCAGCGTCAGCCCATCGAGCGGGCCCGCGCTACGCCCGGCATTTCGCGGATTCACCGCGAGCGAGCGGTAACCGGCAGCGGCCAGCGCCTGCTGCAAATGGGCGAAGTCCGAAGCCCCGCGCATCGCCGAAGGCACCAGCACGACGTCGGGCCCTTCCCCCGCCACCAGCACTTCGAGCCGCACGCCGCGCGCCGCGTCCTCGATCAGTTCGACCGTCTGCTCCATCAGGCTTTCCTGTCGCCGCTCGAGTGGGGAAAATGGACCATCGTCCCGCCGTCGACGACGAGCGTCTGGCCAGTCATGAACGACGACATCTCGGACAGCAGGAACAGCAGCGGCTTTGCGATCTCGTGCGCGCGGCCGAAGCGCTGCATCGGCACGCCCTCGGAGGCGGCCATGGCATCGAGCCGCGCCTGGGCCTCCTGCTCGGACATCGGCATGGCATCGGTCAGCCGCGGCACCGCGGTGATGTCGGGTGCGACGCAGTTGATCCGGATGCCCTGCCCCGCCCACTCGTCGGACAGCGTGCGCGCCAGCGACATGACGCCAGCCTTGGCTATGCCATAGGCGACCTGGTTGCGCGCGCCGTAGTAGCCGCTGACCGAAGCCACCATGGCGATCGATCCGCCGCGTTCACGCAGCATGTGCCGCCCGGCGGCATGGCAGACGAACATCTGCGAATAGAGGTTGAGCCGCATCTGCGCTTCCCAGTGCGCGAGATCGGTCTCGATGAACGGGGCCATCTTCACCAGCCCGACGATGTTGGCGACGCGGGTGAGACCGCCCAGCGCGGCATGGGCTTCGTCGACCATCGCCGTGGCACTTTCGGGATCGGTGACGTCGCCGATCACCGCGACACCGCCAACCTCCTTCGCCACCGCTTCGGCCCGCTCACGATCGATGTCGGCAATGGCCACCCTAGCGCCCGCCTCGGCCAGGAGCAGCGCGGTCTCGCGCCCCGAGCCGTATCCTCCGCCCACGACGAGCGCAGGCTCCCCTTCCAGGCCGAAAATCACTTTCATGGCGTTCCCTCTCGCCGCGCAAGGTCATCCAGAAGCGGCTGGCGAGCAAGGGAAATTGCTTGTTACACTGCTGCTTCGTCGCGCTGATAAATCGTCCAGACCCCGCCTTCGCCGACCTGGACCGAAAAGGCGTAAGAGCCATCGCGGAACACGTCGGCCTCGTCGTAATGCAGGCGACTTATGGTGTGGAGCACCGAATCGGCGGTGACCGCCGTGAGTTCGGTGCGAGCGGAGCGATCGGTTCGCAAAATCGTGAAGTGCGGCACGACGATGGTCCCAGACACTGGCGGGAGCACGCGATGACTGTCTCTCTGTCGCTGGCGGGCCGGGAATGGCAAGCGATGGTGTCAATGAAACACGGCTGAGTACGACGGGCAATAACATGGATTAAAGGGGGTGATCGAAAGTCTTACCGATTGCTTCCGCTCGTGCGCATCTCGCGATCGGCCTTGTCGAGCTTTTCCAACAGATCCTCGAACGGCGAGACGTCTTCGATCGGGTAGATTCGCTTCAGATTGTTCCCCACGGCCTTCATGTTGGCTTCGGTCAGGAAGGCGACGGCGACGATGGGTTCGCGCTTCACGGCATGGATCCTCTCCGGCGTCCTCGTCCGCCTCCTTTCGCAACACTCCAATACGCCGATGGGTTCCGCTACGTGGGACTGCGCCGCCGAATTGGCAGTTCTCCGGGCCGGACCGTTGGCCGCGCGGGGCGGCACGCTGTGCTGCTGGAACCCGAAGGCCTCTCCAGCGCTTCTCCAGCAAAGGAGATATACGATGATCGGTAAATTGCTCGGAGCTGTCGTCGGAGAGCGCGTCGCGCGCAGCGTCGGCGGGGTCAGCGGGACCGGCGGCGCGTTGATCGGTGCCGCCGTGCCAATGGTGCTACGGCGCCTCGGGCCGTTGGGCCTGATCGCGGCTGCGGCGGGCGGCTATGCCCTCAAGCGCCACTATGAAAAGCAGCAGAGAGTAAGCGTGCCGATCGGCTAAGTCCGGCGATCACCGAACCTTTGTCGCCCCCATGCGTTGTGAGGCGCATGGGCGGTGCATTTGCAGAGGATGTCGAGCGGCCTTGGTGGGAACCCGGGGTGATCTATCAGATCTATCCGCGCTCTTTCCAGGACAGTAATGGCGATGGGATCGGCGACCTCGAAGGCATCCGCCGGCGGCTCGACCACGTCGCCAGCCTCGGCGTGGATGCCATCTGGCTATCGCCGATCTTCCCCTCGCCGATGGCCGACTTCGGATACGACGTTGCAGATTACCGCGATGTCGCCGGCATGTTCGGCGATCTCGCGGCATTCGATGCGCTGCTCGCCGAGGTGCACCGACGCGGCCTCAAGCTGCTGCTGGACCTGGTGCCCAACCACAGCTCGACTGAGCATCCGTGGTTTATCGAAAGTCGTTCCTCGCGCGACAACCCGAAGCGCGACTGGTACTTCTGGCGCGATCCCGCGCCGGACGGCGGCCCGCCGAACAACTGGACCAGCGACATGGGCGGCTCAGCCTGGGAATTCGATGTCGAGACACGACAATACTATCTCCACACCTTCCTCAAGGAACAGGCCGACCTCAACTGGCGCAACCCCGCTGTAAACGCAGCAATGACCGACGTCGTTCGCTTCTGGTTCGACCGCGGCATCGACGGTTTCCGTATCGACGTCCTCTGGCACTGCATCAAGGCCGATGACCTGCGCGACAATCCGCCCAACCCGGCCTTTACGCCCGAGATGGGCGAGAAGCTGAAAGTGCTGCAGCACAACTCGGCCAACCAGCCCGAGATCCACGACATAGCCGCGGCCTTCCGCGCATTGGCCGACCAATATGGCGCCAAGGGGCAGGAACGCCTGCTGGTCGGCGAAATCTTCCTGCCGCTCGATCAGCTGATGACCTACTACGGCAGCGCGGAGAAACCCGGCGTCCATCTGCCTTTCAATTTCCAGCTGCTCGAAGCACGCTGGGACGCAGCGGCGCTGGCCAAGCTCATCGCCGACTACGAAGCCGCGCTGCCGCCGGGCGGCTGGCCCAACTGGGTGTTCGGTAGTCACGATGCGCCGCGGATCGCCGGACGGCTGGGCGAAGCCCAGGCGCGGGTCGCGGCGATGCTGCTGCTGACCCTGCGCGGCACGCCGACGCTCTACCAGGGCGACGAACTCGGCATCGGCAAGGTGACGATCCCGCCCGACCGCATCCGCGATCCTCAGGACCTGCGCCAGCCCGGTCTCGGCCTCGGCCGCGACGGTGCCCGCACGCCGATGCCGTGGGACGACAGCGCCCATGCCGGGTTCAGTACGACCGAGCCCTGGCTGCCGCTCAATGACGACTGGTCGATGCGCAATGTCGCGGCCCAGGATGAGGATCGCAATTCGATGCTGAACCTCTACCGCCGCCTGCTCGCCTTGCGCCGGAGCCATGCCGCGCTGAACGTCGGCGACTTCGCAGTGCTGCCGTCCGATCCGGAGGTGCTGCAGTACGAGCGCCATACCGAGACGGAGCGGCTACTCATCGCGCTCAATCTCGGGACACAGCCGCGGCGCATCCAGATTCCCGCCGGCACCCGGATCGCCGAGCCGTTAGTCTCGACAATTGTGACCCGGCACTTCGACGGCGGCCTCGCCGCGAACGAAGGCCTCGTTCTGCGCATGGAGCCGCGCTGACATGCGGATCGCCATGCTCGCCCCGATCGCCTGGCGCACACCGCCGCGCCACTACGGCCCGTGGGAGCTCGTCACCAGCCTGCTGACCGAAGCGCTGGTGGCGCGCGGCGTCGACGTCACGCTGTTCGCCACGCTCGACAGCCAGACCACGGGCAAGCTGGCCGGCGTCGTCCCTGCGCCCTATTGCGAGGATTCGACGATCGACGCCAAGGTCTGGGAACACCGCCACCTGGCACACCTGTTCGAACAGGCCGACCGCTTCGACTTGATCCACAACCAGGCCGATTTCCCCGCGCATGCCTTCTCGCGGCTGGTCGACACGCCGATGGTCACGACGATCCATGGCTTCTCGTCCGAGCGTATCCTGCCGATGTACAAGCCGTTCGAGGACCGCATCCATTATGTCGCGATCAGCGAGGCGGACCGGCATCCCGACCTGCGCTATGCCGCAACGATCCACCACGGCATCCCGCTCGGCGATTTCCCGCTCGATCCGATCGGCAGCGAGGATCTGCTCTATTTCGGCCGAATCCATCCCGACAAGGGCACGCGCGAGGCGATCGATACGGCGCTTGCGGTGGGCCGGCGGCTCCACATCTACGGGATTATCCAGGACCAGGGCTACTACGAGCGCGAGATCCTGCCGGATATCGACGGAGATCGGGTGATCTATCATGGCGCGGTCGGCGGCGAGGCGCGCTCGCGGGCACTCGGGCAGGCCCATGCACTGCTGCACCTGATCAATTTCGCCGAACCCTTCGGACTTTCGGTGATCGAGGCGATGGCCTGCGGCACCCCGGTAATTGCCATGCGCCGCGGCTCGATGCCCGAGATCATCGACCACGGCCGCACCGGTTTCCTCGTGGAAAACCTCGAAGACGCTGCGGCGGCCATCGATCGGGTCGCCTCGATCGACCGCCGCGCAGCATCCGCCGCCGTCGCGCGGCGCTTTTCCGTTGACCGGATGGCGGAGGATTACCTCGCACTCTATCGCAGGATTCTTGGCGGCGAACGTTGGGAACGTCCTGCTAGACATATCCCGGCCCATCGCGCTGCCTGACCAGCATTCCCGCGCCTGACAACCAATGCCGCACATTCCCCTCGGTGACGCGTCGCGACAATCGAGGGTTATTCCTGATGCAACAGAGCTTTCGCCCCGCCCATCCTGATCGCGCACCACCGATCAGGAGCGTAAGTCATGATCGCCCTCAGATCATTGCGGCATTTGCCGTTCGGCGCCGCAGCCATGCTCGGCGGCCTCCTGGCGCTCGCGGCGAACCCGGCATCGGCCACGGAAGGCGGCACGAGCCTCTACCTGCTGGGATCGGGCGGCCCCGAGGCCGCGATCCTCCCGCCGGTAGAAGGAGTCTATTTCGACAATACCTACTACTTCTACGGCGGCGATCTCTCGGCAGACCAGAATCTGGTGGTCGGCGGCAACGTCGCGGCCGGCCTGGACGTCTTCCTGGCCGCGCAGTTCGTCACGTTTCTCTGGGTGCCGTCGACCGATTTTCTGGGCGGCACGGTAGCCGTTGGCGGGATCGTTCCGTTCGGCGCACCGATCGTCAGCGCATCGGCGATCGTTCGCGGGCCACGCGGCGGGCAGCGCCAGTTGTCGCTCCACGACGGCACGCTGACGGTCGGCGACCCCGTCATCACCGCGGAGCTCGGCTGGAAATGGGACAGGCTTCACCTGACCGCCAGCGGCATCGTCAACATTCCAGTCGGCGACTACCACGAGGGCGAACTCGCCAACGTCGCCTTCCATCGCTGGGCGGAGGACCTGTCGCTGGCGGCCAGCTGGCATGATCCCAAATCCGGCTGGGATATCAGCGCCAAGACCGGCGCCACGATCAACGGCGGCAACGATTTCACCCAGTACGACAGCGGCAATGAATTGCACGTCGAGGCGGCCGTAGAGAAGACCTTCTCGCCGAAGTTCTCTGCGGGGATCCAGGGATACTACAACGAGCAGATCAGCGGCGACAGCGGTGCGGGCGCGGTGCTGGGTCCCAACGAGGGCCACGTGGCGGCGCTCGGCGGGACCCTCGCCTACAACACCGTCCTCGGCCGCAGCCCGGCGACGATCCGTGTCCGCCTGTTTCAGGAGTTCGCTGCGAAACGCCGGACCGAGGGCACGGCGGGCATGCTCAGCCTGACGATTCCCCTCAAGATGAACCTGCCCGCACAGGGCGCCGAATAGGCAGGCCAAAAAAGTTTAGGCCCAAAAGTTTAGGCGAGGCTCATGCCCCGCCTAAACAGTATCGGACTCGGCACCGATACATTCCGCGCCTGTTCCGTTCCGTCAGGGGTTGTCGGCCTTGGCCTCCACCAGCCGTTCGCGAAGCTTCTTTGCGATATTGCCCGCAACCGCTTTCACCGTGTCCGTGGTCGACACCGTCGCCTTGATGTCGAGGGCATCGGGCGCCTCCCGGCGAACCACGGCAGCCAGAAGCTCGCCGCTGCGGGAATCGAAGATTTCTATCGCGAAGAGAACCGATCCCGAGAAAGTACCCTTCTTCCCCGTCGCGCTCTTGACGACGTTGGTCACGAGACCGAGCGGCATGACCGACGAGACCGTACCGACCCCACCGGTAGTCTTCCTGGCGCCGACCAGTGTCATGCGCAGCCGCATGGTATTGGCCGCGGGCGCCTGGACGAGCCGGAAGGACCTGGCCAGCTCTTCCCGCAAGGCGTCGGTCATCAACTGGGCGAACTTGACTCGGTCCGGCTGGGGAATGTCCTCGAACTGGGCATCCGTTCCGCGATAGACCACCGTCGGCTGGATTTGCAGCGCGGTGTATCGGGCGAGATGGAGGTCGGGCTTGATGTAGGTCCAGGATTCCTTCTTGTCGTGTTCGAGTTGCTGGGCAGAGGCCAGTGCCTGGGGGGCATTATCCTGCGTCTGAGCCGCGGCCCGGCCACCTGCCAAGCAGGCCGCCAGGAGAATCAGGTTTATCGCGCGCAGCATGGCAGCCTCCTGTTTCGGACCCGGTGCAGCAATTGCCGGTGACGAACCTGAGACCTGCGGCCTGCCGCCGCTATCGGGATTATCCCGCATTGCCACGCGCGGTTGTTGCCCGCTTCGGGATCTCGCGCCGGTTCGCTCGCGCTGCACAAAATCCGGCACGCTCTTGCGGGTTTTCCCCGATCACATTCGCAGAGCGGCGCGGCGATCCTGCAGCGGAACGAGGAGAGCCGCCGATGGAGGCCATCAAGCAGTTGCCGCCGATCCTGCTCACCGTCAGCCTCGGCCTCCTTGTGGTCGCGGCGGGAATGGCCTCGAGCCGCGGTGACTTCGTCTACGTGCTCCGCCAGCCGGGGCTGCTCGCCAAGGCCGTGCTCGCCATCGTGGTCATCCCGCTCCTGACGGCGATGATCGTCCTCCCGCTCTTGCCGATTTCGCAGCCGGCTAAGGCGGGAATCCTGCTGATGGCGATTTCGCCGGTGCCGCCCGTGATGCCGGGAAAGGCGCTCAAGTTCGGCGGCGATGCCCAATATGTCTATGGGCTGCAGGCCGCGTTCGCACTGCTCGCGATCCTTACCGTTCCGCTGCTGGGATCGTTCATCGCCGCATTCTACGGGGTCGACGCGCAGTTTCCGGTCGGCGTCGTCGCAGGCCACATATTTCTGGGCCTGATCGTACCGCTTGCGATCGGCCTGGTGCTCGGCCGCTGGCTGTTTCGCGGCGCATCGCCCGCGGTGCCGCAGCGAATTTCGACCGTCGCCAACGTGCTGCTGCTGATCGCTTTCGCTCCAATCCTGATCTTTGCCTGGCCGCATATCCGCGAACTGATCGGCGATGGCTCGATTGTGGCCATGGCGCTGGTCGTCGTGCTGGCGCTTGCCGGCGGCTATCTCCTGGGCGGGCCTGCGCTGGCCCATCGCTCGACGCTGGGCTTCGCGGCGGCAATCCGTCATCCGGGCATCGCGCTGGCCCTGGCCGGCGCCAACCACAGTGACAAACCGATATCGGCCGCCGTGCTGCTATTCATGGTCGTCGGGATCATCGTCCTGATACCCTATCAGATCGTTCTCGGCCGAAAGCTGCGCGCACCGACCGATCAGGGCTGAGGCGGCGGCCTGATCGCGCAGCGAAAGCCGACGTGCGAGGTCGATGTGTCCACCGGGTGGGCATGGCGCGCCGCAGGCCGATAGCGCCGGCAATAGTTGGGCGCGCAAAGGTGCGAGCCGCCTTTCAGAACACGGCGCGGAATCGCGGCTGGGTCCGACGGATCGACGCTGCGGGTTCGGCCCGTGCTGCAGCAGGTGCTGGTCGGCTCGGGCGCGAATGACCACCAATCGGCGGTCCATTCCCAGACATTGCCGATCATGTCGTAGAGCCCATGGCCATTGGCGGGATAGGTGCCGACCGGCGAGGTGCGCAGCCACCCGTCGTCGCCCGTGTTCGCGTAAGGAAACGGGCCTTGCCAGACGTTCGCCTGATGAACGCCGCCCGGCACGAAGCTGTCGCCCCAGGCGAAGTCTGCTCCCTCCAGGCCGCCCCGCGCGGCGAATTCCCATTCGGCCTCGGTCGGCAACGAAGCATTTGCCCAGACGAGATAGGCCTCGACATCGACCAGCGCGACATGAACCACCGGATGGTCAGGCAGGCCGTCGATGCCGCTGCCGGGACCATGAGGATGGCGCCAGTCGGCACCGGGCAGAAAGGTCCACCACTGGCTGGCCGACCCTCTGTCATCCACCTGGCGCGTCGGCATTTCGAACACCAGCGATGCCGGCACCAGCATCTCGGGCAGGGCGCCGGGGTAGTCGTCGGCATCGGGCGCGCGCTCGGCCAGGGTGCGATAGCCGGTCGCGGCGACGAAGTCGGCGAACTGGGCATTGGTCACCGGAGTCCGATCGATCCAGAAGCCATTCACCTGCATGGTCCTTTCGGGACGTTCTTCCGGATAGTGACGGTTCGAACCCATGGTGAACCGGCCGCCTTCGAGCCAGACCATGTCGCGCGGAGCGCGGTGACTGGGCTGCGTTGCCATGGGTCAGCTCCGCGCTGCGATGAAGTCCATCAGGATTCCGACTGCCGCCGAAAGGCCCACAATGGTCAGCGCTATCGCCACGATCAGCGTCAGCGACACAGGAAACCGGCTTTCCGCGTGGATGAGCCCTTCCTCGGTCATCATCTCGCGCGTGCCGCGCAGCTCCGTCGCAAAACGCAACTGCCTGATGATCCCGCCTACCAGCAGGACAACCCCGAGAACGATGAGTGAAAGACCGAAGGTCCTTGGCGTGTGCGTCTGATGGATCATCCCCGCCTCGACCAACTTCTTGAACGCCTGGTAGATCGTGAAGCCGAAGCTGATCAGCGACAATGCGGTGCGTATCTCGGACATCAAAGTGCGGTCTGCGCTCATCCGGGTGCGCTGGAACGACATGCCGGTTCGCCGCATCGACATCTCGGTGCGGTTGTCCGACAGCGCCGTGCGATGCGCGGACAGGTCGGTGCGGAATTCGGACAGATCGGTTCGATGCTCCGACAGGCCGGTACGAAACCGCGAAAGCGTGCTGCGATAGTGCGAGAAAGTGGTCGACATGGTGTCGGCATCGTCGCTTTCGACGTCGGGCAACTCGGGGACCTCGATGGGTTCGAACCGATCCGGCCGCTCGGGCAGATCCGTCGAGGTCCGCGAACTGGCAGGACCATTGCCATTCTTGCGTCCCACCATCGGGGATTCTCCTTTGCGCTCGCTACGACTATCGCGGCGAGCGTCAGACGCTGCCATCGGGGTTGTCCCCGATCTCCCGCTCGGGCTCCCCGGACCAGCGCGACAAGGCGATAGTGCCTTTCGACCCGTCGCTTTCGGGTTTCTCCCGATGGGTCCCCTCACCACGATCCGCCACAATCCGCAGATGACGGAGCTCTCGAAGGCAGAGAACCGCAAGGATGCGATCGTCGACGCGGTCGCCGCGATCGTACTCTCCGTCGCGGCTTTGCTGACCTCGTGGGCGAGCTTCCAGTCGGCCCTGTGGGACGGCGAGCAAGCCGCCAACTACACCCGTGCCGGTACGGCGCGCGTGCAGGCCAGCCTGCTGGCGACGGAAAACGGCCAGTCCGAGGCGGTCGATCTGGTCCTCTTCACCCAGTGGCTCAACGCCTACGCCGCCAAGGACCGGCGGCTGCAGGACTTCTACCATGAGCGGTTCCGCCCCGAGTTCCGGCGCGCCTTCGACACCTGGCGCGATCAGCAACCGCTGCACAATGGGCAAGCCGCCCACTCGCCTTTCGTGATGAAGGAATATGCCCCGGCGCTGGCGCAGAAGGCTGCTGCGGCCGACAAGCGCGCCGACGCGCTGTTCGACGAGGGCCAGCGGTGCAACGACGTCAGCGATGCCTATGTCGCGGCGACCGTTATCCTGGCCCTGGCACTGTTCCTCGCGGGCATCGGCCAGTCTTTCGATCGCCGACACCTGACCGCGGCGCTGACGCTACTCGCTGGCCTCGCCTGCGTATTCGGGCTGATCCAGCTCATTTCGCTACCCACGCTCTCGCTGGGCTGACGTGCACGTCGGTGAATCTCTGGAGGCTGCACAAGGGAGTTCAACCGATTGGCACGACCGCCGGCCGCTGCGATCCTCGCTCGTTCCCGGATCGACCGAAAGGAAGCGCGCGATGAGGTTGCGGACAGCGATAGCGGCCGAGGCGATCGGCACATTCTGGCTCGTTCTGGGAGGATGCGGCAGCGCGGTTCTCGCCGCCGGAGTTCCCGAAGTCGGGATCGGCATTATCGGCGTCTCGCTCAGCTTCGGGCTGACCGTGCTCACCATGGCCTATGCCTTCGGGCACATATCGGGTGCGCACTTCAATCCGGCCGTGACCATCGGCCTCTGGATCGGCGGACGCTTCCCGGCACGCGACATTCCACCCTACATCCTCGCCCAGCTGATCGGCGCGCTCGCGGCCACGGCGGTCCTGCTGATCATCGCGACGGGGCAGCCGGACTTCGACCTGGCAACCGTCGGCTTCGCCGAGAACGGCTACGGCGCCGCATCCCCCGGCGGCTATTCGTTCGATTCCGCACTGGTCACCGAGTTCGTCCTGACCGCGGGATTCCTGACGGTGATCATGGGCGCGACCGACGAACGCGCGCCGCAGGGCATGGCGCCGCTGGCAATCGGCCTAGCGCTCACGCTGATCCATCTCATCAGCATCCCGGTGACCAATACGTCGGTCAATCCGGCGCGGAGCACGGGGCCCGCGCTGGTGGTCGGCGGCCTGGCCCTGCAGCAGCTCTGGCTGTTCTGGCTGGCACCAATCGCCGGCGGCATCGCCGGCGCGGCCTTCTATCGCCTGTTCTTTGCGGCATCGCGGCACAGCACCGTACTTATCGTACATCGCAGAGAGTATGAGGCGACCTGGTAGCCATTACCGACGGCGCGCCCGACAGCCAGGACTTAGAAGAACGGGCGGCTGAGCAGGTTCAACGCCCGCGCCAGCCCGGCAAAGGGCCGCGCGCACTCCGCATGATAGGTACCGCTCATCTCGGCGCTTTCGCTGTCATCCGGGAAGCGCACCTCCTGGCTTTCCTGGTCGGGAAAGATCGGGAGGCGGCAATTCTTGCAGCACATGCCCCAGGGCTCGCCACCGTTCGGCGTGAAGTTGTAGGACATGGGCTCGCAGCAGGCTCCTGATCTGGAAATCCCGCATATCGTTCGGGGAAATACCCCGAAGCGTCTATTGGGGGTTACCCCTAAGGGTTACGGCGGGGCCCGTCTCCCGTCGATTGTCCGAAGTTACCTAGAGCGTTCCTAGGCGAAACCCGGATGGCTTAGGCGTTCCCGTTCGGCTTGAATCACGCGGCCGCCAATCCCGCGATGGAGCCCCTCATGCCCAAGACGCCGCAAGCAAAGCCCAACATCCTCGTGATCTGGGGAGACGACATCGGTCAAAGCAACCTGAGCTGCTACACCCACGGCCTGATGGGCTACCAGACGCCCAATATCGACCGCATTGCCCGCGAAGGCATGCTGTTCACCGACAGCTATGGCGAACAGAGCTGCACGGCCGGCCGCTCCTCGTTCATCACCGGGCAGAGCGTGCTGCGCACAGGTCTGTCCAAGGTTGGCATCCCCGCCTCGCCGGTCGGCATGAGCGAGAAGATCGTCACCATCGCGGCGCTGCTCAAGGAGCAGGGCTATGCCACCGGGCAGTTCGGCAAGAACCACCTCGGCGACCTCAACCACATGCTGCCGACCAACCACGGCTTCGACGAATTCTACGGCAATCTCTACCATCTCAACGCCGAGGAAGAGCCGGAGATGGACAACTATCCGACCAAGGAGGAACTCCCGCATTTCAAGGAGAAATTCGGCCCGCGTGGGGTGATCCACAGCTGGGCGACCGACAAGGACGACCCCACCGAGATGCCGCGGTGGGGCAAGGTCGGCAAGCAGAAGATCGAGGATACCGGCCCGCTCACCAAGAAGCGCATGGAAACCTGCGACGACGACTTCGTCGAGAAGGCGACGGCATTCATCAAGAAGGCACAGGCCGAGGGCAAGCCGTTCTTCGTGTGGCTCAACACGACGCACATGCACATGTTCACCCACACCAAGCCCGAGAGCCGCGGCCAGGCCGGCAAGTGGCAATCGCCCTATCACGACACGATGATCGACCACGACAAGAACGTCGGCCAGATGCTCGACCTGCTCGACGAACTCGGCATCGCCGACGATACCCTCGTGCAGTACTCGACCGACAACGGCCCGCACCGCAATTCGTGGCCGGACGGCGGCATGACGCCGTTCCGCAGCGAAAAGAACACCAATTGGGAAGGCGCGTTCCGCATCCCGATGCTGGTTCGCTGGCCGGGCAAGGTGGCGGCCGGATCGGTTTCCAACGGCATCGTCCAGCATCACGACTGGCTGCCGACCTTCCTCGAGATGGCGGGCGCTCCCCAGGTCGTCGACGAGCTCAAGAAGGGCTACAAGGCGAACGGCCGGACCTACAAGAACCACATCGACGGCAAGAGCCTGCTCGGCCACATCACGGGCAAGGAGAAGGAGAGCCCGCGCAACTTCTTTTTCTATATCAGCGACGACGGCGACATTCTTGCCATGCGCTACGACAATTGGAAGCTGGTGTTCCTCGAACAGCGCTGCCGCGGGACGATGCAAGTGTGGGCGGAGCCGTTCACGCGGCTGCGGGTGCCCAAGCTCTTCAACCTGCGCACCGATCCCTACGAGTTCGCGGACCAGACCTCGAACAGCTATTACGAGTGGTTCCTGTACAACGCCTATTACATCTACGCGGCGCAGACCGGCGCGGCGATGTTCGCGGCGAGCTTCAAGGACTTCCCGCCGATCCAGCGGCCGGGCAGCTTCACCATCGACGATGCGGTCGCGAAGATGGCCGACGCCGGCGCCGGCGCGAGCTGAGCACGTACCCGGGGCGACGCCGCTCGCCGCCCCGGGACGACTGCGCCTGGAGCACATAGGCTCGGTTCGGTCCGTTCGAAAGAAAAGGCCATGCAGCACCGATCGTTAGTCGCCGCCGCGCTCCTGGCCGTCGTTGTCGCAACCGGAGGCCGAAGCCAGGAAGCACCACAGCCGCCCGCCGGCTATCTCCCGCGTGACGCGCTGCCCAACAGCCTGGCGCTCCTCCCGCCGCCGCCGCCAGCCGGCAGCGCTGCTTTCGCGCGTGACGAGGAAGTGAGCCGGCAGACCGCACACGAACCCGGTGACCCGCGCTGGAACCTCGCCGCCTCCGACGCCGATCTCCGTTTCCCGCACGCGCTCTCCGCCTTCGCCTGTGCGCTCGGGGTAGTGCCCGATCCGCAGAAGACGCCGGCGCTCTACCGCCTCCTCGCGCGGATGGCGGTCGATGTCGGGCTCTCGACCTACAAGGTGAAAGACCGTTACCGGCGGATGCGGCCCTTCGTTGCCCACGGCAATAGGACCTGCCTGCCGCGCGACGAGGCGATGCTGCGCAGGGACGGCTCCTATCCCTCGGGCCACAGCGCGCTCGGCTGGGGCTGGGCGCTGGTCCTGGCCGAGCTCGAGCCCGAGAAGGCCGATGCGATCCTTCAGCGCGGACGCGATTTCGGACAGAGCCGACTGGTCTGCAACGCCCATTGGGCCAGCGACGTGGACGCCGGCCGCCTGGTCGCCGCGGCAACGGTCGCGCGCCTGCATGCTGACGAGGCATTTGCCGCCGATCTGGCGGCGGCGCGGCAGGAACTGGCGCGAAAACCTCGCTACGCACCTGCGGGTTGCGCGGGCGCGATGGATTGAATCCCAAGGCAATTCTTCCGCTACAAAGGGTTTCCCCCGATTGGCCAGTGCACCCAGAACCGTCATTCTGGGCCCAGATCGACAAAAAGGGGAGATTCGATGCAGGCTCCGATGTGCCGGATTCCACCGCTGAGTTCGCCTACTGCGGTGATGCGGGCAGCATCGGCACTAGGGCCTGCCGCAATATCAGACACGGCGTGTCTAACGCGATCGCCAATCCGCCGGGCCCAGCTCCGAAGTACCCCTCCCGACCCGGCGGAACCTGGGCCACCGGAACGGACTTCCCGGGCGCAGCCGGGAATCCGTTCCGGTGGTTCTTTGTATGGAACGCGTCGTCGCTGGCGCTTCGTCCTGCGGCGATCGGCGGCGCCCATTTCCTCGACATCGCATTCGAGGCATTGGCTGAGGCCCGGGCTATTCCCCGGGGCCATTTCTCCATTGCGCGACGCCGCCGATTTCTCGGCAATACCACCATGGACCCAATCCGCGATGGCACCGCTAAAATATGTGCTACCTCAGTTTTCGCACTCTTACCGGCAAATGCAGGGATATTCCCGATTGAAGGACCCGCCAATAGCGTGATGATCGCACGGGAGGCACATCGAAAAATCCGTGGCCTGTACTGCGTAGTCCGGCCTCGCCCGCGGTTTCGAACGCGCGCGGATCGCCGAAATGCTCCAGGAGTTACGTTCGCATGCGCCCCACGACATATCGGATACTGATCGCAGACGATCACCAGGCCATGCGCCAAGGCGTGCGAAGCCTACTGGAATCGCATTCCGCATGGCAGGTCGTGGCCGAGGCCAACGACGGTCGCGAGGCTCTGCGCCTGGCTCGCGAAACAAAGCCCGACATCGCCATACTCGACTATTCACTACCTCAGATGAACGGCCTGGAACTCACGCGTGCGATCAAGCATGAACTGCCGCGGACCGAGATCCTGATCTACACCATGCACGATCGCGAAAGTATTCTCGTCGACGTCCTGAGGGCCGGCGCGCGGGGATATGTGCTCAAGTCGGACAGCGGTACGCACCTGATCGCGGCGGTAGAGGCGCTGGTCATGCGCAGGCCCTATTTCTCGGGCGCCATTTCTGAAACGCTGCTCGAGCACTTCGTGGAGAGCGACCACAATTCGGGGCGAAGCATCGTCCTGACGCCGCGCGAGCGCGAAATCGTGCAGCTGATCGCCGAGGGTAAGATCAACAAGCAGATCGCCCATATGCTCGACATCAGCGTGAAGACGGTCGAGACTCATCGCGCCGCGGCGATGCATAAGCTCAAACTGCGGACGACGGCAGAGCTGGTGCTATATGCCGTTCGGAACAATATCGTGGAGCCCTGAGGGCGCGATCACCACGTCGGTACTGCGCCGTACGGGAAAGCTCGCCCTCACCTGCGTCCCCGTGACGCCGCGCTCGACGCGGAAGTGGCCGGCAAGCGATTCCACACGCTCACGCATGCTCGTGAGGCCGACGCCGACGGCCTCGGGCATGCGGCCCGTAAGGATCTCGGACGGTATGCCGATGCCGTTGTCTTTGATCTCCAGCACAAGATGCTTGGCCTGCATCTTCAGCGAGACGTTCACCACCGTGGCCTCGGCATGCTTGCTCACGTTCATCAGCGCTTCCTGGACGACGCGATAGAGCGCGATCTCCAGATCGGCATGGGCCTTCAATCGGCCAGCCGAGCTTTCGAAGGTCACCACCAATTGCGTGCGGCGCGCGAACCCCTTCAGGAAAGTGCTCAGCGCCTCGGCGATCCCGCCGGATGTCAGTTCGGGAGGATGAAGGACATAGCTCAGCGTGCGCATTTGGTGATGCGCCGATTGCAGTGCGCTTTCAATCTCTATGCAGGCGTCGGCGATCTGATCGGATGTCTGCGCCTTGCGCAGACACTCGAGCTTGACCTGGATCAGGGCCAGCTGCTGCGAGGTATCGTCGTGCAGGTCGCGTGCGATCCGCCGGCGCTCTTCGTCCTGGGCGCGCAGGATCTGGATCTGCTTTCGCCGGCGCGACAGCCGATCTTTTACGGCTGATCGCGCACCGGCCAGAACGATCAGGCTGAGGTTTCCGGGATAGGGTAAACGCATCGCCCTCACGGACAGGATCTGGGGTTCTGCTGTTAGCAGCTCGTAGGTGTCCTGCGCCAGACTAGCGGCCCCCACTGCGATCCTGCCGACCTGCTCCCGGACACGATCGAACGCCTCTTCGTCGAGCGGCAGCTGTCGAAGCACGTCTTCGAACGGCGAGCCGATGGCGATGGCGCTGAATTCCGCGCGCAACCGGCCGCCCTGCTCGCCCGCAAGATTGGATATCAGGATGCGCCCCTCTCCACCGACGACGAACATGGGCAAGGGAATGCCGTGAATGAGCTCGCGGAGTACTTCCAGGCGTTCGGCCGGCAGTTCGATGCTCCCCTTCATCGGGAAATCGACCACGGCCGAACCGCTGCCCTTGGCGGCATTATCGTGGCCCGACATTTCGATCGCTCCGCCCCTACAGTTTCCACTAATTACCTACCTCAAATAGTCACTATTCTCCATCAGCAATTACCCTGATTTATTTATGTATACATTACATGAGTTAAATAACTCACTCCCATTTCATTTGAATCCTATTTAATTAATATGGATCGTTCGATCTACATCGCAGTCCATCTTCGAATGCACTAGGCCGCCCGGAACTGACGATCCTCGTTCGCGTTGCGACTTGAACCAATCTCCTGCAGCTACGGCGGGGGCATCGGGCGGCTCCCTTGAGCGCAAAATCATGCTGCTGCCGGTTTAATCTCGACCGCCTCCCCGATTGATTGTCGCGGTAATTGGGATGTGTTTGTCGCGCGTGGCCCTTTGACGCCTCTCCGTCCTATATATATCGAGATATAGGAATGCCGCGCGGCGTTATCGACCCGCGCAACAACGGGATCGAGGAGAGCGTGATGAGCGATATTGCGGAGATGGACGCGCCGGTAGCAGGCGGGGTCATCCAGGTATTCAACCCCTCGACCGAGGAACGGATCGGCGAGGTTGCGGATAGCGACAAGGCGGCGGTCGATCGCGCGGTCGCCCGTGCCCGCGAGACCTTCGAGAAGGGCGTGTGGAAGAACCTGCCCGCCTCGCGCCGGGCCGAAATCCTCTGGCGCGCCGCCGATATCATCAAACAGCGTGCCGACGAGATTGCCGAGGTCGAAGCGATCGACAACGGCATGTCGCGCCCGCATGCGAAGAACCTGATCCTCGGTTCGTGCGAGATGCTCTACTACTACGCCGGCTGGATCACGAAAATCCACGGCGATGCCGTCGACATCATTACCGAAGGCGGCATCATGGGTACCTTCCAGGAGTACCACGGCTATTCGCTGCTCGAGCCGATCGGCGTCGTCGGCCTGATCATTCCGTGGAACGGGCCGTTCTACGTCGCCATCTGCAAGATCGCCCCCGCGCTCGCCGCCGGCTGCAGCGCCGTGCTCAAGCCGGCCGAGGAGACGCCGCTGAGCGCGCTCAAGCTCGAGAGCATCTTCCGCGACGCCGGCGTGCCCGAAGGCGTGCTCAACGTGCTGACCGGCAACGGCGAGACCACCGGCGCTGCGCTCGCTGCCCATCCTGACGTCAACAAGATCTCGTTCACCGGTTCGACCGAAGTCGGCAAGCTGCTGGTCAAGGCGGCAGCCGGCAATCTCAAGCGGCTCCAGCTCGAACTCGGCGGCAAGTCGCCGCTGATGATGTTCAACGACGCCGACCTGACCCGCGCGATCCCGGGCGCGGCGATCGGCCTGCTCGTCAATTCGGGCCAGAACTGCTGCTGCACCTCGCGCATGTATGTCCAGCGCGGCATCTACGAGGAGGTCGTCGACAAGCTCGCAGCAGCGGCGAAGTCGTTCCGCATGGGCGGTAGCGAGGACACCGACGTCGATCTCGGCCCGCTGATCAGCGCCAAGCAGCGCGACCGGGTGCTCGGGATTGTCAACGAAGGCGTCGCCCGCGGCGCCACCGTGGTCACGGGCGGCAGGGCGATGGACCGGCGGGGCTATTTCGTCGAGCCGACGATCCTGACCGGGACCACGCCCGACATGCGCCTCATCACCGACGAGATATTCGGACCGGTCGGTTCGATCATTCCCTTCGACGAGGAAGAAGAGGTGCTCGGCTGGGCCAACGACACCGAATACGGCCTGGCGGCGACCGTCTGGACCGAGAACATCGGCCGCGCGCACCGGCTGGCCAAGCGCATCCAGTCGGGCCTCGTCTGGGTGAATTGCGCGCTGGCGGCCGACCAGTCGCTGCCGTTCGGCGGCTACAAGCAGTCCGGCTGGGGCCACGAACGCGGCTGGAAGGGCATCGAGTCCTACATGAACACCAAATCGGTATTCGTGGGGCTCTGACCTGACCGGCCGCCCCCGGCGGGCTGGTTACGGCTAGGGCGAGTTGAGAGATGAACACGGCAGATCGTCACGCGGGGCCGAGCGCAAGCTCGGCCCCGAACCTGTTGGACGGCGCAAAGCAACAATCATTGCCCGGCGCGGCTGGCTGATCAGCCGGATCATGCGGACGCTGGCGCGCCTCAGCCTTGGCGATTTTGAGTGACGGCACGGCCATCGCAGGCATAGGTAGACCCGAGAGGAGGACCACGACGCGGCGCCCTCGCGCGTCAAGATGGGAGTAGAGACCGAGTTGCCCCGCAAACGCGCAATTGGCCCCGACGTTGTTTTCGTCGACGCGCGGCCGCAACTTGACGGTTCCGTGGTCAAATCGGCGCAGCGGGTCATCCAGTTGCTCGAACTCTTCAGCGACGTGCGGATCGGCATCACGGTCGCCGACGTCGCCTCGAAGCTCAAGATGCCGCAGTCGAGCACCTCGGCCCTGCTGCGCAGCCTGCACACGCTCGGCTACCTGGCGATCGACGAGGAGAAGCGGACCTACGCGCCCACCAGCCGCGTCGCCCTGCTCGGCCACTGGATCGACCCGCTGCTGGTGCGCGAGGGGCCGATCCTGCAGATGACCCGTGCGGTCAGCGCAGAAGCCGGTTTCGACACTTTCCTGGCGATCCGCAACAAGCTGCACGTGCAGATCGTCTACCGCCAGCATTCGGCGGGCATGATCTCGCACAGCCTGACGGGCGCCGGCAGCTTCATGACGCTCGCCGCGACCGGCCATGCGCTGATGTACGACATGTCGGAGCGCGAGGTGACCAAGCTCGTCACCGCCACCAACGCGCGGCTCCCAGACGGCGTGCCGTCAGTCAGCGCGCGCGAACTGTTCGACAAGCTGGCTGCCGTGCGCAGGGAAGGCTTCGCGATCGGACCGGCGATGCGATCGCAGAACAATATGACCGTCGCCGTGCGCCTGCCCGATACTACGGTGGAGCCCATGGTCATCGGCATCAGCGTGCCGCTGGAGAACTTCGGCGACGATCCGCACGTTTGGGGCAACATCCTCAAGAACGCGGTGCAGCACTGGCTCTGCGAGGGCTGAAAAGCGCTGGTTGGCGCACATCCATGATAGTTGGGACGCCGGCGGTGAATTCGATTTAGCGCCTCTTCCCGCCGTGCAAGAGACAGTCTTGCCCGGCCCCGCAGCAGCGCGCGAGATCCTCGTTTTCGCCACTGCCGCCGCGCCGCTTCCTGGCAGGAGAGGACTATGACGATAACAGCCGAAGTCGACGTCAACCGCGTGTTCGAAGCCGATCCGCGCGTGGCGGACTATGTGGTCGATGCCGACGTCCACGTGACGCCGCCGCCGACCTTCTGGGCCGAATATCTTTCGCCCAAGTACCAAGCCCAGGCGCCCAGGGTCGAGACCGACGGCGAGTTCGACTACATCGTGTTCGAGGGAGAGCGCCGCAAGGTGAACCTCATGCAATCGCAGGCAGGCCGCAAGTTCGATGAGTACAAGAATTCTGGCCGCTTGTCCGACATGCGTGTCGGCGGCTGGATGACCGACCAGCGGCTCGACGACATGAACCGCGACGGCATCGACAAGGGCGTGGTCTTCGGTGGCGGGCCGCTGCAGACCGGCGACCTCGACCTCTACATGGACAGCTTCGACGCCTTCAACCGCTGGCAGTCGGACTTCTGCGCGGATTCAAACGGCCGCCTGTTCAGCGCCGCCTTTCTGCCCATGGTCGATGTCCAGCACACGATCGGCATGATGCGCGCGGCGCGGGGGCGCGGCGACGTCGCCGTGAACCTGCCAGCCTTCCCGCAGTCGGTCGACAAGTTCACGAAGAAGGATGCGGTCTGGCAGGCGATGACGGGGGACGTCGGCGGCTTCCGCCAGTATCGCGACGCCGAGTTCGATCCGCTCTGGGCCGCCGCGGTCGAGCTCGACATGCCGATCACCTTCCATCTCGGTGCGCGCGTCTCGCGCTTCAAGGACAAGACCAACTTTCTGCCCGACATCGTCATGGGCAAGCCAGCGATGCTCGAGGTCGTCTCGATAATGATTTATGGCGGCGTCTTCGACCGCTTCCCAGACCTGCGCATCGGCTTGATCGAGAGCGGCGTGGGCTGGATCCCCTGGGCGGCCAACTACATGGACCGGACCTGGGAAATGCAGCGCCACTGGACCGAGTGCGACATCAAGCACGCGCCGAGCCACTATTTCGACCAGAACGTCTACGCCTCGTTCATTTCCGATCCGATCGGGGTGAAGCTGCGCGACCAGCCGGGCGGCAAGAACATCATGTGGTCGTCGGACTATCCGCACTCCGAAACCACCTTCCCGCACTCGCACAGGGTGATCGAGGAGAACTTCCGCGGCGTGTCGAAGGAAGACACGCACTGGATCGTCGCGGGCTGCGCCGAGAAGTTCTTCGGCCTGAAATAGGCGTATCGCCCGGGGGGGCAAAAAGAGAGCGGCCGCGGATCACTCCGCGGCCGCTTTTTCGTTGATACTGAAAAGGCTTATTCGCTGAAGCGGTACTTCAGCCGGAAGCCCCACATCCGCGGCGGCGCATAGAGCAGGCTCTCGAAACCGGCGGAGTTGTAGGAGGTGCCCACCGCGACCTGGGAAATATTGTTGGTCAGGTTGGTGACGAAGAAAGCGACGTCGACGGGCTGTCCCATGACGTTGTCCCAGTTGACGTTGAGGTTGACGATATTGGTCGCCGGCAGGTCCCAGTACTGCGGCAGGGTCGCCTTGGTGAAGGCCTGCTTGGCGGTGTAGACATAGGTCGCGCCCAGCGAGACCTGGCCCACGCTCTCGGGCACCGGCAGCGTGTAGGTCCCCGTCAGCGAGACCCGGTGCTTGGGCGACAGCGGCAGCGGATCGCCGACCGAGGCCGAAGGGATCAGCGCCGAATAGGGCGCGCCCGCCGGGATCGGCGGCACGGTGATCGACTTCACCTTGGTATCGAGGAAGGTATAGCCGAGATCCAAACGCAGCGCGCCCAACAGGGTCGCCGAAGCGTCAGCCTCGATACCCTGAATGCGCGACTTGCCCGCATTGATGATCGGCGCCGAACCGTTGAAACCCGCGACATTGGAAATGCCGTTGGCGACGATCTGCTGGTTGCGGAAGTCGTTGTAGAAGGCGGCGACGTTGAAATAGCCGGGCACGGCGCCGCGGAAGCTGGTCTTGGCGCCGACCTCGTAGAGGTCCACCTGCTCGGGCTTCCACACCTCGAAACCGATGTTGGTGATATTGATGCCGCCCTCGCGATAGCCGCGCGCCCATTTGGCATAGAGCAGAATGTCGTCGCTAGGCTTGTAGTCGAGATCGATCAGCCAGGTCGGCTTGTTCGATTCCTGGCGGAAGAGCACGGCGCACTGCTCGGCGTTCTGCACCACCAGATTGCCGAAGCGCACGGTATCATTGCAGGTGCGGGTGTTGGGCAGCCGGATGCGGGTCGACTGGCCAAGCGCACGGACCTTGTCCATCGTGTAGCGGATGCCCCCCGTCAGACTGAGCTGCTCGGTGAGCTTGAAGGTTCCCTGCCCGTAGAGCCCCTTGTTGTCGTACCAGAACTTGGTCGCCGAATTCTGCATCGAGCCGAGGCCGAGCGGGTTGGTGCAGGTCGAAAGCTGTTCGGGCACCGAGCAGTTGAGCAGGCCCGCCGAATAGGCGGCGTTGAAGCCCATCGGACGCGCCATCTCGAGATAGCCGCCGATCTGCCAGTTGAAGCGCCCGTCGGGCGTTTCGCCCTGGATCTGGAGTTCCTCGGTAAAGGTAGACTCCGCCGCAAGGTCGTTGTTCGGCGCCGGGTTGATCAGCACGTACTGGAACTTGGCCCCTGCGGTCTGGGGTGGCAGGGGCAGTCCAGGCGCGATCCGCGGCGCCGGATTGGTGACCGAGAAGTTATCGCCGTTGAGGCTGAAGCTCGCCCGCTCGCGATACTCCTGGTAGCTGACGATGTTCTTGATGCGAATATTGTCGGTCGCCTGCCAGGTCGTCGTGTTGATCACCTGCCAGTGATGGATGTCGAGATAGGGATTGGCGTTGTCGACCTCGATGTCGAGCGGTCCGTCGCCGCGTGCGCTCTGGCGATCGAGTTGGGCGCAGGCCGCGGAACCCATGATCGCCTGGGAGATCTGCGCCGGATTGGTCACCAGGAAGCCGGGCGTGAAGCGCCGGTCGCAGGCAACGAGGCGTGCGCCGTAGCCCCGCGAGAACGAATGGCTGTAGGTCGCGATCGTGTAGTTTTCGAGCTCGGGCGTCAGGTCGGCTACGATGCTGAGGCGACCGGCGAAATAGTTGAGGTCGTTGTAGCTGTCGGGCCCGATGCCCGAATGGTTCTTCATGTAGCCGTCGCGCTTGTTGCGATCGACCGCCAGACGGACCTTGAACGTGTCGGCCAGCGGGATGTTGAGCACGCCCTGAAGGCGCCACATGTCATAGTTGCCGGCCGATCCCTCGATCGAGCCTTCGAGCTTGTCGGTGGGCTTGTGCGGCACGAGCAGCACTGCGCCGCCAGTGGTATTGCGGCCGAACAACGTGCCCTGCGGCCCCTTGAGCACCTGCACGTTCTGCAGGTCCATGAACGAGCCGGTCGGCGCGGTATTGCCCGAAGTCGTACCGGCCTGGACACGCGGCGCGACGACGTCCGCGAAGTAGACGCCAACCGATGCCGAAGTGCCGTTCTCCTGCACGAAGCCGCGCAGCGCGAACGACGATTTCTCCGGCCCGAAGCGCTGGTTGACCGACAGCGAAGGTGTGTAGGTGCCGAGGTCGGTGGCCGTGACGATATTGCGGTCGCTGATCTGCTGCTGGCTGAACACGGTAATCGAGATCGGCACGTCCTGCAGCCGCTCTTCCTGGCGGCGGGCGGTGACGATGATGTCGCTGCCGCCAGCCTCCCCGTCGGCGCTCTGGGCAAAGGCCGGCGCCGCCGACACGATGCAGAGCGCTCCGCTCAGATAGAGCGCCGCCTTGCGCATGGAATGGTTCATCTCAGTCTCCCCCACTTTTGTTTGTTATCGATGGATGGTCTTAGTCAGCCCGCCTGCTCCACGGGCAGCGGGCCTGAATGCCCGGGCCGGTGCGGCCTCGCGGCGGAGCTTTCGCCGTCGAAGTCGGGATAGTCGCCCAGCGCCAGGAACAGCCCGGCGCAGACCAGCAGAGCGACGAACAGGATCGGCACGACCACCGCATAGGAACCGAACTTGTCGAGCAGCAGCGCCATGAACCAGGGCCCGGCGCCCGCACCGAGCGAGAAGACGCCGGAAACGATCCCGAAGATCGCGCCGAAGCTGTGCACGCCGAAGAACTTGGCGGTGATGTAGCCGAGCACATCGCCCTCGGCCCCAACGCCGACACCGAACAGGATCGCAATGAGGCCGCCCGCGACCGGGCTGATCGGCAGGAGATAGTAGATCACGCAGGCCAGCGCGGGCAGCAGCAGGCTGATCATGCCGATCACCTTGGCCGAATAGCGATCGAGCAGTGCGCCGCCGACGATCCGTCCCGCCAGCGCCGCTGCGCCGAACAGGCCGGCCAAGACCGCTGCGGTACGCGCGTCGAGACCCTTCTCGCCGAACATCGGCACGAGATGGACCTGCATCGAGGCTAGCCCGACGCCGATCAGGAAAGCGATCAGCGCGATCATCCAGAAGGCGCGCATCCGCGCGGCCTGCTGGATCGACAGGCCCTTGGGCATCGCCGCGCCTTCATCGAACGAGACTTGTTTCGTGCCCGGCGTCGGCGGACAGGCCCGCAGGCCCAGCACGCAGGCAGTTATGGCAATAAGGCCCAGCACGCCGGCGAGGATCGGAAAGGTCGCGCGCCAGCCGAAGTTCTCGACCGAGAGCTGCGTCAGGATCGGCACGAAGATCGCCAGCACGCCCGATCCCGCCATGACCAGCGCGAAAGCCATGCCGCGCGCCGCATCGAACTTCTGCGCGACCCAGAGCATCCACAGGTTGCTCTTCACCAGCACGCCGACCACCGCGAGCAGGCTCCAGCCGAAGATCCATTGCGCCTGGCTGTGCGAGAACAGGCCTAGCCCGGCGAAAGCCAGAAGGAACAGCGGCAGGCCCGGCAGGATGATCCGCGTGAGCCCGTAACGCTGCGCCAGCCAGCCCGCGAAAGGCGATCCCGGCACCGAAATGACGGCGCAGATGAAGATGCCGAAAGTGATCGTGCTGTTGCTCCAGCCGGTACTCTGCGCGATCGGCTTGAGGAAGACGCCCATGGTGGCGAACTGGATCTGCGAGGCCGCGGCGCCGAACAGGCCGGCGCAGACCGATGGCCAGCCGAGCCGCCATTCGCGTCGCGTAACCGGGTTGAGATTCAGCATGTCAGGCGCCGATCACAGCCTGGCCTTCGACCGAAACGCGCGCCATGCGGCGATCACCCGTGTGATCGGGCACGCCGTAGTGCTGCACCGCGCGGTTGTCCCAGACCGCGATGTCGCCATCGCTCCACTTCCAGCGCACCTGGTATTCGGGACGCTTGATCTCGTCGGAGAGATCGCGAAGCAATGCGGCGCTTTCGGCCTTGTCGAGCCCGACGATGTCGATCGTCTGGCTGTCGTTGGTGTAGAGCACTTTCGCGCCGGTCTCGGGGTGTATGCGCACCACCGGCTGCTCGACCTCGGGATAGCGCCTGGCCTGTTCCTCGAGGATCTTGGGATCGGTGAAGCGCGGATAGCGGCTGATGATGAAAGCGAAGCTCGAGCGATAGCGCAGCTTGGCGATCCGCTGCTGCATCACCTCGGACAGCCCGGCATAGGCCGCGACCGCCGAAGAGAAGCAGGTATCCCCGCCAAAGGGCGAGGCCTGGACCGCGCGCAGGATCGTCAGCGCAGGCGGGACCGGCAGATAGCAGCCGTCGCTGTGCCAGACGTTGGCCGCCTGGTCCTTTGCGCCGCCAATCGACTGCTGATAGCCGACGCGCGGCTTGTCCGGATCGTCGTCAAACCCCGGCACCTTGCCGAACACCTGGCCGAGCGCGATGAACTGGTCCTCGTCGATCGCCTGCTCGCGCAGGAAGATGACGCCGTGCTTCAACAGCGCGTCGCGCAGCACCTGCTTCTCGTCCTCGCTCTGCGGACGGCGCAGGTCGACGTTCTCGACCACGGCGCCGATCGCCGGCTGCAGCGGCACGACTTCGAGCGGTTTCACCAGAACGGCGCTATTCGACATCGATATTCTCCCTCTCGCGCCGTGGTCCGGCGGCGATCGCCGTCTCCGCCCGATTGGCTCGGGTTCGGGACAACGCTGGGCGATGCTAAGCGAACAAGCGCTTGGAAGTGCAGCCAATAGGGCTAAGCGGCGGGATTTAGCACATATGTGCGTCTACCCGGTCAACTGTCTGGACAGACTCCGAGCGCGGACCCGGAACAAGGCGGGGTCCCAAGCGTCTCTTGGCCAAGGAGACAAAACATGAGCCTTCTCATCATACTTCTTGTCGGCATGCTCGTCGGCTGGCTGGCGAGCGTTGTCACCGGCACCGGCGGCGGCTTCATCTTCGACATGGTCGTGGGCATTCTGGGCGCGCTTGTCGCCGGATGGCTTTTCGGCGGCGGCGCATCGTTCCTCACCGGCGCGATCACGCTGATGTCGGTGGTTTACTCGGTTGTCGGCGCCATAATTCTCCTGCTGATCGTGGGCTTGGTACGCGGCCGTCGGTGGGTTTGAACCGGTAGCCTGACCGGAGATTCCTCCGAGAGGAAAACGCGCGGCAACCATTTGAAGTCTTTCCACTGCCATCCCTTCCCGCCATAGCCGGCGCAGACCGCAAAAAGCGGCGGGGAGAGAAGGCATGCGCATCTACTACGGCTGGTTCATCGTCGCGATAACCGTCGTCACCTTCGCACTGGTGATCGGCGCGTCGATGCAGTCCTATGGACTGTTCGTGCTGCCGGTCTCGGAAGCCTTCGGCCTGACCCGCGCCGAGATGAATACGGGCGCGATCCTGCTCAATCTCGGCATGGCTGTCGTTTCCCCCTTCCTCGGCCGGATGATCGACCGCTTCCCTGCTCGGCCGATCATGATGATCAGCGGGCTCGTCTTCGGCGGCAGCCTGGCAATCCTGGGGCTTTCGACCAGCCCGCTGCTCAGCGCCGTGGTGATCGCGCTGCCGCTGGGCGCGGCGGTCGTTGGCTGCGGTACGCTGACCTCTCCGGCGCTGGTCTCGCGCTGGTTCACGGTCCACCGCGGGCGAGCGCTCGCCATCTCGACCATCGGCATTTCGATCGGACCCGTCGTCGTCACGCCGCTGGTGGGAGCCATGATCGAGGCGATGGGCTGGCGGCAGACGCTCGTCGTGCTGGGCGTGGCCAGCGGATTGCTGATCGCGGGCATGGCGGTGCTTGTCCGCAATCTGCCCGGGCCCGGCGACAAGGAACCTGGCGCAGCGCACGCGTCAACGATGCAGACCGAGGGCGAGGGCCCGGCAGGTGCGGTGCTCACGATCGGCCAGTTGCTGCGTCAGCCGAAGTTCTGGACGATCGCCATCGGCTGCGCCCTGGTCTTCGCGATCCTGACGACGGATATCGTCTCGCTGGTCCCGCTCGCCCAGGGTGAGGGCTTCTCCACCACCCAGGCCGCGAGCCTGATGTCCGCCTACGGCATCTGCGCAGTGATCGGCGCACTCATCTTCGCCTGGGTCGGCGACCGCTTCGACCAGGTCATCATTTTCGCCGCGATGGCAGCGATTATCGGCACCGCCAATGCCGGACTGCTGGTCGTCCACGGCTATGTCCCTATCCTAGCCTGCGCCGGCCTCATCGGGCTGACGGGCGGCATGACCTCTCCCGGCTTCATGGCGCTGATCGCCGAATATTTCGGGACCGCCTCGTTCGGCATCGCCATCGGCACGGCGAGCTTCATGTCGACTTTCGTCAGCGCCATCGCCGTGCGTTTCGGCGGTGAGGTGTTCGACCGGACCGGCGGCTACGATCTGATGCTATTGTCTTTCTTCTTCATCGGCCTGGTTGCGGCGGCGCTGCTGCTGGCAACACGCTTCGTCGCCCGCCCGAGGGAAGCTTCTCTGTCCTAGAGCTCAGTTCAGAAGGCGATTTGCCCGCAGCCGCTCCACGGCCAGGTCCACGAATGCGCGGACCTTGGCCGGCGCATGACGACCCTCCGCGTAAAGCACATGGATGGGCAGCGGCGGTTCCTCGTGGTCCGCGAGGACGATCTGCAACGTGCCTGCAAGCAGGGCCGGACCGATCTGATAGTTCAGCACTCGCGTCAGCCCCCACCCCGCTTCGGCGGCGGCGATCACCGCTTCGTTGGTGTTGCATTGCAGGCCGGGATGAACCGTCACCCGCTGATCGCGGGCGAAGCGCCATTCGGGAGAAGCCCAGGCTCCGGTCGAAGCCGCGATGCGGTGGTCCTTGAGGTCGCTCGGCACTCTCGGCACCTCGTGTCGTTCGAAATAGGCCGGTGATCCGCAAACCACCCGCCGCACCGAGCCGACCTTGATGGCGGTGAAACCCGAATCCGCCAGGTGGCCGATGCGGACCGCGACGTCGATGCCCTCCTCGACGATGTTCACCTGGCGATCGACCAGAAAGGCGCGCCCGTCCATAGCCGGATGCGCGTCGAGATATTCGAGCATGACCGGGAGCACGTAGATCTTCCCGAAAAGCGTCGCCGCAGTCACGCTCAGCGTCCCCGAAGGCTTGGCATAGGAACCGGCAGCAAAGGCCTCGGCCTCGGCAATGTCGGCCAGGATGCGGCGGCAATCCTCGAGATATCGGCTGCCTGCTTCGGTCAGCTTTACCGAGCGCGTGGTCCGCACGAACAGCCGCGCGCCGATGACATCCTCGAGCGCCGCGACCGCGCGGGTCACGGCGGGCGCACTCATGTTCAGCTGGCGCGCGGCTTCGGAAAAGCTCGCCGTATCGGCGACCTTCACGAAGATGCGCATGGCTTGCCAGCGGTCCATCGCTTGCTTTCCTCGGGGGCGCGTCCGGATCGTCCACCCGGAAGTTCTGTACAGAAATCCGGGCGCAAAAGTAGCCGGGCGCGACCAAACCTCAGAAGCCGAAATGGCTGAGCCCGGGGTGATCGTCCGGCCGGCGGCCGAGCGGCCAGTGGAACTTGCGGTCGGCTTCGGCGATAGGCTGCTCGTTGATGCTGCTATGACGCGCGCGCATCAGCCCGTCATCGTCGAATTCCCAATTCTCGTTGCCATAGGCGCGGAACCATTGGCCGCTGTCGTCATGGTATTCGTAGGCATAGCGCACCGCGATGCGGTTGCCGGCGTAAGCCCAGAGCTCCTTGATCAGCCGGTAGTCGAGTTCGCGGTTCCACTTGCGCGTCAGGAAGGCCTCGATTTCCGCGCGTCCGGTGAAGAATTCGGCGCGATTGCGCCAGCGGCTGTCGGCGCTGTAGGCCAACGTGACCTTGGTGGGATTGCGGCTGTTCCAGCCATCCTCGGCTAGGCGGACCTTCTCGATGGCGCTTTGCTCGTCGAACGGTGGCAAGGGCGGACGGGACATGGAGAACTCCTTTGGCGGTGCGGATCGAAACTCAGGAATGCTGCGGCCAGTCCCCGGTTCGTAGCGCAAAGGGCGACCAACCGTCCTCGCGAAATTCCCAGCGCAGCGGCAGCGCCGCCGGCCGCCACACGACGCGGCGCGCGCGGAACTTCCACAGGCGCTCGGCGCCCGCCAGCTCGGCGATCTCGGGCGAGTCCAGGATCACTTCGGCATCCCCGCTCAATTGCAGCAGGTCGCCGGTCTCGAAATCCACGAACAGGAGCCCGGCGTTGCCGTTGACGAGGATGTTGCCCAGCGTCGAGAAGAACATGTTGCCCGAGAAATCCGGGATCGTGAGCGTGCCGTCGTCGCCGATCCGGACGAAGCCCGGCCGGCCGCCACGGTGCGAGACATCGACTTGGCGGCGCCCCCCTTCATCGGCATAGGACGCGACGAAGAAGGTATCGGCCGCGGTGATCATGACTCGCGCCGCAGCATCCAGCTCGGCGCTTTCGAGCACCTCGCCGGCGAAGGGCTCGGCGGGATCACGAACGAAGATATAGTCGCGAAGCTGAATGTACTTGGGGCAATTGCCGAAGCTCTGATCGAGTTCGAAATGCAGCGTCCCCGCAGTTGACCCGCGCAGCACCCCGTTCGCTCGATTGCGGCGCCGGGTGTGGAGTTCGATCCCCAGCAGACCGACGGCATCGCCTTCGCCAAGGCCTTCGCTCGCCGGATCGGCGGGGTCTAGCCCGACCTGCAACTCCAGAATCGTCGGGCTAGGCGAGGAGACGAAACCCGGCCTACCCGCCAGCAGCGTCGCCCAGGCATCACCGCCGCTATCGACGCTTCCCGCGACGACAAAGGGCAACTGCGCATAGAACGCGCGATGCTGGTCGGGCATGAACGGGCGGATCACCTGGCGCCCCACCTCTTCCATCCGTTCGGCAATACCGAA